>JAPSHM010000097.1 GCA_031179845.1 Pedobacter sp.
ATGCCGTTTATCAAACTCACAAAAGTAGAGCGAAAACGCTTTCTTGTACTGATCCTCTGTCTGCTGATTGCAATAGCGGCATGGTTGTTTATGGCATTGAACAACAAATATGTTTACACTGCCAAAACGGTGTTGAAGTATGAAAATATCCCTCAGAAGAAAGCTTTTCACCCACTACAGTCAGACACCGTAGACCTGCAGGTAGAAGGAACAGGCTGGCAATTGTTGTTTGCAAGGTTGAGGATCAAGCCGCAATCTATATCTATTAGCCTCGAGAAACTCAACAACAGAAATTTTATTCTTTTTTCAGAACAGTTATATAATGTAAACCGACAGCTTGAGACGTCGCAGAAAATCATCTCCGTAAAACCAGATACTTTGTATTTTGATTTTTCTGAGAAAACGGTGAAGCGCGTGCCCGTCAAATTGGTTTCCAAAATTACTTTTAGAAAACAATATGGAATATCTGATCCAATAGAAATTTTGCCAGATTATGTAACCATTTCAGGACCGGAACAAGAGCTGCAGAAAATTCATGAATGGAAGACCGATACCTTGAAGCTTAGTGATGTTCAGTTAACCACTAAAACCATCGTAGGAATGACGCAGACCAAAATGAAAAATGTTACCATCTTTCCTGCCACCGTAGAAGTCAGGATTCCAGTCGATGAATTTACAGAAAAAGTGCTCGAAGTGCCTTTAAAGGTTATAAATAACCGCGATTACTTCAGCATCAAACTTTACCCACGGAAAGTGAAAGTTACGTTTTTGGTTGCCCTTTCTAAATTTCAGAAAGTGAACGAAGAATCTATTGAAGCAGTAGTGGATATAAGCGAATGGAAAGAATTTAGACACGATAAATTAAGCGTTAAGATATTGCGTTTTCCGGACTTTTGTAAGTTGATCGCCGTCAGTCCCGCGAAAGTGGATTTTATCATTGAGAAATAATGTTAAAAATAGGAATTACAGGTGGTATAGGCAGTGGCAAAACAACCATTTGCAAAGTGTTTGAAACATTGGGAGTTCCTGTGTTTTACGCAGACACAGTGGCTAAACAGATCATGGTGGAGGATGAGATTTTAGTCCAGGGTGTAATAAATACATTTGGTTCAGATAGCTATTTAAGTGATGGAACTCTTAACAATAGTTATTTAGCAGGCATAGTGTTTAAAAACGCTGAGCAGTTGGCAAGCTTAAATGAGTTGGTTCACCCAGCAGTATTTAGGGCTTTTGATAGCTGGGTAAAAAAGGTTCCAGCAACTGTTCCATATATTATAAAAGAAGCAGCACTATTGTTTGAAAGCGGATCATTTAAAATGTGTGATCGGAATATTCTGGTTATCGCAGCCGAGCAAACGAAGTTACAGCGTGTAATGAACCGGGACGGCGTAACTGAAGAACAAGTCAGGGCCAGAATGGCTAAACAACTGTCGGATGAGGAGAAACAAAAACTTGCCGACCATATAATTTATAACAACGAAACAGATTCATTAATCATTCAAGTCTCCAGATTACATCAACTGTTTTTAAATACTTCTGAATGATACTTGATGATTTTATAATATTGAACAAAACAGGGTTGTTTTGTAGTTACGGAGATTTTTATCTCGACCCAAAAGAAATCGTAAAGAACGCTGTGATTTCTCATGCACACGGCGACCATGCCATTGGAGGTAATCTTCATGTGTATTGTACAGAGGCTACCGCCTTATTCATGAAGCATCGTTATAGGAAATTTGCCGGTGGGGAATTTGTACTTAAATCCTATTACGAGTCATTTGAACTAAACGGGGTCAGGATCAGTTTTATACCGGCAGGGCATATACTGGGTTCCGCACAGGTGTTGATGGAATACAGGGGAGTAAGGTACCTTTATACGGGAGATTATAAATTGCAAGTGGATAAGACCTGTGAGCCAATTGAGTTTGTTGGCGCAGATGTACTCATTACCGAAACTACATTTGCGGATCCCGGCACCCAGCACCCCGTTGCAGAGTCGGAAATATTGAAATTGAACACTACGCAGACCAACATTATGCTAGGTGCATATGCGTTAGGAAAATGTCAGCGACTGATTAGTTTAATGAATGATCATTGTCTAGAAAAAAGGATACTAGTCCACCATACCATGTTGCCATTTGTGAAGATCTATGAACAAATGGGAATTAGTCTAGGAAATTATGAGGCGTACGATCGTAAGGTGATGAAGAGCAACCTCAGCAACATGGTATACCTTGTTCCCCCGATGGTCTTCAAAAGCTATATTAAAGCCATTAATGTCATAAGAGTATTTGCGACAGGCTGGAAACACCTCCAAACTAACCAGGAAATTCAATTGTATATTTCTGACCACGCCGACTGGAATGATATTCTTCTGACCGCAAAGAAGGTTAAGCCTTCACAAATCTGGACCAATCATGGCAGTGGCCTTCAATTAAAAAATCACTTTGCATCAAGTTTGGTCGTTAAATTGCTGAATTAATGAAGGAAGGGGAGGACTATTATTTTAATGATGATGGTTTAATGGTGTTCACTGCAGCATATCACATCAAACGTGGGTACTGCTGCAAAAATAAATGTAAACACTGCCCCTGGAATTTTGGAAAACCAAAAGGAGAAAAAAACTCAGAAGATAAATAAAGGAGTATAAGATGCAGTTGCAGAAAGAAACGAAAACTTCCCGGTTCGAAAGCATTTATCAGCAGGCCATCGTAAATGTATTGTTTACTTACGGATGGTGCAATGAAAGGTTAAAACAGATGGTATCACCTTATGATATTACCACTCAGCAGTTTAATATTTTAAGAATATTGAGGGGACAATATCCAGCCCCTTCGACCATAAATCTATTAAGATCAAGAATGTTAGATAAGATGTGCGATGCCTCAAGAATTGTAGACCGCCTCGTACAAAAAGGCCTGGTATTAAAAGCAGTTAACCCGAATGATAAACGTGCTGTAGATATTTTAATCACGAAAAAAGGCTTGTCTCTACTGAGTCAGATTGACAATGAGGTGGATCTGTCTGCGATGGCAGCGCCGAATTTAACCGCAGAGGAGGCCGAACAATTGAATGATCTTCTCGATAAAATGAGAGGCTAGTGATTGTGTGAAGTTTGACCCGTGGTATAAAATCCAATGAGTGCAATTGCGACACCAGCCAGAACTGCAATCATTTTGCGTTTACTTACTTTATGATCAATGCTTGATTCAAAAAGGATAGTCGTTGATATGTGGAGAAAAATTCCGATTACAATTCCCATAATCTTATTGAAATAAGCTTCGACGCCGCCAATTGTTCCATTGCTTAATCCAAAACTTACATAAAAGCCGAGTGGGGCCATAATCGCAAAAATGCTGATGTAAATTACAATACTTTTCCGCCTAAAATGGCTTTGCAATAAAATACTGGCCAATGCAAAGGCGGCTGGAATATGATGTAGCGCAATGCCATAAATCAATGCATTATGCTGGTCTTTTGCCAACGGCATACCTTCCAGAAAAGCGTGTAAACATAGACTGATCATAATGCCGTAGGGAAATGCTTTACTTTCACTGTGCTTATGGATATGGCCGTGTTCTACTCCTTCAGAGAATTGTTCCAATAAGACCTGAAGTAAAAATCCTATTAAGATAAATACCCCGATAGCTTCATGATCCGCACCACTATAAGCATCGGGGATTAGATGTAATACGGTGATGGCGAATAGGTAGGCTCCACTAAAAGAAAGAATTAACTTCAGCAGCTGAGATTTGTCACTCTTCACTAAAAAGATGGTTGTGCCTCCTAAAAAAGCACTGAAAAATAAAACGACTAGTTTCCAGATTTCCATTGTTTATTCTGTTGTATTTTTCTATAAATTGTTCCCGTGAGGAGGCCTATTGCTGTACCAAGCAATGCACCTGCCATCGTATCTATAGGGTAGTGTACGCCAACATAGATCTGTGAAAATGAAATAAGAAAAGCCCAGGCCAGGCCAATAGGCAGAATCCATTTCCATTTATCATAAAAAACCAAAATCAGGAATACAGCTATAGCAAAATGATTGGTAGCATGTGCTGACGGAAAACTAAAACCAGAACCACAATGAACTCTGGAGATCAGTAAATCTGCTAGACTAAGGTCATTACAGGGCCTAAGCCGGGCTACAAATGGTTTAATTAATCGAGAAGCCGTTAAGTCTCCGAGGGCGAAGGTAATCAGGAGCATCCCTATAATATGAGCACCTCTTTTTTTGTACTCCATCATGCAGAAGATAACAATAAAGAGGTAAAGTGGGGCCCAAAAATACCTGTTGCGCAGCAATGGCATCAACCAGTCAAAAAATGGATTGGCCATTCCCCTGTGAATCTTTAAAAAAAGCTCAACATCAAATTGCTGCAAGCTCTCGATCATGCCTTTTTGCAAATTAAGACCAGACGGTCTGACTTCGTTTCGTCAAATTCGTCCAGACCATGGCTGCCGAATTTTGCTGCGATCTTTAAGCCGCTCTTTTCAAACATCCTTTCAAAGTCAGACAATTCAAAAGCCTGTACGCGTTCTTCAAATGCAAAGAATTTATCGCGGTGCTCGAAATTGATATGCTTAATGATCTTTCCGTTTGATACAAACTTGCTCAGGTGGAATTCTATGCCGTCAACGGTCTTGCTCTCTTTATGGGTAAGATTTTTAATGATCTTCTGTGTGTTGAAGTAATCTATAACCAACGTACCGTCTGCTTTCAAACCTTTTCTAAACGCTTTTAACGCGCTGACGTGTTCTTTTTCCGTTTCGAAATAGCCAAAACTGGTAAAAAGGTTCATAGCAATATCAAAATAATTGATATAGCACAATTTGCGCATGTCATGAACAAGGAAATGAAGGTGTTTCTGCTCAAACTGCTGGGCATATTTAATGCTTTGTTCAGAAAGGTCTATGCCAGTGACGTCGTAACCTTTCTTGTTTAAATATATGGCATGGCGACCTCTTCCACAGGCAATATCCAGAATCCTTGATTGAGCAGCAGGTTTTAAATATGCAGAGAGATTATCGATTAAGAACTCAGCTTCTTCATCATTACGTTGATTGTAAAGAATGTGGTAATAAGGTGAGTTAAACCAGTGTTGGAACCATTTACGCTGCATAGGATAACATTTGAAAGTGACAAATATAGTGTTTAATAGTGTTTTGCCTACAACCGGCCAAATTATTTATCCTGCAAATGCAATTTAACTGCATATCTAAATATAATCAATTAAGTTAGATAAGTGGTTCACTGAATTTTTCTTAATTTTGGTGAAAACAGAAGAACTTGACACTAATAAAATCTATCTCCGGCATTAGGGGTACGATTGGCGGCATAGCTGGCAATGGTCTGACTCCAATCGATATTGTGAAATTTACCGCTGCGTATGGCGCATGGGTAATTGATAAAACGAATATTAAAAAGGTCGTTCTTGGTCGAGATGCCAGGATATCAGGCGAAATGGTAAATAATTTGGTTATTGGTACTCTGCAGGGATTGGGTATTGAAGTAATCGATCTGGGTCTATCTACAACTCCGACAGTTGAAATCGCTGTTCCATTGGAAATGGCAGGTGGAGGCATCATTTTAACAGCCAGCCACAATCCAAAGCAATGGAATGCCCTGAAACTTCTGAACGATAAAGGTGAATTTATCAGCGATGCAGATGGGAAAGAAGTGCTCGAACTCGCTGAAAAAGCTGAATTTGAATTTGCTGATGTAGACAGTTTGGGTAAAGTGATCAACAATGATACCTACCTGCAAAAACATATAGACATTATTTTGGCTTTGCCCTTGGTTGATGTTCAAGCCATTAAAGATGCGAAATTTAAAGTGGCAATCGACTGTGTTAATTCGACAGGAGGGATATTTGTGCCCGCTTTACTTCGGGCGCTCGGTGTAGAAATAATTCATGAATTGTACTGTGAACCAAATGGTCATTTTCCACATAATCCGGAACCCCTGCCAGAAAACCTCACAGAAATTGCCAAGCTTGTTCAACGGGAGAAAGTTGACCTAGGTATCGTTGTTGATCCTGATGTTGATCGACTTTGTTTTGTTTGTGAAAACGGTGAAATGTTTGGGGAAGAGTATACGTTAGTTGCCGTAGCCGATTATATCCTGCAAAATACACCCGGAAATGCGGTGTCCAACCTTTCATCTACAAGGGCCTTGCGGGATGTAACTGAAAAGGCTGGTGGAACTTATTTTGCCTCGGCGGTCGGAGAAGTGAATGTAGTGAACAAAATGAAAGCTACGAATGCGGTGATCGGTGGCGAAGGAAACGGCGGAATCATCTATCCTGAGCTGCATTATGGCCGTGATGCCTTAGTGGGTATTGCCCTATTTTTGACGCATCTGGCCAAATTTGGCAAGACCATATCAGTGCTTAGAAAGAGTTATCCGGAGTATCACATTTCCAAAAATAAAATCACGTTAACCCCTGAAATGGATATTGATGCGTTAATGGTTCAAGTGCAGGAGAAATACCAAAGTCATCCTAACAGTACTATTGATGGACTGAAAATTGAGTTTGACAAGGAATGGGTGCATTTGCGCAGATCAAATACTGAACCGATCATTCGTATATATAGTGAAGCAGGAACGGAAACGGTAGCAGAAGGACTTGCGACAAAGATCATCTCAGATATCAAGGAAATATTAAAACTTAATTGACGGGGACATGGAAAGAATTTATTTAGATAATGCAGCCACTACGCCCTTGGATCAAGAGGTAATGGCAGAAATGGTTCATGTAATGAGTAATTATTACGGAAACCCATCTTCGATCCATGCACAGGGGCGCGAGGTGCGCACCTTGATCGAGAAAGCGAGGAAGACAGTTGCAGGATTGTTAAACGCGTCACCTGCGGAGATATTTTTTACATCCGGAGGTACTGAAGCAGACAATACAGCCATTCGATGTGGCATTTCAACCTTCAATATCAGGCATGCAATTACGTCTAAAATAGAACACCACGCTGTGGAACATACCTTAAGCATGATGTTAAACCAGGGGGCGATAGACAAGCTGAGCTATGTCAATGTTGATGAGAAAGGCAACATCGATTATAACCACCTGGAGGAACTATTAAGTGGGAACCAAAGGTCATTCGTATCATTGATGCATGCAAATAATGAGCTAGGCACGCTAACAGACATAGATAGGGTGGGTGCGCTTTGCGAAAATTACAACGCTGTGTATCATTGTGATACCGTTCAAACTATGGGACATTATTCCTATGATGTAAGGAAACTTAAAGCACAATTTATAGTGTGCTCTGCCCATAAGCTTCATGGCCCCAAAGGCGTTGGTTTTCTTTATGTAAACCACGATATCAAGATCAGTCCTATGATTTTTGGTGGTGCGCAGGAACGCAATATGCGTGGAGGAACAGAAAATGTTTACGGGATTGTAGGTTTGGCCAAGGCGCTTGAAATGGCGTATTCCGATTTAGAAAGTCACCAGCAACATATACAGGATCTCAAGAACTATTTAAAGGACAGACTCGTCAACGAAATTCCAGACGTTTATTTCAACGGGGAAACTGATGAAGATAAAAGTTTATATACGGTGTTAAGCGTATCATTTCCTGCGATGGAGATGTCCGATATGCTTTTATTTAATCTGGACATCAATGGGATTTCAGCTTCTGGAGGAAGTGCCTGCGCTTCGGGTTCCAATATAGGCTCTCATGTGCTGACAGGCGTTGGGGCCGATCCTAACCGTCCTTCCATTCGCTTTTCATTTAGTAAGTTTAATACAAAAGCTGAGCTGGACGTTGTTGTAGAAAAACTGAAGGAGATCGTCGAAAAAAACTTAGTTGTTTAAAATACAGAAATAAACAAAGGCCTGCAGGATGCAGGCCTTTGTTTGTTAAGAGATGTTTCTCCTTAATTTTCTACCATTCGGATGAATGATGCCAATTTGGCCTTCATAGCCCTACGGTCAACTATAAAATCTAAAAAGCCGTGCTCCAGTACAAATTCTGCAGTTTGGAACCCTTTCGGCAAATCTTTCTTAATGGTTTCTTTAATTACCCTTGGACCGGCAAAGCCAATCAATGCGCCTGGTTCCGCGATATTGATGTCGCCCAACATCGCATAAGATGCGGTTACACCCCCGGTAGTGGGATCGGTTAACAAGGAAATGTAGGGGATCTTTGCCTGACTTAACAAAGCCAGCTTAGCCGAAGTCTTAGCCATTTGCATTAAAGAGAACGCCGCTTCCATCATTCTGGCACCACCAGATTTCGATATCATCAGAAATGGAATTTTGTGTTTGATGCAATAATCGATAGAACGGGCGATCTTTTCTCCAACTACGGAACCCATAGAACCACCAATAAAATTGAAGTCCATACAGGCTACAACTAGATTCCGCCCGTCAATTTTACCATGTGCTGCTCTTATAGCATCTTTTAAACCAGTTTTAGCCCTGCTTTCTACCAACCGCTCCGTATAAGGTTTACTATCCGTAAACTGTAGCGGATCACCCGAAGTCAGATTCTCAAAAAGCTCTGTAAACTCGTTGTTATCAAATAATACTTCAAAATATTCCTTGGACCCAATTCGCAAATGATAATTGCAGTACTGGCAAACATATTTATTTTCTACAAGGTCCGCACTGTGTAACGCTTTCTTACAGTTGGGGCACTTGTTCCATAAACCATCTGGTGCCTCCTTCTTTTCTTCCGTTAACGTACTAATACCTTTTTTTTCTCTCTTGAACCAAGCCATGTTATTTGTTGAAAAATGCGAGTACAAAGAAACAAAAAAAAATTAGAACGTATAAGGGTAAGTTTCGCATAACTTTAATTTGCCTAAACCCATATTTTTCATAACTTCGGCGTATCTAAAATTAAATATAATGAGTTTAAAAGGCTATAAAGGCGTAATTTACGGAGATGCTGTTCAAGAATTGTTCGAACAGGCTAAAAAACATCAATTTGCTTTACCAGCAGTAAATGTTACAGGAACAAATACGATCAATGCCGTGATGGAAACTGCAAAAGCAGTCAATTCACCAGTTATGATCCAGTTGTCTAACGGAGGCGCGCAGTTTTATGCAGGAAAAACATTAAATAATGATAACCTGAATGCTTGTGTACTTGGTGCAGTTTCTGCAGCCAAACATGTTCACCTGCTCGCAGAACACTATGGTGTAGCAGTGGTATTGCATACAGACCATGCAGCTAAAAAATTGTTACCATGGATCGATGGATTGCTTGACCACGGCGAAAAATTCTTTGCTGAACATGGCAAACCTTTGTTTTCTTCGCATATGTTGGATCTTTCAGAAGAATCAATAGAGGAGAACATGGAGATCTCTGCTAAATATTTAGCCCGTATGGCTAAAATGGGTATGACCATCGAAATTGAGTTAGGAGTAACCGGTGGAGAAGAAGATGGGGTTGACAACACTGATGTAGACAGTTCCAAATTGTATACGCAACCTTCAGAAGTTGCATATGCTTATGAAGTGTTAAGTAAAGTAAGCGATAAATTTACGGTTGCTGCGGCTTTTGGAAACGTACATGGTGTTTATAAACCAGGTAATGTTAAGTTACAACCTGTAATCTTAAAAAATTCACAAGACTTTATTAAGGAAAAATATAACCTTTCTGCCGAAAAACCAATCAACTTTGTATTTCATGGTGGTTCTGGCTCATCTCAGGAAGAAATCAGAGAGGCTATTTCATATGGTGCTATCAAAATGAATATTGATACAGATATGCAATGGGCATTCTGGGAAGGCATACTTGATTATTATAAAGCCAATGAAGCTTATCTTCAGGCGCAGATCGGCAATCCAGACGGTGACGATAAACCGAACAAGAAATATTATGATCCACGCGTTTGGTTGCGTAAAGGTGAAGAGCAATTTGTTAAGCGCTTAACTCAGGCATTTGAGGATTTAAACTGCAGAAACGCGAGCGATAAACTATAATAACAATTAAAAATACAACATATACCCTAAGGTTAAACCTTGGGGTATTTTTTTTAATATCAACATCCCATGAATGCACCAGTTGTAAGGAAAGTAGAAGATCAAGAAGAGCTCGAGAAGGTATTTGCAATCAGAAAAAAGGTCTTTGTAGAAGAACAGGAATGTCCACCTGAGTTAGAATGGGAAAACGAAGAAGAATCTGTCCATTTCCTTGCAGAAGTCAATGGCGAGCCCTGTGGCGCATGCCGGTGGCGTAGAACCGATCTGGGCTATAAATTGGAACGTTTTGCCGTCTTAAAAGAGTTTAGAGGCAATGGTGTTGGACAAGCAATGGTTGCTGCTGCACTTGCAGATTTGCCGCAAAGCGCCCATTACATTTATTTAAATGCCCAGCTTCAGGCTATGCCTCTGTACGCCCGTTTTGGCTTTGTTGCTGAAGGAGAAGAGTTTGACGAAGCCGGAATCCGTCATAGAAAAATGGTTAAAATTTTATAGAAATACTTTGGCAGAGAAGGCAACCGCTTCCTGCCATTTGTCCATATTCAACTTGGGAGCACTGCCTTTACTGCTTAAATAACCGATCAGCTCTTCCGTTGCCATATTTCCTGTCAACTCGTCTGCTGCCATTGGGCATCCGCCATACCCCTTTAACGCACTATCAAATCGCCTGCAGCCACTTTCATAAGCTGCGGAAATCTTCTCTAAGCGGGTGTGCGGAGTACTGTGTAGATGCACGCCGATTTCCACACCTTTGCCCTCATTTTCGAATCGTCCAATCATATGGGGAACAATCGCTTTAATCTTTTCAGGCGTAGATACTCCTGTCGTATCAGATAAAGCGAGAATTTTTGCGCCATGACCGATCAGCTCCTCAGCCCATCTTTCAACAATTTCTGGATTCCAGGTGTCGCCATACGGATTCCCGAAACCCATAGATAGATAAACGACTGCTGTTTTATTATTCTTTCCGCAGATCTCCAATAGTCTTTTAACGGTGTCCAGCGATTGCGCAATGCTGGAATTCGTATTACGTTGCTGGAACGTTTCTGAGATCGAGAAGGGAAATCCGAGATAGCTGATCTCCGGATGTATTGCAGCGGCTTCCGCACCCCTTATATTGGCTACAATAGCCAGTAACTTCGAATGGGTATTGCTTAGGTTTAACCTGGACAATACCTCGGCAGTATCCCGCAATTGGGGGATTGACTTTGGAGATACAAAACTACCAAAGTCGATCGTGTCAAAGCCCACTTCCAGTAGCAAATTTATATAAGCAGCTTTTATATCCGTATCAATGAAATGGTGGATGCCTTGCATCGCATCCCGGGGACATTCAATCAGTTTAACCGGCTTTTGTAATATCATGGATTTCTAGTACTTCATCTATACTTTTTTCTTTGAAATACGGGCGGATGATCAGGCGCGTACCCCTGTCGTAGCTAAAATAACTCCAAACCCAGTTCACGAAAACAACCAGCTTATTTCTAAATCCGGCTAAAGTCATCAAATGCACAAACATCCAGGTGAACCAGGCAAATATCCCTTGAAATCTGATTTTGTGCAGATCGACTACCGCTCTGTTTCTTCCAACTGTAGCCATAGTACCTTTATCTTTATATTTAAAAGGGACAACCGGTTTCTTAGCAAGGACATTGAGTAAGTTTTTGGCCAACAGCTTGCCCTGTTGAATGGCGGCGGGTGCTACACCAGGGTGACCGTTAGGGAATTCTTCACTGATCATTGCAGCAACATCACCGATCGCGTAAATATTGTCATGACCGTCAACCCGGTTTATCTCATTCACCTTTAACCGGTTTCCACGAACTAAGTCTTCAATGTTTAGTCCATTGGGTACCGCGCCTTTAACGCCGGCAGACCAGATCACGGTCGATGATGGAATCTTTCTTCCATCAAGCAGGCTCAAAACCTTTCCATCATATCCTTGAACTCTAGTGCTAAGCATAATTGTGACACCCAATTCGGTTAAGAACTCAGCAGAAGCGATCTGAGCCTGAACAGACATGGCACCCAGTAATTCAGGTGAACCTTCTATAAGGTATATGTTGACATCGTCGATGTTTAGCTCCGGGTAATCGTTTTTGAGAACGTGCCTTTTAAGTTCTGCCAATGCTCCAGCGGTTTCTACACCGGTCGGACCTCCACCTACCACTACAAAATTAAGTAATTCAGCTTTCAGTTGCAGGTCAGGCACAATTTGCGCGGCCTCCAAATTCTGCAGTATCAAACTTCTAAGGTTTAGTGCCTCAGGAATCGACTTCATTGGCATCGCATTACCTTCAATCTCTTTCTGTCCAAAAAAGTTACTGGTCGATCCAGTCGCCAATACCAAATGGTCATATTCAATGGTACCTATAGAGGTTTCAATTATATTTTCAGACGGACGAACTATAAGTACTTCAGTTACCCAAAAGGTCAGGTTCTTCTGTCACTAGAAAAATTTACGCAGAGGGAAGGCGATAGAAACAGCTACCAATCCTCCAGA
>JAPSHM010000368.1 GCA_031179845.1 Pedobacter sp.
CCGGATGGCTTTGGGGTTGCCGGTGCGGGCCAGCCTGTCGATGGCCGGGCCGCCAGGGTAGCCAAGGCCCAGGATGCGGGCCACCTTGTCATAGGCTTCGCCGGCGGCGTCGTCGGCTAAAGATAAAATGGATACCCATCCATTCTTTGATAAACGGGCAGAGCAACTTAGCGTTGATGAATTTATTGAACTGACGGCCCACCTAACCCAGCTAACAAAATAACCAGATCGAAACAAATGAAAGGAAAAATATTAATTGTTGACGACCTCCATCCCGCCTTCAGGGAAAGTGCAACTGAAATGGGATATGAAGTACATGACCGTCCACAAATTACGCGCACAGAGACGCTTCAAATCATAGCGGAGTATACTGGGATCGCCGTGCGCACAAAATTTTTGATAGATAAGGAACTGATGGAAGCAGGAACAAACCTGAAGTTCATTGCAAGGGCCGGAGCCGGATTAGATAACATAGATGAAGTTTTTGCAATTCAAAAGAACATCCGATTGCTAAATGCCCCACAGGGAAACATGGATGCGGTAGGGGAGCATGCGGTAGGTTTGTTACTGAACCTGATGAACAATATCAGAAATGCGGATATAGAGGTTCGAAATGGCATTTGGAATAGGGAAGGCAACCGCGGCTTTGAGTTGAGAGGTCGCACCGTCGGCGTAATCGGATATGGCTTCATGGGGCGCAGTTTCGCTAAGAAATTAGCTGGGTTTGATGTGAATGTGATCGCTTACGATAAATATAAGACTGGATTTTCTGATGCCTATGCCAAAGAAGTCAGTATGGAAGAGATTGTCAAACATAGTGACGTGATTAGTTTGCATGTCCCGCTAACCAATGAAACCAGGCAAATGGTCGATGAAGAATATCTACTTCACTTCCGTAAACCAATATTTTTGATCAACACTGCCCGTGGGGAAGTGGTCAGTACTAAGGCAGTGCTTTCCGCAATTCAAAACAATAAGATTCTTGGTGCCGGACTGGATGTGCTTGAGGTGGAAAAATTTCCAGCACTGGGCACTCAGGATTGGTATACTGAATTGATCTCCTCAGGAAAAATAATCCTAACACCGCATGTAGGTGGCTGGACGTTTGAATCCTACAGAAAGATTTCAGAGGTGCTGGCAGATAAGTTAAGCGCTATTTAACTTTATTTCATCATGGCCGAATCATTTCCATACGAAAATTTGGTTTTTTGCTCTTACGCTGTTATCTTCGTTTTAATTGAAGCAAGACTATGTAGGCTTATAGGCCGATGTAGTCTTGTTTGTTTTTTAGAGGATTTACAAAAATAGAACGAGCTATGACAGAGGTAACGTATTATACCCAAGATGGTTTAGATAAACTGAAGGAAGAGTTACAGTATTTAAAAAGTACAGGAAGACAATTGATTTCAAAAGCAATTGCAGAAGCAAGGGATAAAGGGGATCTTTCAGAAAATGCAGAATATGACGCGGCGAAAGAAGCGCAAGGTCTACATGAAGCAAAGATCGCCAAGTTGGAGACTACACTTTCAACAGCAAGACTTATTGATGAGTCCAAATTGGATACGTCGAAGGTACTGGCACTTTCAATCGTTAAGATTAAAAATGTTAAAAACGGCGCTACGATGTCATACCAATTGGTTGCCGAATCTGAAGCCGATCTAAAAACAGGAAAGATCTCTGTGAAATCGCCAATCGCCAAAGGATTACTTGGTAAATCTGTGGGCGATACAACAGAAATAGACGTTCCCGCGGGAAAAATGGAATTTGAAATATTAGAAATCACTAGATAAAATCAGAAACCATGGCAACTATCTTTTCAAAAATTGTGGATCGGGAAATTCCAGCACATATCATCGCGGAAACTACCGAATACCTGGCATTTCTGGATGTAAATCCACTGGTTATGGGACATGTATTGGTTATCCCTAAAAAGGAGATCGATTACATTTTTGATATGGATGAAGAAAGCTACTTCGGACTGACGTTATTTGCAAAAATTGTGGCGACAGGATTGAAAGAAGCTTTTCCATGTAAAAAGGTAGGAGTCGCAGTTATCGGATTGGAAGTGCCACACGTTCACATTCACCTCATTCCTATGAATGAGGTCAACGATATGAATTTCAGTAAAGCTAAGCTGCATCCGACCGATGAGGAGCTCGCAGAGGCGGCTGTAAGGATAAAAATGGCCTTGTCTAAAGAAACTGAATAGCCTTAAAGATAATAGCTAACAAAAAAGCAGGACATATTATGTCCTGCTTTTTTGTTAGCCCCAAAATCCCTGCATGCTTTCCAAGATACGTTAAACAACGTTAAATTCCACTTGTATATGGTTAGATAAAATATATTTGAGATTAACTCTCAAATTATAACCATCGATGACAGCTCTTACCAAATATATACCAATCTTTTTTTCGTTTTTCTTTAACTACAGCGCTCATGCACAGGTCGATGTAAATCGACAATTTGTGACGGGCAAAGTACTTAATGAAAAGAAAGTAATCTTAAACAATGTTTCGGTCCATTTACATCGGCTAAATGACTCTTCTTTAGTATCAACTACGCTATCAGATAATGCGGGGGAATTCTTGTTTTCAAATATCCCTATCGAAGAGTATTTCTTAAAACTTGCGTCAATAGGTTATCAGGATATTGCTCATGGACCTTTTAGCGTGAAAGATAGCCAAACCTATAACATTGGCACACTCGTTATGCAATCGTTGGTACAGGAATTAGATGTGGTTTCCATAACCAGCAAAAAGAACCTTATTGAAAGAAAAGATGGTAAAGTGATCATCAATGTTTCATCGAGCCCGCTTGCAGAGGGGAATTCAGCTCTCGAAATCTTAGCAAGAGTTCCAGGCATTACATTGGACAATGAAGGAAGTGTAAGCTTAAGAGGCAAACCCGGCGTCAGCATTATGCTCAATGGCAAATTAACTAATTTGTCGTCCAGTCAACTTGCTAACCTGCTTCGAGCAACTCCTGGAAGCACTATCAATACAATAGAAGTAATTCCAAATCCGTCAGCTAAGTACGATGCTGCTGGAACAGGTGGTATCATTAACATCAAACTGAAAACTAATAATAATTATGGAACAAATGGAATGCTGATGGTCGGCGGAGGTTATGGAACCTACCGTAAGTCTCAAGCGGGAGTAATGTTGAATCATCGGTCAGAGAAGATAAATGTTTTCGCGGATTTTAACTATACAAACAACAAACAGTTTGAAAATCTATCTCTAAATCGCAGTACCAAAAACACGTCCAAACTTACCTACTTCAACCAAGAAGCTAAGGATGTGTCCATAAGCAAAAATTACGGATATAAAGCAGGAATTGACTACTTCAT
>JAPSHM010000098.1 GCA_031179845.1 Pedobacter sp.
TATAACTCCCTGCTGCTATTCAAAAAAGGCTATTTCCCCAGGCTCAAAGAAAATGGTTTATCAGCTGAGGCAATCCCCCGGGTAAATTCCGGTTGATCGGACATTTCCAGCTTCAACAAGCCGCCCTCCAAAATGTCTTTATGCCGGATAAAATTTGCAGTATGGATCTTTCCATTCATACTTGCAGATTTTATATAAACATTTTCCGCACTGTTGTTTGTGGCTTCGATAACGAACTTCTTTCCATTTTCCAGGTTAATGGTAACCTTTTTAAACATAGGACTACCGATCACATACTGATCTGTTCCCGGTGTTACACTATAAAACCCAAGTGCACTTAATACATACCAGGAAGAGGTCTGCCCCTGATCTTCATCCCCCGGGTAACCGTTTTCGGTGGCATCATAAAGCTTACGCATCACGTTTCTCACATGAAACTGCGATTTCCATGGCTGACTTCCATAGTTATACAGATAAACCATGTGCTGAATAGGCTGGTTGCCATGGGCATACTGTCCCATATTCGCCATGACCATCTCCGTCATTTCATGGATCATTCCACGATAGGTGCCGACGTTAACCTTACTCGGTTCCGAAAATACAGAATCCAGCTTTGCGGTGAAATTTTGCGGTCCCTCCATCAAATTGATCAGTCCATCGATATCCTGAAATACAGACCAGTGGTAGTGCCATGCATTTCCTTCCGTATATGGCCCACCCCATTCAACGGGATCAAAATTCGATGTCCATTGCCCCGATGCATTCTTACCCCTCATAAACCGGGTTGAAGGGTCATAAACATTTTTGTAGTTGTACATCTGCCGCTCGAAAATATCCGCATAGAATTTATTGCCCGTCATTTTTGCCAATGTCCATGCGCAATAATCATCGTAGGCATATTCCAAAGTTTTCGCAGTAGCTTCTCTGTAATCTGGATAGGGCACATAACCGAGCTGATAATATTCTTTCCAACCATCCCTCCCGTTTGCAGGCCCCCAGGGTCCTTTGTTCGTCGCTTCATGTAAATAAGCTGCCAGTGCCTCCTTAGGGTCGAATGTCCGGATACCTTTTGCCCAGGCGTCTGCCAACAGGGAAATGGCATGGTTACCAATCATACTGCCCGCTTCACTTGGGAACGACCAGGAAGGCAACCATCCGCATTGCTTATAGGCATCGATCAGGGCCTGCATGTATCGCCCATGCATTTCAGGATGCATGATCGTATTTAAGGGAAACTGGGCACGGAAAGTATCCCAGAACCCGGTATCGGTAAACATAAAACCCGGATGAATTTTGCCATCGTACGGGCTGAAGTAATACGGTTTACCATTCTTGTCCAGTTCATAGAATTTCCTCGAAAATATACTTGCCCTGAAGAAACAGGAATAGAAGGTTGCCAGATCTGCTTCGCTTCCTCCTTCAACAATAACTTTCGACAACGATTTATTCCAGATGGCCGCAGCCCGCTCTTTGGTTACTTCCAGCGTTTTGTCGGCCCCAAGTTCGCGTTCAAGATTTAACGCCGCCTGTTCCATACTGATATAGGACGAGGCTACCTTAACCTGGACCTTTGCGCCATCTTTAAACTGTACATAAGCGCCTTTTCCCTGCCCTTCTGCTTCAGTTTCATTTGCATGAATCGTATTTTCTTTATTTTCCCACGTACCATAAGTTTTAAATGGCTGATCAAAGTGGATCACAAAAAAGTTTTTAAACCCTTCTTTGAAACCCTCTCCGTTGTTCACGAAACCCGTAATTTTACGTTCTTTTGGATAAATAGTAACACCGCTTAAACCAGTGTACCCATCCAGTACCAGGAAGCTTTTCCCACCTTTGGGATAACTGAAACGCAAATGGGCCCCGCGCTCTGAAGGGGACATTTCTGTCGTGATCTGGTTTTCAAACCTAACTTTGTAATAATTGGGCCGGGCAATCTCATCCTCATGACTAAATTTTGCCTCGCGTTCATTTTCATTGACAACGAGCCGACCTGTCATGGGCATGAATGAAAACACCGCGTAATCCCGGCTCCAGGAGCTGCACTGATGTGCCTGCTGAAACCCTCGGATCTTATCTTTGAAATACTGGTATTTCCATCCATCGCCATTTCTACCGGTCTGTGGGGTCCAGGTATGCATGGCAAATGGCAACGCCGTTGTGGGATAGGTATTCCCCCTTGTGAGCTCATGCTTGGAGTTGGTGCCTTGTAGGGTATTTACGTAATTCACGAGGTCTGCTGTTTGGGCGCAAACCTGTGTTCCAATTTGCAGAGAAATGAGGAAGATTAAAAGTTTTAGTTTCATATCAATTGCTGCGTAAATTATCTGTTGTTAAGCATGTGGTCCAATAGCTTGATAGCGTATCCCCCTACCACAGTTCGGGCCTGGAAGCCAACCTGCTTTCCGTCAGTCGTTTCATGCCAATCGCTCAGGGGAACCCTATTTGGAGTTTCCACAGCGAACTTATAAACCGGGTTTACCAGTTTATCAAAGTCCGCACGATTATCGGCAAGTGTTGCGGTCCAGAGGATCCAGTCGGATTTGGTGTAAGTTCGGCGACTGTCTAACGGCAAGCCGAATTTATTCTGTTTGTTCAGGTAGAAATCGATCTCCTTTTTATATACTTCTTTAGGAAAGATTCCGAGGTTGAGTACCTTATCCCAAACCAGGTTATATTTTTGACTCCAGGTGTTTTTGTTGTCAAATGTGAGGGAAAAATGGTCGCCGGCATCAGCCATGACGATCCATTTTTGAACCATTGCTTTGGCCATGTCTGTGTATTTTGCTGCAAGGTCAGTCTTACCCAGTTGCCCGGCAAGCATGCCATAGCTGCCTAAGGCAACGATCGCTTTAACTGATAAATTGGTATTTCGGGCCAGGTGACCAGCGAAATCATCAGTACACAATTGATTTGCCGGGTCAAAACCCTCCTTACTCAGGTATTCAGCCCAGGTACTTAGCGTTTCCCAGTGCTTTCTGGCATATTCCGCGTTCCCTTCAACCCTGGCGATTGCGGCAGTGAGAATGATCATGTTCCCTGATTCCTCAACCGGCATATCCTCACCGTATGTCTGTCCGTTTGCGAGAGGGTAAGTACCAAGATCATGAGCAGCGAATGGTTTTTTCCATCGGCCACTTTCACTGTAATGAAAGATCCCGTTCAACATCCCTTTGAGCAGATCAGGATTATACGCTAAAAATAACGGTGCAGATGGATAGGTTACGTCCACGGTATTGATAGATCCGTTGCTAAAATTCTCTTTGGAAAGAAAAAGTAACTCGCCATCAGGACTATTCACCAGCTTGTGTCCGGAAATGGCCTGCCTGTAGGCCAATACACAGAGTTTTGCGTAGTTCTCGCCACCAGCTGCTGTCGCTTTCTTAACCATTGCTATATCGAAATCATCGCATTTTTTCTTAATTGCCGGATAGGCAAGATTTGCTTTCAGCAATTCACTTTCAAAAGTCTTGGAGCCATCTGAGTTCCAATACGCTTTCAGGTTCTTCCCGAAATATTGAACTGATTCGATGTCGTCATAACCCAGCATGAGGTATTGTTGCTTTGCTGTAGTTCCGACCGGACCGAAAGTCAAGACGGTACTTAGCGACATTTTTGAATCTGTTGCAGCAGTTTGTTTGCCCAATTTGGCGGGGTTAACGAAATGTTCTACTGCATTTTTCAAGGGAACAGTATATTGAAGAGATCGGTTTGCCGTTGGCACGCCCACGTACAGGTAACCCCAATCGATCCTGATGTCATCTCCCGATTTCTTCATCACCGGCTGTTCAACTGTTCCGGCTTTGAGGATCGACAGGCCGTTGCTATTTTTCTTTTCTATTTGGACCTTTTGTCCTACTGTATTTACGGCGATGGCTGTGGCGGCATTGAAAAGTAGCTCTACCTGATGCGTTTTTTTATCATTAGATTTCACCTCATAGGTGATATAAGAGATTGGCCTGGAGATCAGATTAAGATCATCCAGAAGCAGCGGTGAAGTAAAGTTCAGGGACAAATCGATGCCACCAGCTTTGAACTCATAGCTCGTCTGTGTTGCAGTGACTTTAACTTGCTTCTGCTCCGCTGTTGCGATCTTCTTCGACGCTGGCGCACTGGAGATCAAACCGGCATCAAGCCAGGCTCCCCCAGCTGTGTTCTTAATGTGAATAGCTAGAACATTCTTCCCCTTTTTCAGGTGTTTCAATACTTCAGCTTTGATCGGAACATGAGCAAAGCGGTTGTTAACCCATCCGATCAGGTTATAGACCAGCTGACCATTGAGAAAAACCTCCACATTATCGTCATGGCTGATCTTCAATGCAAGGTCTTTCATTACCGGATTGCCCAGCTCGAAAGTCCTTCTCACCCAAAGTTCCTTCGAAGTCCATGCAGTACTTGCACCACTAAGCAAATCACCAAGCGGTGCAGCGCCGGACTTCCATTCTGTTGCCATGAAATTTACACTGGTCCAGTCTGCCGCCGGCGCAGTTTCCGTATAACTGAATTGATAGTTCTGATCATCTGATGTTGGAAGGATGTTCAGGTAAGGTTCCTCTATAGCACCTAAAAAACCGTACGGGACACCGTCAACCTTGATCATGCCAGTTAAAGAATGACTTGTTCCGGTCCAGTGCTTCGTTACAGATTTATTCACCTGGTCGGTGGCAGACCAAATGCTGAAGTACGGATCGTGCGTGATTAACGGGTAAGCAGGCGCAACGCGTTCCTGCGCCAGCACGTTCAATAGAAAAGCGGTTAAACTTAGAGTAAAAAGTAATCGTCTCATTTGTATGTTTAGTTGTGTGTGTGTCGATAAATAGATCAGGGCGCTGTGATCAGGTACAACCGTTCATTCAACGCTTTTAAGTTTCCTTCCGGAAGTTTCATGATCCGGTCATAGGTCATTAACCCATTGGTCTCCTGCTCAACATCGGTGGTTTGGGTATATACAGCTGCAGACAAGCCCTTTTTTACCAGATTTTCCATGGTCTTGATAAATGAGGCATATTTATCAAAAAGTTCCTCTGCGGTTTTGAAAGACTGATATCCCCAATTGTCCTTGTTTTTCCAGGTATGTCCGGTTACAGGCAAACCTAGTCCACCATATTCCCCTAATACAATGGCATGTGTTTGACCAAAAAGATCTGGCCTGGGCATTTTAGGATCAGGATAGTGGTGCAGATCTACAATATCTCCGGTGATCTCATGGTTTCCACCGCTTGCACTGTTCACTAACCTCGAGGGATCCTTTTCTTTAGTCCATTTCGTAATCTCTTTCGTTTTAAACTGACCCCAGGCTTCATTGAATGGAGTCCAGACGACAATAGATGGGAAGTTATGCAACTCGTCCATAATTTCGTTCCATTCTTTACGGTACATCGCTTCAGATTCAGGTGTACGATCCTGGTCCGTACCACCCATGATGCCCAGATTAGGTTCCCAGTGATTGCCAAGGTCGCCACTCGGCATATCCTGCCATACGAGCATGCCAAGCTTATCACATTCGTAATACCACCTGGCCGGTTCCACCTTGATGTGCTTTCGAATCATGTTGAAACCCATTTCTTTGGTCTTTTTAATATCAAAGATCAAAGCTTCTTCTGTAGGAGCGGTATACAAGCCGTCTGGCCACCATCCCTGATCGAGGGGGCCGTATTGGAAAACAAATTTATTGTTTAGTAACATGCGCTGAATCCCATTGTTGTCGGGGGCCATGGACGACTTACGCATCGCAAAATAACTGCGGGCTTCGTCAATTGCTTTTTGGTTACGAATCAAAGTAAATTTAAGATCATATAAGAAAGGAGTTTGGGTCGACCATAACTTAGGTTTGGTTATGGTTAACGTAACTTTCTCTTCCGGGTTTACCTCTTTTTCTGCTACCATACGATCGCCATCAAAAGCGGCCACCTTAATCCTATCGCCTGGCTGTTGCGCTTCCACAAGTGCAGAAACGGTCACTGTTTCCGCATCGATATCCGGCGTCTGCCTAGTAGAAGTGATATATGTTTTAGGAACACTCTCCAGCCATACGGTCTGCCAGATTCCAGTAACGGGTGTGTACCAAATGCCCTCAGGCTTTTTTACTTGTTTGCCTCTTGGCTGAGGTCCTTCATCTGTGGGATCCCAAACCCGTATCTTAATTTCCTGTGTGGCCCCTTTTTTAAGGAGCTCAGTGATGTTGAAAGTAAAAGCATCAAAACCTCCCTCATGTTTTCCGGCGCTCTTTCCATTCACAAAAACTTCTGCCTGCCAGTCTACCGCCCCAAAATGAAGCAGTACCTCATTCCTGCGCATTGCTGCTGGCACTGTTATCGTATGCTTATACCACAAGACACTATCCTTTCCGACAGTCCTGCCCACACCCGAAAGTGCAGACTCAACTGCAAAAGGCACCAGAATATTCCCTTGATAACGGGCTGGTTCTTTTTCGTCTTTGCCAGTGATGGCGTAACTCCATAGGCCATTCAGGTTTTTCCAGTTGTTTGTTCGTACAAGATGTGGACGAGGGTAATCCGGTAAAGTCGCTTCAGGATTAACCTTCTCCGCCCAGGTCGTTAGAATCCTGTCTTTGATCGGTGCCCATTCTTTTTGTTGAGCATTTATCGATGAGTAGCTTAAAACGAAAAGCAGTGTGCCAGATAGCAGTTTATTCATAAGGTTTAAATTTGGTTACCAAATATTGGTTTTTACTTACAAGTCGCTGCACGGTTTTGTATCAAAATTTCTGCAATTTGTCTCTATTTGCTTGGTAAGCAGTCTACCGATGATGAATCAATCCTCCATACCAGGTGAAACCCCATTATTGTTTGATATATTTGAGTACCGAGCTTACGACATTGAAAATACTATTATCTATATGCTTATTGCTGACCGTTAAGATACTGTCAGCACAGCCCTATTATTTCAAACACTATCAGGTAGAAAACGGATTGTCCAACAATAGTGTCTTTGCAAGCGTTCAGGACCATAACGGTTTCATGTGGTTTGGCACAAAGGATGGGTTGAACAGGTTCGACGGGTACTCCATGAAAAACTATCGCCGCGACCCTGCAAATCCGAAGAGCCTGGGCAATGATAAGATCTTCGCCTTGTGTAGCTCCAAAGCAACAGGACTTTGGATTGGCACAGAGAATGGACTTTACAACTTTAACCCACTCACTGAAAGCTTCAGAATGATAGAAGGCACCTTCGAATTGGGAATAGGCGCATTACAAATTGATGCGGCTGGTCGTATCTGGGGCCTGGCTGGCAACAAAGTAATTCGTTATGACCCCCTTCAAAACCACTTTGGATTTGTCAGCATGGGAAGTCAAACACAGGCAACAACCATTTTTTGCCGCAAAAATGGAGCGGTAATGGTCACCAGTTCAGATGGCCATATTTTAGTTTATGATGAAAAGAAGAAATCGTTTAACACCAGGTTTAAGGCGGGGAATAGCAAATTGGGATATGTTACAGCCCTCTCGGAAACCAATGATCAGCATTTAGTAGTCGGGACGTCCGACCAGGGGATTAAGTTATTTAATCTCAAAACGAATGTATTGCGAAACCTGATCACGTATAACGAAGACAAAACACATATCTATGTCAGGGCCATACAAAACTTGAATCATGAGTTCTGGATAGGAACAGAATCAGGGGTCTACCTGTATGATCACGACAAAAAAACGACCGTACATCTTCAAAAGCAAAACAGTGATCCCTATACCTTATCTGACAACGCCATTTATACAGTTAGCAAGGACAGAGATGGCGGAATCTGGATGGGCACATTCTTTGGTGGCGTAAACTATTATGCGGCATCGTCTTCAAAATTCACTAAATATTTTCCCGCGCAATCTGAAAATGCGATCAGCGGAAGTGCCGTCCGCGAAATAGTGAAAGACAGGAATGGTGACCTTTGGATTGGAACGGAAGATGCAGGGTTAAACCTGTTGAATACTAAAACGGGAAGGTTTACCACTTTTCTTCCTACAGGAAGCAAGTACAGCATTGCCCATTCGAATGTACATGGATTGCTTGCCAACGGCAATCAGCTTTGGATCGGAACCTTTCAACATGGTCTGGATTTGATGGACATTAACACAGGCTTGGTCACCAAACATTATCAGCCAGGTGTCGGCAGTTCATTGAAGTCGAATTTCATATTGAGCCTATGCAAAACCCGCTCTAACGAGCTTATCGTTGCCACAACGCATGGGATCTACCAGTACAATCCTAAGAAAGATGACTTTGAGGCGATTCCAGGCCTTCCGTTCTTATTCTATAACAACGTGATCGAGGACAGTAACGGCACCATTTGGGCAGGAACTTACAATGACGGCCTGATCAGTTTCAGGCTTGGTGAACACACCTATAAAAACTACCGCTATGTGGCCAAAGATTCAGGCAGCCTTCCCCGTAATATTGTGAACGGAATTTTTGAAGATAGCAAAAAGAACATCTGGGTTGCAACAGATGGTGGAGGATTAGCTTTGCTGCGTAAAAACAGATCTGGTTTCCAATCCTTTTCCGTTGAAGATGGTCTGCCAAGTAATTACCTATTCCGAATCCTGGAAGATGAGGATCACAACCTTTGGATCAGCAGCTCAAAAGGACTTTTTCGTTTTGACCCAATGAAACGGACGATTAAAAACTTCACCCAGTCAGATGGTCTACTCACCGATCAATTCAATTACAATTCGGCGTTTAAAGATGCTAATGGCAGAATGTACTTTGGCAGCTTAAAAGGACTGATCAGCTTCCAACCTGCTCAGTTGAAAACAACTTCAGAGACCGCACCTATCTTTTTAACCGGATTTCATATTGACAATTCAGGAAGCAAAATTGAGCAGGCAATTTCCAAACAATCGATCTTATATACCAAAAAGATCACACTGCGGCACGATCAGTCCTCCTTTAGTATCGACTTTGCTGCATTGAGTTATTTTTCACCGGAGAAGACAGAGTATGCTTATAAGATGAAAGGCTTGTATAACAATTGGGAATATTTGAAAACCAACAGGAAAGTATATTTTACCAAGCTTGCTCCGGGCGATTATGTATTTCAGGCCAAAGCCATGATCAACGGAAGCAAGGAATGGAGTAAGGACAACATTGCATTACACATCATTATACTTCCCCCCTTTTGGGAAACCCCTCTTGCCTACTTTTTATACGCCTTAGCAACGCTATCTCTCCTCGGCTTTTTTATCTGGAGTTACCACAGAAGAACGGTGCATAAGAACAACAGGCGAATGGAGCTGTTTAAGCATAAAAAAGAAAAGGAGATCTATCAGGCCAAGATCGAGTTTTTTACGAATGTTGCACACGAGATCAGAACCCCCTTAACGCTCATTAAGGGACCGATGGAAAAACTCATAAAAAACGCTGAGGCAACCCCTTCGATGGAAAAAAATCTCAAGACCATGAACCGAAACACCGACCGGTTGATTAGCCTTACCAATCAGCTACTTGATTTCAGGAAAACAGAAGTAGACGGTTTCTCCTTAAATTTTGTCAATGCAGATATTCCGGAGCTACTTAGAGAGGTTGCATTACAGTTTCAGTTTGAAGCAGAAACCAAGAATATCGACTTCGAAACAATCGTACCAGAACAACCACTCTACGCCTATGTAGACGTTGAAGCATTTTATAAGATCATCAGTAACCTGGTCGACAACGCCATTAAATATGGAAGATCAAAACTTAGCGTACGCCTGAACGTTGAAGAAGGGGAAGATCGTTTTACTATCCGGGTCATCAATGACGGAAGCAAAATTGCACCGGAAATTAAGGATAAGATCTTCGAACCCTTTTTCAGAGCCAGGGAATCTGAAATGAAGCAAGGCACTGGTATTGGCTTATCTATTTCGAAGTCACTTGCAGAATTGCACAGTGGCACTCTGCACTTTGACGATGGCGACCCGGATTTTAATATATTTGTTTTGGGACTGCCTATACATCAAAGTATGGAATTTAACTTAAAAGGAAAATGGAAAAAGAGGTAACCTTTGGGTCAGATGCAGCGGATACAGAAACCAAACCAGTTATTCTGGTGGTGGACGATAACGAGGAGATCCTGGACTTCATTTCCGACGACCTCAGTGAAAAGTTTAAGGTTTTGGTAGCGAAAAATGGATTGGAAGGCTTAGCCACTCTTGAACAAGAGATTGTTCATTTGGTCATCAGTGATGTAATGATGCCCGAAATGGATGGTTTCGAATTTTGCAGATCGATCAAGAGCACCATTGAATTTTGCCACATTCCAGTAATCCTGCTGACCGCAAAAAATACCCTGCAATCAAAAATTGAAGGGCTTGAGCTCGGCGCAGATGTATACATTGACAAACCATTTTCACCGGAATTCCTGCAAGTTCAAGCTGCTAGCCTGATCGCCAACAGAAATAAGGTCAAAGCGTACTTCTCCAGTTCTCCTTTACTTCATTTAAAAAGCATTGCGTACACAAAAGCAGATGAACAGTTACTGGAGCAGATTCAGGATATTATCGATAAAAATATCAGCAATCCGAATCTGGACGTAGACCATTTGGCGGATCAGATGAACATGAGCCGGCCCACCTTATACCGGAAGATTAAATCGATCTCAAATCTCAGTCCAAATGAACTGATCAATCTCTCCCGCCTTAAACAAGCTGCACTACTGTTGCACAATAAAAACTACAAGATCTATGAAATCTCTGAAATGGTTGGCTACAGCTCCCAAACCCATTTTGGGAGGGTGTTCACTAAACAATTTGGCATGTCACCGTCCGAATTTGCAAGCAATCCCGGGAAAGACAACGCTAAGGTTTAATCTCGGTAACGGGAAGGTTCACCGGAACGCTTTCCAGGTTTTTTGTTGGCGGACCAGTTAATACTTTACCTGTCAGGTCATACCGACCACCATGACAGGGGCAATCCCAACTTTGTTCCGCATCATTAAAATGCACAATACAGCCCGCATGTGTACAGACAGGATTGAGGGCCGTGATGTTTCCCAATTCATCTTTGTAGATCGCCACCTGGTCGTCACCATACACAGTAACCATTCCCTGCCCTGGTTCAAGGTCCTGTAGTGATGGCATATCCTCCGCTGAAAAGCGATCGGCTACAAATCTCCAGGCTACATCTACATTTTCTTTCACAAACTCCGTGAAGCCCGCTATTGGTTTCATCCTTGCAGGATCAAATAATTCCGAGTAAGCACTTTCATTTTCGAGGATCAAATCGGAAATGACCTTTGCAGATAGGGTCCCAAAAGTCATCCCGTTCCCATTGAAGCCCGTTGCGACGTAAATGTCTTCCGTCACACCAGGTAATTTCCCAATATAAGGCAGTCCATCTACTGAGCTGTAATATTGCGCTGACCACTGGTAGTCTATCGACTCGATGTTAAAATAGCTTTCTGTATAGTCCCTAAGGTTCTCAAAAGACTTAACCGGGTCACCGTGACCCGTTTTATGGTCTTCGCCTCCTACGATCAAATATTTTTGTCCGTCGATGACATGGGTCCGCAGGTAATGATAGGGCTCTTGCATATCATAAGACAAGCCTTCTGGATAGTTGTCATCCCTTAATCTGGCACCCAGTACATAACTCCGGTACGGGGCGCATCTGAAACTCAACAAATTGACTCCGGGGGGAATATGTGTAGCATAGAATAGGTTACGAGCCCGAAAACTTCCCAATTCAGCTTCGGCAGTATGAATACCATCATTGAAGCTTGACTTTTGGATCCGATTTCCTTCGATAAGCACTCCGCCCAGCGACTTGAACTCTTTCACCAGCGCCTGCAAATACTTCAAGGGATGGAACTGTGCCTGGTTTTCAAAGGCAATGACCTGATCACAAACAATTGGCACTCCGTTTTGCGCTGCAACGCCAACATCTACGCCTGCTTCCTGAGCCGATTCAAGGATGTCGTTCAATTCTTTACTTTCTTTCTCACTTTGTGAATAAAGCCATCCGGTTTTGTACTCGAAGTCGCAATCAATGTTTAGGTTCTCCACAAATCCTTTAACAATGGATATGGCATCTTTTCCTCCCTGGGCGACCAGTTTCGCCGCTTCGGTTCCAAAATCATGTTCTATTTCTGGATAAGTAGCATCAAAAAAAGTGTTCAAATGAGCAGTAGTACCTCCAGTTGTTCCAAAAGCAATGTTCCTTGCCTCCACAATCAGGCACCGCTGTCCAGCCTTTTGCAACATTAAAGCTGTCGTAACGCCTGTTATGCCTGCGCCAACGATAAGTGTGTCGTAGATTTGATGATCCTGATTGATGTCAGCTGTTCCCGGAATCCTTGCTTCCAGGCTCCTTTGCCAAATACTCTCACTTGAAGTATCTCTACTGCTTGTAATGTTCTTATTCAGATGTTCCATAAACTTCTCCGCTTTAGTTAGGTA
>JAPSHM010000099.1 GCA_031179845.1 Pedobacter sp.
TTTAAATTGAATACCAAAAGTATGAATCTGGAACAGCATCAAAAGATTGGCGCACTTCTGATCAACCAGACGAAAGATATCGTCATTATCTACCTATCTGCCATGGGCGTCCTGAGAGGGGAGATGAGCCTTGGTGAAATGATGGCAATACAGTTCATCATCGGCCAAATGAACAGCCCAATTTCTCAGATGGCTTTATTTATGCAGGTTGCCCAGGATGCTAAAATTAGTATCGAGAGAATTGGCCAGATCCACGTGATAGAAAACGAAGAGTCGGCTGGCAGGGGATACCAGAAGTTTCTGCCTTCCACAAGGCATTTGCAACTGGAAAACGTTTCCTTCTCATATTCCGGCACAGGGAATAATTATATCATAAAAGATCTGGATCTGAACATTCCTGAAGGAAAAGTTACCGCGATCGTGGGAACAAGTGGCAGTGGTAAAACAACTTTATTGAAGTTATTGCTCAGAATTTATGATCCGTCTGCCGGGAGGATCACGATCGGAGGGCTTACTGATTTCAATGCAGTAAGTCCGATGTACTGGCGGGAAAAGTGTGGGGTTGTGATGCAAGACGGATTTATTTTTTCTGATACCATTGTCAGTAACATTGTAATGGGTGATGAAGAAATCGATGATGAAAGATTATCGAGGGCGTTAAATGTAGCTAATCTAAATGAATTTGTAGCGAATCTACCGCTGGGCCTAAATACAAAAATTGGTACTGATGGTAAGGGGACGAGTGGGGGACAAAAGCAACGGATACTTATTGCAAGGGTTGTATATAAAAATCCCGACTATATTTTCTTAGATGAAGCTACCAGTGCGTTGGATGCCAACAATGAAAAAGTTATCATAGAACGGCTAAACAGTTTTTATAAAGGTAAGACCGTTATGGTTGTAGCGCATAGACTGAGTACAGTTAAAAACGCCGATAAAATCATCGTCTTGAATAACGGATCAATTGTCGAGCAGGGGCAGCATTTAGAACTCGTTGCCAACAAAGGCTATTATTATGAATTGATTAAGAATCAGCTGGATCTAGGAGAATAAGATCAGGTAGGATTTCAATATTTCCTGCATTTGGTCGTTCAATAAGAGACCGTTGTCAAGATATCCGGCTAAGCCGGTCGCAAACCCCTCCAAATCTCCCTCGGGAATCATTTTTAGGAATTTAATACCGGTTAGCAGCTGTGTAAAATCATTACCTAAATCTTTCCCTTCCATTTGGGTAATTAAAGCAGCTGTTAAGAACGAGTTAAGCAACATTGAAATCAAGTGTTTATCATTTTTTGCTACTTTTTTAAGAGTGGATAAACTATCGATGAACAATTGATAGGTTAAGGCAGTACTTAGTTCGTTTTTAACGTTGTCATCAATCATCAAATACCTGGAAGTAGTTAATTCAGAGCTTCCGCAATAAAGCAATTGAAGACACTGTAGATTCAGCTGTATCGCCTTTTCTGACTTGCCAGTGAAAAAGTAGATTCTTGAAAGGTTTTGATATTGCTGCAGCTCTGCGAAAACCAAATAGTTGTCGCCATTACTTCTTAAATATTGGCATACATCGATAACTTGCAGCGTCATCGTTTCTGCCTGATCAATTACGCCTTTTTTATACATCAAGTATGCTTTCTTAGGAAGGGAATAAAATGTGAGCCATAAATGTAGGGCTTCGCTGTTAACATGTTCTAGTAATGAATCTCCCTTGTTGAAATAATAATTTGAAATATTTAACATATTGCTTTTTGCAAAATCAAATGCAGCACGGTAATAGCTAGACAATAAAGTATAATTTAAATACTCTTCTTTATTTAATTGAACATTTAAGCTCTTCTCAAGCATTAAATTGTATTTTGCAGCGTTTATCGCTGGTTCATATGCGATTGTTGTTGACATAACTACTAGTGTTAGGTTAGACCAGTTGAGTGAAGAAAGTAGAAGAAGAAAAAACCTCCGTTGGGAAAAGAGGTTAAATTAACTTCAGATCTTGAGCTGAAGCTAATATTTGTTGGTCGGTAAGTTTCAGATAACCCGAAGGGTTATAAATTTTATGATCTTGATTATAAAGATCTGTTTTGTATTTTAATTCAGCAGATTCATTTTCGTCATCAGGAACAATCAACTCATTTCTAATCAGAATTTTAATTAATGCCACCGGCATCTCAATGAAGTTGTTTTTCAAAAGTAATTCTACATAAAAACCTGATAGCCTGATAAGCTTACCTGTTCTTAAAGAAAATACCAGCTTGTCTCCCAAGATCGGGTCTCTATTTGGAATGTCCAAAATCTTGATTTTCGAAGAATATTTAAACTTTATCATAATTTAAACCAAAGGTGGGTTCATCATATGATCGTATTTGTTTAATATAACCTCTGCTTTCAGATTGTAATCGAAATTGTAAACACAATAATCCTTCCCTTTACTTTCCAGAGCTTTTTGTGAACACCCCCCGTTACAGATTGGTAAAATAGGGCATTCCAGACAAGGCTTGTTTTTGAACTTAACGTTCAACCGCTCATCCAGTTTCTCGTTCCATTCAATCGTTCCATCAGAATTTAAATCGCCCGATTTGGAATTTGAGGAAAAGTTTCTGGCAGTACATTTAAAAATTTCGCCGTTATAATTAATGGTTGCCTGATTTTTTCTGTCGGCATAACAAGAAGCCTTCACATTATCTGGCAGGGCACCGAATACTGACCGGAATCCAGCTTTTCGGAATTTCAAATTCAACTGATCTACTCTTTCACCCAGGTTTTTATCAGTCTCTTGCCAAACCTTATGAAATAAAACAGTCAGGTACTTTCTATGTTCCGACTCCATAGGTTCAAAATCTTGGACTACATCTTCCAAATTCTCCAGGTTTGATTTAGTGTAGTTGATTCTCAGCGACACATTTAATCCGTTTTTGCACAATAGAAATATATTTTTTAGTATATCATCGTAAGAACCTTTTTTTGAGTTTACGAATCGCACTGCGTCATGCATCTCTCTATTCCCGTCGAGCGTAATTTGGAAACTTTTTGCGTTACAGGAATGGAAGTCAGCAATCATTGATTGCTTAATTAAGAAGCCGTTCGTTGTATAATTCGTTATGAGTTCAACATTGTGTTTCTTAAGCAAAACGGTAGCGAAATCAGAAATTGGTTTAATCACCTTGTCATAAAACAAAAAAGGTTCGCCACCAAACCACGATATTCTGAAAATCCTCAGATTTTTAGTGTTTTCAACTACGTGAGTAATGTGCTTTTCCAAATTCCTTATTGTTTCGGCTGTCATTTTCGAATCTTTGACATGAGACTCATAACAATACCAGCATTTGAAGTTGCAATTCATTGTGGGATTGATGATCAGTCTATATTCCGTATCATCCATGAGATCAACTTCTACCCTTCGTTTCTTAACCAACTCCAGTTCATCTATTTCCGTCTCCACTATAAACCCTTTATTTTTCAAGGACTGATAGAAAGTGGGATGAACATCCCTTAAACTTTCAGTTCCTTCATGAGCAGCCGCAGACAACAGATCTTTTAAAAGAGGTTCCACTAATATAAATCGGTCTGAGTAAGCGTTATATAGCAAAGTTTTTTCGCCATAAGGTACCTGATTATTATACTTGCTTAGTTTCATCGTTTTAGTTTTTAGTTTTATAATCATGTGAGGTACTATACTTTTTATTGTTCGTAGAGGTTTTTATTTTCACCCAAATGCCCTAATGCAACTGCATATACACAGGAGTGCAGCAAACCTAATTCCCCATTTATGGTATCGCCAATTATGTTGTCATATGTGGCAGCAGTTGGAGATCCATAGAATCCTAATGCATTGGCTGCCAATATTATGTTCTGCGCGATATGTCCGGCTTCTATAAGCATCACCCGGTACGCTCCGTGGTGTTCATATTTCCACATCGTTCTGTTGATATTTGCGACTAAAAAGATAACGGCCGAAGCGTTGTTAATCCAGGGTTGAGACCCCAGCATATCTCCCGGGGTTGGAAGATTTTCTTTATTAACCAAACCCAGAGAGTGTTCAGTGGGGGAATAGTGGTAAATTCCCTTTTCTAAACCTGTTACGTTCAGACAATAGATATAAGCATCGTAAGGATTTCTTGCGCCTCCGGAAGGAGTCATCTTTAACGGTAAAAGACCAATAGGGTCTACATTTCTAAATGAAACGATACCCAGTCCGGCAAATAACGATTGCATAAGCTCAGATTGAGTGAGTGGACCAGTAGGATTGAAGCTTCTGATTGTCCTCCGCCTTTTCATCACCTTGAAAATTCCTTTATCAAAATCTGGCTTTTCATAGTTCAGGACGGTCTGATATTTATTTTGATTTTCATTGAAGACAGCAGGACTTGGAGTTTTCTTAGCTTTTTCAACCAACGAACGCGCGAAACTTTCTTCCTGTTGACGCTCAGAGATAAATTTGTTATTCTTTATTGAAAAGTGATACAAACCTGCACTATCTCCCCATTTCCAGTTTTCCTTGTAAGAACTATCATCAACTTCAGCGGGTGAATGCTCTTTAATAATTATACCGAATTCAGTTAGTGCGAAAATTTTACCTGCAATCCGCTCAAGGGATAGTTCCTTAAAAGCAGAAAGGAAGTCTATTTCTTCTACCCAATTGTTCATTTCTTTTACAAAATTCAACTCTTCGATAGATAAAGACTTACCCTTTTTTTGGATAAAATTATAGCATTGTATTTCGTTATTTACTATTCTTAAGACAATTGATGACGCTCTTCTATATCTCATGATGAATTGGTTTTAAAAAAACAGGGAAGAATTAGTAATTCTCCCCTGTTTCCGCATTCTAATTGCAGGAATAAATATTAATATCATATTTAGCTGCTTCTTCATGTTCTGGTTGTAGAGCATCAGAGAAACCACCTTCAATTTGACCGGCTTCGTTTTCTTTAATTGGATTCTGAGCTAGGTTTTCTAATTCTTTTGAAAGTTTAGCGATTTGTTCTTGTAGTTCTTTTTTTTGATTTGACATGGTTTTAAGTTTTAAATTTGATGCCTACTCTATCAGGGTTTTTCAGCTTACACCCATTATTGCAATAATATTTTATAGTCGTCCTTCCTCTTCCTTGCTGCTTTTTTGTAGCTTTTTTAATTTAAAGGATTTTCCGACGTCGAAATTGTAAGTAAGTGATAAGTTAAAAGTCCTTGACTGTCGTCTTTGTACTATCTTGGATGAATAGTCTTTGTAAACAGTAGATCCATTGATTTTATAGCTGTAGAATGGATCAGAAACAGTCGCTCGTAATAAGAGTTTGTCCTCGAAAAAGTTGCGTTGAGCGCCAACATTGACAGTGTATAAATCAGTTATTAATAAGTTGCCTGAAATCAGGTTAGACATATAATATCCATTCAAGTTAATACTTGTCTTCGGAGATACTTTAAAGTCATGGTTCGTCTGGATGAAAACTACATTTTCGGATATCTCCAGATCAGCGGTTATCAGTTTTTGCAGTCTGAATTCCAAATTAGTGTTCGAATTCCACCATTTAGCTATCGCAACAGGTATATTGGCAGAGAGGCCTATATTTCTATTTTTTCCGTAGTTTTCAAAAGTATAAATCCAGAGCAACGGATCATCATCATTCACTTTAATAAACTGAGAAACCAAGTCTTTATCAAGCTGATAGGTCGCTTTGAAGGTGTACTTGTTTTTTAAAGTAATTCCTGCTTCATAGGTGTTACTGAAGGAAGGCGTAAGATATGGGTTTCCTCGCCCTACCGAGTAGTTATTGATATACGATTCGTAAGGATTCAATCTGCTGTACGAAGGTCTAAGCAATCGCCTTCCATAATACAGTGAAACATAGTTGTCGCCTTTTGCATTAATTTTTTTCTTGGCAAACAGGGACGGGAATAAATTGAAGTAGTCGGTTTCAGTTAGCACAGGATTGGCGCTCTTAAGGTCACCAGTCACATCAGTATATTCTCCACGGACCCCTAGTTTTACTTCGGTTTTTAAAATCGAGCCCGAAAAGTTAAGATATCCCGCTATTATCTTTTCCTTATAGTTATAGCTATAGTCCTGAATTTCCTCTCTCATCCATTGGCCATCATCAAAGCTTTCGAATCGGGCACTATTGTCTATCGAAGTAGATACTGCTTTTGCACCTACGCTGATACTATTGTTATTTTTGAGGCTCCTGGTATACCTTACATCAGTGGTATATATGGAAGCAATACTTGGGGTAGTGTTTCGAAACGCTGTATCTGACAGAAGAGTTGCTGCTGAATTATAGAGAGAACTATTTGCTGCACTATTTTTTGTCAGCGAATTTTTGGTGTAATCTGCCAGGACCTGCAGGCTAGAGCCTTGTTGATCCAGTGACGCATGATAGTTTATTCCAATATTATTATAATTTGTCTTACTATGTGTCGGAAAAGTTCCGGTATTGAACACATTACCGGAATCACCTGAATAATCCAGATAAGCATCAGAAGTATACAAAGAAGTATTTTTGCTAAAGACCCCGGTATAGTCCACAGCGATATACTGCTGGTCTGATAAATCGTAAACAATGCCCGTATTTACCCGGTTTCCATTTTCATTTATTACTCGCTTTGCGCTTTCCGAAAATTCATAGGGGTGATTAGCGTAGTCTCTGTTCACTTCACTATCTTCATAACTTTTTAATTTATTAAAGCTATAGTTGGCGAAAACAGACACCTTCTTGTCTTTGAAATTTATACGGATGCTCTCATTGGTGCCAGCATAACGTCCCTGGGTATAGCCTGCATTTAAAGAACCATTCATACCAGAATTATTTTGCTTCTTCATAATGATATTGAGCATTCCTCCTGTTCCGTTAGACTCATATTCTGCAGGTGGGTGTGCAATAACCTCTATTGATTCTATATCCTCCGCGCGGAGGTTATTTAAGTAATTTGTCAGATCATCCCCCGTAAGCTGTAAAATCTTGTTATTGACCATTATCCTTGTGCCCACATTACCATTAATTGAGATGTTGCCGTTGCTGACGAAGACACCCGGCGCCATGCTAAAAACATCTAACGAGGACTTACCAGCGGTTAACGGATTTCCGCTAATATTCATAACCAGCCTGTCAATTTTTTGCGTAATCAACTTTTTCTTTCCGAGTATGGTCACACCAGCAAGCTGTTTTGAAGTTTTATTTAAGACAAAAGTTAATGTATCTGACGTTGTGTTTATTGAATTGTTGAATTTCTGAGTAAGCGTTTCATGCGAAATTTCTGATATGGTTATTGACTGATTGATATCGTTGGTTAACTGAACCTTGAAGATCCCATTGTTATCAGTCAACCTTACTATCGAGGTATTGCTGTCACCAGTGGAAGTAATCTTTACAGTAGCAAATGGAATTGGTGCATTGTTTTTGTTAATTACTTTGGCATTGATAACTTTTTGAGCCATAACGGATAAGGAGCTAAAAAAAACAAGTGTGGTTAAGTGTAATCGTTTCATAATTGGAATCCTTACTGTTATCATGATTCAAATATGTAGTGAAAAAACAGGCGATTCAAAAGTTTTAGATGAAGTGAATACTATCCCCCGTAAGTGTTGACTTTTACACGTTTACAGGAAAACCACTTATCAGTATCACTGTAAATTATAGATCGTGGCTTACGCTAAAGGTTGATGACGCGCCATGCCGCGAAAGCCTATAAGAAAGATTATTTTGCAGGTAAGAAAGAATATCTGCATATAAGAAATGACAATCTGCATGTAAGAAAGGAAATTTTGCACGCTTATTTCTTTCTTTGCTGAAGGGCTGATACGACTGGAAAATGCAAACGCTTTCTGCAAAAGAATCGAAATTAGCGTTTTGTTTTTACATAATTTACGCTGATATTTATGATGTACGACTTCAAACTAAAATTTTATCGCTTAGATTAATCTAACTAAAAGAAAACAACCATGAAATTTAAACTTATCCTATCGGCTTTACTTCTATTCACATGCCTGGCAGCATTTAGTCAGGAAAAGCAAGCAGAAAAAGCATTAATTAAAGTGTCCATCATGTACCCGTTCGCAGAAGGCAAGACCTTTGATATGGAATATTATGTAGCCAAGCACATGCCTATGGTAGCTGGGTTCCTAGGATCAAATTTGGTAAAATACACCATTGAAAAAGGCTTTGCTAGCGGTATTCCCAACACGCCACTACCGTTTATGGCTATTGGCACCTTCTATATAAAAAACCTGGACGATTATAAGTCAGCTCTCGGACCAAATAGAGCTGCCATAAGATCAGATTTCAGCAATTACACTAACATTACTCCTGTTATCTTGATTAGTGAGATTGTTAAGTAACGTTTAAATTAATCTTCTGCCTAATCCACTGTAACTTACGCTTAGTAGCTTACTCTAATGTTGGATGACCAAATACAAATCGTTAAATGACACCCAATTGCTGAGGCTTTCAAAAGTCGGTGGACTAGTCGCCACCTATCCAAAGCGTAAAAAAAATTCCCTATTGTTAACCTTGATGTTTTCATCTCAATTGCTCTTGATCGTACCGGTAGCCGCTAAATACAAAGTCAACGATATCAAACGGAATACGAAAAGCATTGAATTGGAAAAACGACGACTACAAGCAACTTATACTATTAAGGGTAGGGTGGTAAGCACTGACCAAACCACCATTCCATTTGCCACAGTCCGGGTCATGAAGTCTGGCGACCAAAAAGTTGTTTCAACAAGCATCTCCGATAACGAAGGCAGATTTTCTGTGGTGGTAAACGAAAAAGGTGTTTACTTGCTCAGTGTGTCTTCGATAGAAATGAAGCCTACGGTACAGGAAGTGATCGTAGCAAATGAACCGACCGTTCAGCTTTCAGACATTGTTCTGTTTTCGTCAGTAAAGGAATTGAACAGTGTGACCATCACCAGCAAAAGGCCATTGGTCATTCAGGAGGCCGACCGGATTGTCTATGACGTTCAGGCAGATTCTCAAAATACTGTCTACAGTGTTTTGGATATGATGCGTAAAGTGCCCTATCTGTCACTAGATGGTGAAGGAAAAATCCTATTCAAAGGAAGTTCCAGTTATAAGGTGTTTATCAATGGAAAACCGTCGGCGATGGTAGAGCGGAACCCAACAGATGTACTGCGGAGTATCCCGGCATCAACCATCAAAAGCATTGAAGTCATCACAACACCGCCGTCTAAATATGATGCCGAAGGATTGGCAGGGATTATCAATATCATCACGAAGAAAGAAATAGCCAATGGTTACCATGGGTCATTTAACATCAGCGGAAAAGCGCCTGAAGGTGGTTTGGGTACTGGCGGAGGATTCACCTTTAAAGAAGGAAAACTCGGTGTGTCTACCTTCGCGGGAATCAGCAGAAATGATGTTCCCAGAACTATCGGAGCAACCAGCAGAACGACTACAGGCATCAGTGAAACTCAATTAAAGCAGCATAATACGACCCTCACCAATAGCCATACCGGTTACGCCGGACTAGAAGCCAGCTATGAATTAGATTCGCTTAACTTAATCTCCGGACAGCTGAACTGGAGTAGCAGTAGGTCTACCGGACTGGCAACCCAAAGTTCGGCTCTAACAGGAGCAGTTCAACAAAATTACAGTCTCTCTAATGATAGAGGAAACGAGGGCAGGGGCTTGGACGTGGCAGCTCACTATCAATTGGGTTTCCAGGCCAACAAGAATCAACTGTTGACTGTTTCCTACCGGTATTTGAAAAGTGAAAATTCATTGATGAATACGATTGATCTGTTCGACCAGTTCAATCAGGACAATAATGATTACCGACAGCTCAACGCTGAAAGTCTGGCCGAACAAACTGCGCAAATAGATTACGTGCACCCTATAAAAAACCTTACAATTGAGGCGGGGCTGAAAGGTATATTCAGAACAAATAAAAGCGATTTCCAATTTCGTAATCTAAACCCACTTACCAACGATTATGAACTTGATCTGTCTCGTTCCAACGTTTTTGATAACACCCAGGATGTCTTAGCGGTATATAACAGTTATAACTACCAAGCGGTAAACTGGCAATTCAAAGCTGGAATCAGAGCCGAACAAACTATAATTAATGGGATCTACAGTGAAAATACCACGCAATTGAAGCAAAAGTACTTGAATGTGGTGCCTGCTATCGTTGTCAACAAGAAGTTCAAAGATCGAAGCAGCCTGAGCTTCTCCTTCTCGAAGAGGATCCAACGGCCTGCCATTAGCCAGCTAAACCCTTTCGTTGACCGTTCTAATCCAGATTTTGAAACTACCGGAAATCCACATTTGCGGCCCATTACTTCAGATAGCTACAATATCAGTTATTTGAAATCGTCAAAGGGAACGGTGAATATTTCCATCGGCCATTTTAACTTTAGCCGCCTTATTAATCCATTTTCGACATATGATCCCTCATCCAATGTTACCGTTACCCGTTTTGAAAATAATGGTAAAGGTCATGTTTGGAAAACCAATATTTACATCAGATATCCCATTCTGGATAATTGGGATGTGGTCTACAATGGGGATCTGCGACATGTAGTTTTTTATGGTATGGTCAATAACATTACCGTCAGGAACTCAGGCGTTGACTTCTATTCTTACGCATCTACCGGGTTTACGTTCAAAAAAGGTTGGCGGGCAAATATGGATTTTACGTATAAAAAGAGTGGTATTTTACTACCCCTTGGAAAAACCAACGGATTCACCGCATCAAGCTTTACCCTGAATAAGAATTTGATGCAGGAAAAGCTGACACTGTCTGCAGCAGTAAGCAATCCCTTCAGTAAATTCAGGTATATTGAAGAGCAGACGTTTGGTCAGGATTTCCTGCAAACAAATGATAGACAGGTATATTATCGAAAGTTTACGGTCAGCCTCAATTACCGGTTTGGTAAACTTAAAGAGGAAATCAAAAAGAACAAACGAGGCATCAAAAATGACGATCTATCCAATTAATGTTGGTCTTCATAGTTTGCAAAAGCTTAGCAGAGGTTTCTTTCTGAATAGAAAGAAATGGCTTTGCTGATAAAAAGTCTAAATCCGGGGTCAGGTTCACCGCTTTCTCTTGTAAACCTTTCGTCGCTCAGATACAGCTGTCCCAATCCCTTGTAGCTCTCGGCTTGTTTATCAACTGCATGGTGTGTGCCCCATAGTTTCCGGGTATTCAGGTAATGCTGGTGCACCAAACCTTGAACGTTTTCATTTGCTGGGTCCAGATGTTTTGAAGCGTATAAAGATCTGCCGATTTCATTTTGTTTGGACACCAATGCCTGCATTTCCTCTTTACTGAGGCTTTTCAAATGGTTTTCTGCATGGACAACTGCTTCCTCACCATAATTTTTAACGGCCTGATTTCTATATGCCCTGGCTTCCTCCTGGTTGAGTCCTTCATATAAGTCTTCTAAATTTAGCATGGTTTGATGTTTAAGTGAATGTATAGTGTGATCAAGTGTCTCTAATAATGTGTCTATTCTTTTCTTTTTGGCCTTTAAAAGCATCTTGTGACCTTCTAACGCATGTACCAGATTAAAGTTCGGGTCATCCAGAATGGAAAGGATTTTTTTAAGCGGAAAGTCTAATTCCCGGTAAAACAGAATCTGTTGCAGGCGTAGCAGTTCTGATTCTCTATAGAGGCGATACCTGGAATTGGTTCTTTCTGACGGTTTAAGTAAGCCCATCTGGTCATAGAGGTGTAGGGTCTTTACCGTAACACCGGCCAATTTTGCAAGTTGCTTTACGGAATAAATACGTGCTATTGTCATTTATATTTTTTTATAACGCAAAGTTAGGCTATGACCTAAGGTAAGAGTCAAGAAATATTTGCAGATTTTACGTTTTCCACCGTTTATGTGTCCACAGCCAGCCGTAGGGTTCTTCCTTGATATTTTCTGTCAATAGGTCAATGTATCTTTGAGTTATTTCGCCGTCGCTCATAGATTCTGCATTAGCACATACAGGTAAGCAGGCTATTTTGTAACTTCCTTTAGCCAGTTGTGTAATATGCAGATAAACAACTGCCGTTCGACCCGTTCGAGCCAATTTCTCCATCCCCGAAAAAACATATGTTTCCTGATTCAATAAAGTGAATCTGTATTTTTCCTCTTTTATCTTCGGACATTGATCTGCCAGAAAGAGATAGACGGCAGGCTCTGAATTTTTAGATAAAACATGGCGTATAACTGCTCTATCAGGTATTAATTTCATACCAAAGCGGGACCGGATTTTAATCATTAGCCTGTTTATGACTACCGATTTGAGGG
>JAPSHM010000100.1 GCA_031179845.1 Pedobacter sp.
GGTAACCGGAGAGGTCTGGACCGGAAAAAGTAAGCTCATAATTATAGCCAAGCTGGAGCTTGCCTGCGACGGGGGCTTTGGTGGTTATGACCATAACGCCATTAGCTGCCCGTGATCCATAAACAGCCGTCGCAGCAGCATCTTTGAGCAACGTAATCGACAATATACGGTTGATGTCGAGATCTATCACCTTTTGGAGGGAGACTTCAAAACCGTCCAGTATAAAAGCAGGCAAATTAAAAGAACTGTTTAGGTTATTCCGGTCCAGGACGTCATCCTTGTTCCCGGGAATTCCTGGCAGCGCGGTAGCGCCCCGCACGTTAACTCTGGGCATCGCATTCGGATCAGATCCCGCCAGGTTGTTATCGAGCAGCCTGATTGAAGGGTCAAACGCCTGAATCGCCTTAAGCACATTTTGTGGATTGGTCCTTTTCAAGTCCTCACCCTGAATTACAATTGCATTCCCGGTATAGCTTTCCTTTTTGATGGTCTGGTAACCAGTAACAATTACGTCGCTCATCAGGTTTACCTGATCTTCCATGCTCACTGTAATGAATTTACTATCACCAACTTTTACTTCTTTCTCTTTGAATCCGATATAGGTGAACAGGAGGATATCACCCGGCTGCGCATCTATCTTGAATTCGCCCTTGCTATTGGTTTGGGCTCTTATACCTTTATTGCCTTTGATGGTGATGTTAACGCCAGGAATGCCTGTTTGAGTTTGCGGATCAATTACCTTACCGGTTATGTCAATGCGGTGGTTGGTGACCACGATGTTATCAGCCAGATCTTTCCTGATCACGATAGTCTTATTGACAATGGTAAACGTCAAACCCTGATCAATCAGACAGCTTTCAAGGGCGTCCTCTAGGGGGACATTTATCAATTCTATGTTAAACGATCTTTTATTGACATCCACTTTGTCATTGTAAAAGAACAGGAATCCGGTTTGCTTTTTTATGTCCTTGAAGACGGCTTCAAGCGTTGTGTTTTTCCTGGACACCGTTACATGCTGTGAATAGCCGGCAGCAGACAAATGCATGGTGCCGATCAGTAATAAAATAGCAGTTAATTTCATCACTATTAAGAATTTATACTTTACCCACCGCATATAAAATATAGGGTTGGAAAGAAAAGTTAATTTCATATTTTTGGAATAGAATTAAGTGAATAAATAGCAACCAGATATCAACAGGTGGTTGCTAACTTCTTTTAACCGGGAGTGGTGAGATACTCCCGGTTTTTTAGTCGATAATTTTGTGGTTCAGTTTAGTGTAGTTTTTTGAACATCTGTGACGGTTTTGGTTAAAGATTAGGTTAGTTGGTTTTATTTAGGTTTGATTGCTGAAGACGGTCGTCGGTCAAGCGACACATCAACAGTTTTGCCGATAATTTTAAATTGGACGTTATTGAATTCCAGTATTTTAAAAACTTCAGATAGCTTGCTGCTTTTGGATATTTCTCCAAAGTATTTTTCGTCGTTTAGGGGACCTATATAGTTGATGTCGACATCATACCACCTGGCAATCTGGCGCATTACCGATTGAAGATTATCGCCTTCAAAAGAGAAAACGCCGTCGATCCAGGAAGTTTCCTTGGCAATATTGACATTCCGCTCAATTGTAGCATCCTGGGTTAATCTATCGGTAACCACTTGTTGCCCGGGCGAGATTTTTAACACCACTCCTTTGGGTGTGATTACATTAACGGCACCTTCAAGGAGGGTGGTCTTGATGCTGGCTTCATCTGAATAGGCGTTGACATTGAACTGCGTCCCGAGGACTCGTACTGTTTGCATTCCAGAAAGGACCAGAAAAGGCACCTGCTTGTTTGGAGCAACTTCAAAGTATGCTTCTCCGCTTAATTCAACTTGTCGAATTTTAGTATTAAATGACGAGGGGAATGTTAAGGAGGAAGCTGAATTCAGCATGACCTTTGTCCCATCGGAGAGCATTACCGTATATTGTCCACCTTTTGGTGTAGTAATTATATTAATGGCAGTCTCATTTGTCTTTCCTTCCGATCCGACTGCGGTGTAGATCAGCTCTCCTTCGCCCGATTTGCTTACACTGATTCCAGAATGTTTAAAAATTTGCCCTTTTGCGAGGTCATTCAATACAACTTTGTTTCCATTGGCGAGCGTAAGAATTGCTTTATTTCCACCTGGTGCAACATCTGAAGTTATCTTTGGGCCGGTAGGTTGTTGTCTTGACTTTTCAATATATAGGTTCAACCCTACACTTAACGCTAACAATAGGATTGCTGCAGCCGCAATTGCTGACCATCTTGCTGACCAAATGGATCTCGGTTTTATGACTAAACCCGATCTTTCCAGTGTATTGCCCCAAATTTCTGTTTTCAAGTGAAGGAAGTTCATTTCCTTATCTGAAAGATCCTGTTTGCGAGATTCTTGCACATACCATTGCTCCAGCGAAACTTTTTCTTCAGTGCTTGCTATACCATCAATGTATCTTTTAATAAGTTCTCTTGCCTGATCCCTGTTCATTTACCCCAAATTAATAACCGGACATTTAATTAAAGAACAGTTATTAGTAGCCTTGGGGGTAGAAGATGTAAAAATATATTTAATAAAACACACAAATCATCGATCTGAACGGCTAACGCAGGAAAAGCAAGACAAAAACACCTGATTCAACCATCGGCAATTTGCTTTTTAAAATTTTGAGGGCATTGTGAACTTGCTTTTTGACAGTTTGATCAGAAATACTCAATCTTACGGCAATCTCTTTATGGGAAAGGTTATCTTTTCGACTCAACTCAAAAACTTCCCGCATTTTCGGTGGCAAATTTCGAATTTCTGTTTCCACAATTTCAAGCATCTGCTTTTCATCAAATAATGACGCGTCATAAGTAGCGTCTGTAACGAACTGCGCCACCGCACTGAGATAGTCGTTGCGAACTTTGTCCTGAGCAATGAGGTTTAACACCTTATGTCTCGCAGAAATATAAAGATGACCTGAAAGTTTAATATTCGGGTTGAGTGATGAAGATTTCAACCATAAAGTGCTGAAAATGTCTTGTACAACATCTTTCGAGCTGTCTTCATCCTTCAGCATTCTGAAAGTATGGTAATACATTTCTGCCCAATAACGATTATAAATTTCAGTAAACGCAAGCCGGTCGCCCTCTTTTAACAAAACGGTCAACTCCTCGTCCCTGAAATTTCTATAAACTGGCATGGCTTAACTGATCCGATAGGATCTGAACGAAAATAGGTTTTTTAATCTGAATTATAAAAGAGTGTCACCTGGCTCCTTACGAATTTCTTCTTATTTTCCATAAATTCGCAGATAGAAATAAAAGAACTGAATATGACTTATTCCGAAAAACTTACTGAAATACGCAAACAGATGAAGGCGGATGGCATTCATGCCTATATCATTCCCTCCGCCGATCCGCATATCAGTGAATACTTACCAAATCATTATAAATGCATTCCTTTTGTATCGGGCTTCAGGGGATCTGCAGGAACATTGGTCATTACCCATGATCATGCAGGCTTGTGGACTGATTTCAGGTATTTCGAACAGGCGGAAGATGAATTAAAAGGCAGCGGATTTGAACTGATGAAGCAAAAGATCCAGCATGCCCCGGAATATATTCAGTGGTTAACAGAAAGACTTGAAAAAGGTGCTGTAGTCGCCGCAGATGATAAATTGTTATCTGTATTGCTTGGTGATTTGCTGACCCAGAAATTCTCAGCAAAGGGAATCAGTTTAACCAGTAAAGACTACCTAAGTTCAATTTGGAAGAACAGGCCGGCATTACCTACAGAAAAAGCATTTTTAATCGAGGATAGACATGTTGGTCAGTCTGTAAATTCGAAACTGGAGCAGGTAAGAGCCACCTTACGACAACAGGGTGCAAGTCACCACCTGATCTCTTCGCTGGATGATCTTGCATGGCTGTTCAACATTCGAGGCAAAGATGTGAGTTACAATCCGGTAGTTTTGAGTTTCGCATTAATCAGTCTGGAAACGGCAACGTTATTTGTAGATACCGACAAACTCACAACTGAAGAAAAAGACATCCTGTCCGATAGTGGCGTCACCATAGCTCCTTATGACGCTATCGAAGAGGCACTATTAACCATTCCACTCAACAGCTCCATACTGATTGACCCAAGAAGGAATTGCTTTGCGTTTTACAAGCTGATACCTGAATCCGTTTTAATTATCAAAGAGACCAATCCTACGACAAACTCAAAAGCGATAAAAAACGAGACGGAGCTTTCAAACACACGCACATCGATGCTTAAAGATGGTGTTGCCATTACCCGATTCTTGAAATGGTTGTCAGAAAATGTTGGGGAGACCACCATCACTGAATTATCTGCCGCAGCTAAACTGCGTAGTTTCAGGGAGCAACAGGATGGCTTTGTGGGTGACAGCTTCAATACCATTAGCGCTTACCAGGCACACGGTGCATTGCCTCATTATAAGGCTTCCGAAGAAAGCAATGCTGAAGTGAAAGAGGCGGGATTATTTCTGGTAGATTCCGGTGGCCAATATTTTTATGGGACAACCGATATTACCCGTACCATTCCTATGGGTAATCAGACCGAAGAGGAATGTATCGATTATACATTAGTGTTAAAAGGCATGATCGAGGGTTGCAAAGTACGCTTTCCAAAAGGCACCTGTGGCTACCAAATCGACGCCATCACCAGGAAACCGCTATGGGAACATGCCATCAATTTCGGCCATGGGACAGGTCATGGTGTTGGTTACTTTCTGAACGTACATGAAGGTCCACAGGTGATCAATCCGACACCAACTCCGGTTGCAATGGAGCCCGGCATGATCACTTCGATAGAACCAGGTATTTATCGTCCGGGTAAACATGGTATACGCATTGAAAATTTGGTAAATACCATCAAAGATGTAAGTAACGATTTTGGCGAATTCTATACCTTCGAATGCCTTACCATCGCTCCTATCAGTACTAAGATTGTTAGAAAAGACTTGCTTGAACAGTCGCAGATCGACTGGCTTAACAACTACAATAAAGTTGTATTTGAAAAATTAAGTCCTCTGTTGACTTCTGAAGAAGCAGCTTGGTTAGCAATTGAAACTGAAGCGATTTAAACTGATTGTCGTATTTTTCAAAGCGGGTATGATGTGAAAAGGCCTGAGAACTTTTTCATTCTTTTAGAACCAAAAGAATGAAAAAGTTCCAGCCTTAAAACAGTATACTCGCTTTTTTAAGTTAAACTCTGGAAAAAACTTACACCGGACTAACAGACCTGTCGAGATGCACGTAACCACCATCCACATAGACGAATTGTCCGGTAGTATGGCTTGAAGCATCAGACAACAAAAAAGCTGTTGCATTGGCAATTTCTTCAGCAGTGGTCATTCTCTGACCAAAAGGGATCTTAGCTTTAATTGCAGCCAGCTTTTCTTCGGAATTTGGAATCGAATTGATCCAGGACTGATACAACGGGGTATAACATTCAGCAACAATGACCGCATTCACTCTAATCTCAAAAGGCAATAACTCAACTGCCCATTCTCTCGTCAATGCGTTTCTACCGCCATTTGATGCGGCATATGCAGAGGTACCACCCTGACCCGTGTCTGCCACCTTAGATCCGATGTTCACAATAGCGCCTTTTGAAGCTTTAAGCGCAGGTAAAGCATGATGTGCCATCAAATAATAATGAATAAGGTTCTTATGCAGACTTGCTACGAATTTTTCATAATCGCCATTTTCTAATCCTACACTATCATTTACTCCAGCATTGTTAACAAGCCCGTCAATCCGGCCGAATTTTCCTAGCACAGATTCAACCGCCTTTGCAACCTCATCTGGTTTGGTTAACTCTGCAGAAACCTGGAAAGCCTGCCCGCCATTGGCAATGATATCATTTGCCAACTTCAAATTATCCTGCTCGTTACGCCCGACAATTACAGGAATGGCACCCTCTTTTGCCAGCACTTTCACAATTCCTTCTCCGATGCCTTTGGCGCCACCAGTAACCATAACCACTTTATCTTTTAATTGCAAATCCATGCTGTTACTTTTTATAAATTATAGAACCTGGATGCATTGTCTCCCCAAAACAAAGATTGCTCATCCGCAGACAATTTCGAGGTGTATTCTTCCATTAAATTAACTACTTGTTGATAGGAAGCGGCGAGCAAACAAACTGGCCAATCGGAACCGTACATTAGCCTCTTTGGACCAAAAGCTTCAAAAACAACATCGAGATAAGGATTAAAATCCTCAGCCTTCCAGTTGTTCCAATCGGCTTCTGTTACCATCCCAGAAACTTTACAATATACGTTTTCACAGCTTGCCAACGCCTTAATATCCTTCTCCCATTCTTCAATTCTGCCACTTTTGATTTCAGGCTTCGCGATGTGATCCAGCACGAGTGGCTGGTCGGGAAACCTGGTTGCAAATTCCTTCGCATATTTCAGTTGATCCGGAAAAATCAGGATGTCATAAGTATAACCAAACTGGTTTAGTTTGCCTACACCATTTAGAAAGTCAGGAGTTAACATGAGTGCACGGTCTGTTTCACCCTGCAGAATATGCCGGAAGCCTTTTAGTTTGCCGTATTCTGACAATTCCGATAACTGATCTTCAATATTTTCCGCTCTCAGATCTACCCAACCAACAATTCCTTTCACAAAATCATAAGCATCTGCATTTTTGATTTGAAAAAGGTTTTCCGCCATTGACTGATCTGACTGCACTACAACGCAGCCATCGAAATGGTGCTGTTGCAATGCTGTCAATAACTTCGGCGGCATGAAATCCGCCCGCAGGACCGCCATATCAGGGGTGATCCAACTGTCCCTTACTTCATCGTAAATCCAGAAATGCTGATGGGCATCAATTTTTAACATAATTCTTTACCAGTTGTTTAGAACTGCCAAGGCCATCAATGCCTAGCTCAACAACATCTCCCTCTTTAAGGTATACCGGGGGATTAAAACCTAGACCTACTCCGGCAGGTGTTCCTGTCGAGATCACATCACCTGGTAGCAATGTCATAAACTGGCTTACATAAGACACTACAAAAGGGATATTGAAGATAAAATTAGACGTATTCCCATCCTGCATCTTCTCACCATTTACGGTAAGCCAAAGGCGAAGATTATCCACATCAGCAATTTCGTCTTTTGTTGCCAGAAAGGGGCCAAGCGGCGCAAATGTATCGCATCCTTTTCCTTTATCCCAGGTACCGTTTCGTTCGATCTGAAATTCACGTTCAGAGACGTCATTATGCAAAACATACCCTGCCACATGATCCAGCGCATCCGCTTCGTCCACATAAGATGCCTTTTTGCCAATTACTACGGCAAGTTCAACTTCCCAGTCGGTTTTTACCGAGTTTTTAGGAATTACAATCTCATCAAACGGACCTACCATTGCCGTGGTTGATTTCATGAATATTACCGGTTCAGGCGGCATAGGCGCACCAGTTTCCCGTGCGTGATCTGCGTAGTTCAGTCCGATGCAAACAATTTTTGAAGGACGTGCTACTGGCGACCCCAACCTTGTGCCTGCAGGAATAACGGTTAGCTTCCCCTCATTTGCCTTCACAAATGCTTCAAGCCTTTCCAACCCGTTGTCATTAAAAAACTGCTCGTTATAATCTCCGCCAAATGCGGAAGTATCATACCAGGTATCATTTAAAATTACACCGGTTTTCTCCTGTCCGGCAGTGCCCCATCTGATTAATTTCATCTGTTTATCTTATTTTAATTGTCGAATGAGCCCTTCAAAATTGCTGGGCTCAAGATCTGTTTTTTCTATTCTAATTATTTAGTTTAATGAAGCCTCCATCCAAAGGATAGTCATTCCCCGTTACAAAACCGGATTCTTCAGCACATAAATAAAGTGCGAGTGAAGCGACTTCTTCTGGTTTTCCCATACGGCCTATTGGCTGACTCTTTGAAAGCTTTTCAAAGATCTCGGCTTCTTGTCCGGGATAATTTTTCGCAATGAAACCATCTACAAATGGCGTATGTACCCTGGCTGGAGAGATGCTGTTACACCTGATTCCGTCTGCCATATAATCTTTAGCAACAGACATGGTCATGGCATATATGGCACCTTTACTCATGGAATAAGCAAAACGATCCGACAGGCCAACTACTGCGCCAATAGAGGCCATGTTTAACACGACTCCCGCACCTTTGACCTTCATCGCTGGAATTGCCGCGAACAGACAATTATACGCGCCCTTCACGTTCACATCAAATACCTTCACGAAATCTGCTTCGCTGGTGTTATCGGCTCTGCCAATATGGGCAATACCTGCATTATTCACCAGAATATCGATGACGCCAATCTGCTTGAACACAGCTACGACAGCCGCCTGATCACTTACATCACAACCATACGCATTGGCCGATCCGCCTTCAGATTGAATTTCATGTACAGTCTGAGCGCCTGCTTCGGCATTTAATTCGATAATATGGACATGTGCTCCCTGTTTGGCGAAAAGCACTGATATGGCTTTTCCAATTCCACTGCCACCTCCGGTGATGATTGCTGATTTTCCTTTTAAACTAAACATTTCTTATAATTATAATGAAACTCCTCTTTTCCATGGGATAAAATCATCCTGATTCAACTGTACTGCTTTTGGAATTAATTCTCCACTGGCCGCTTTAATACAGTATTCCAAAATCTCTGTGCCCATCTCTTCAATGGTCTTTTCACCACGAATAATTGCACCTGTATCAATATCAATGATATCACTCATTCTATCGGCAAGTGCAGTATTGGTTGCTACTTTGATCACCGGACACACAGGGTTCCCTGTAGGCGTGCCAAGGCCGGTGGTGAACAGGATCAAGGTAGCTCCGCTGGCCGCTTTTCCAGTTGTAGCTTCCACATCATTTCCAGGGGTACATACTAGATTTAATCCTGGCTTTGTAACCTTCTCAGTATAATCCAGGACGTCTACTACAGGCGACGTACCAGCCTTCTTTGCTGCACCGGTACTTTTAATTGCATCGGTGATTAAACCATCTTTTATATTACCCGGTGAGGGATTCATGTGAAAGCCAGACCCAACAGCATGTGCCTGTGCATCATACTCTTGCATAAGTTTGATAAATTTGCCGGCAGTCGGTTCATTTACACACCGGTCAATGATATTTTGTTCTGCACCACACAGTTCCGGGAATTCGGCAAGTAGGACTTTTGCACCTAATGCTACCAAAAGGTCTGAAGTATATCCTACAGCCGGGTTTGCAGATATTCCACTAAACCCATCGCTACCACCACATTTGACGCCAACGCACAGCTGACTTAAAGGTGCGGGTTTCCGTTCAAACTTATTTATTTCGGTTAGTCCGGCAAAAGTTTTAAGGATGGCCTCGTTAATCAACCACTCTTCACTTTGGCTTTGCTGCTGTTCGAATATCAACACTGGTTTTTCAAACGAAGGGTTCCTGGCTTTGACATCATCCAGTAAATTTTGTGTCTGCAAGTGCTGGCAGCCCAAACTCAGAACCGTTATACCAGCAACATTCGGATGGTCCGCATACGCCGCCAGCAACTGACTTAGCAACGCGGAATCCTGCCGTGTGCCACCACATCCCCCCTGATGGTTTAGAAATTTAATGCCATCTACATTTTTAAACACTCTTTTCTTAAGCGGTTCATTTGGTGCTAGTTTGTCGGGCGAAAAAGAACTAATTTCTTCTCCGGCCTGATAGGCTTCTAACAATTGCTCTGCAAACTGCTTATATTTATCGGTCACGGAATAGCCCAATGTATTGTGCAAAGCTTCCTTGATCACATCAAGATTCCGATTCTCACAAAAAACCGTTGGAACGAATAGCCAGTAGTTGGCCGTCCCAACTCTCCCATCTGCCCGATGAAATCCGTTAAAAGTCCTTTCTTTAAAAGCAGAAACATCAGGTTGCTGCCATCGATAATCTACCTTTCGGTAAGCATATTCCTGAGAGGCATGGTGCACATTCTCTGTCGTCATTAATCCACCTTCAGCGATCCAGGTTGTAGCTTTTCCAACAAGCACACCGTACATTAAGACTTCAGCTCCTACCGCAAGTTCCTCAATGAAAAACTTATGTTTGGCCTGCACATTATCCTTTAAAGTGATCGTCCGGTTATTCCACGCTATGACCTGTCCCTTGGGCAAATCCTGCAAAGCCACCAACACGTTGTCATCCGGGTGAATCTGCAAAAAGCTTTTTATTGTATCTATTGACATTCGTTGTTCAGCGCAAATATTTTGTTCATCATTATCCATTTCTCTCCCGGTTTAGCGCCCGGGACCGCCTGTTGATATTTCCACATCAAAGTTTCCCATTCCTGCACTTTTTCGTTAGCAGCGTCGCTATTCGACTTCTGCTCAAAACTAAAGCTTTCATTTACATCCATCAACATAAACAGTCGATTACCCGTTCTGTAAATTTCCATGTCCTGAATCCCTGCAGATCTGATACTTTCTATAATCTCCGGCCATACTTTTCGGTGCATCTCCTCGTACTCCGCGATCAGCTGATCATTTGGTATCAGGTCAAGCGTGAAGCAATATCTTTTATTCATATTTTAATTTTAAATGACTCTATGCCATATACTCAAAGGACGTGAATTCTTCACTTATTTATTTTATAATATTATCATATCACTAAACGATTTTGGCATCTTCTGGGATTAAAAACTAAATATACCGCTTAAACCGCTAACTTTAGAGCTAAAATCAATTACTACTAATTTCTTTCCATCCTGTCTACCGCGGTTCGTTTTCCTCTTATTAATTAGGAAAAAAAAATAATTTACATTCCCTAAAGGAAAAAAACATTTTTTTATTGTAGATTCATTTACTTTTTTCTATGTTTATGACCAAATTTATCGCTAACGTTCTTATAATCCAACTCTGTTTTTCTAAGTAACTAATTTCATATCGAAATAATAGTGCTTACCTCTGATGACCCATTGTTATTTTTCGACGGCGTATCACGGTCTTCATCGTGGAATATCTGTACAACTTTTTGAAACAAGGGAAATAAATTGCCTTTAATTTAAAACAACATAAAATTTAACATTAATAAAAACTAAAATTATGGACGAATACTTGGCTATTATCAAGCTTTTTGCAGGAACTTTTGCACCGAGAGGCTGGGCCTTTTGTAATGGACAATTATTGTCTATATCGGCAAATACTGCGCTATTTTCACTAATAGGAACCACGTATGGAGGGGATGGGCGAACCACGTTTGCATTGCCTGATCTTCGTGGAAGAGTACCAATTGGAATGGGAACAGGCCCCGGCTTGAGTCCAATTAGCCAAGGCGAGAGAGCTGGTACGGAAAACGTATCAATCCAAATCACCAATATGCCTGCCCATACCCATGGTGCGACATCAACTTTAAGCTTAAAAGTAAGTAGTGCAGAGGCAGATATACATACACCTGTCGAAGGAAATGTGTTTGCGGCAGCCCGGGATGTGAATACCGATCCTGTTAAAACTTACGCTTCAGGCACGCCGAATGTTGCCTTAAATCCAGCTTCGGGCGCAGTTACCACTACAATTCAACCGGCGGGTGGCAATCAGCCAATGCCTATTAGAAATCCCTACTTAGGATTAAATTATATCATTTGCGTCGAAGGTATTTTTCCATCAAGGGATTAATTCGATCAACAATATCGGGCGCAGCGAAATCCTGCGCCTTGATATAATGTTCTATCAATATGCGCTGTTCCAAAGAAAACCTTATGAAAAACACCACTAAACTCCTACTGCTTTGCCTTTTTTCTCTTTACGGATTTAAAGGCAACGCACAGCTTAAAACCGGAGATATTGCCATTGTTGGTTATAACGGAGTCAACAATCCAGAAGAGCTTGCTATTGTAACTCTGGCTCCTATTTCTGCAGGAGAAACCATTTATATCACTGATAGAGCCTGGGAGAGTGGAGGTGGATTTGCATTGAATAATACAGTTGCAGAAGGTTTGGTTACCTGGAACGTAACAACCACAATTCCTGCTGGAACTGTAATAAAAGCCGCTATTGCTGCCCACGCTACAACTCCGACAGTTTCGGGCTTAAGTGCTTATGGATCAACAGTTGTAACAGGGTGGTCAAGCATTGAAAGTTCATCGAGTGGTGATAACTGGTTCATTTATACAGGATCAACTGCTAATCCCACATTCATTTTTGGCATTGCCAATTGGTCTACTGATACACCAGGAGGAGGATCAGGA
>JAPSHM010000101.1 GCA_031179845.1 Pedobacter sp.
CAATGAAAAAAATTATCATGACGCTTGCTCTTCCGTTTTGCGTACTTACGTTGAACGCTCAGACAAAGGCAAAAACAACGACCACAAAAAAAACCACTACTGTAGTCAGAAAAACCACCCCGGCAGCCAACAAAGCTGTTCCGGCAGCAATTGTTTTCAGGACAACGCTAGATTCAGCCAGCTATGCATTTGGTAACACAATGGCTTCCAGCATGAAAAACGATGGTCTGAACAGCCTTAATTACGAGTTGCTGGTTAGAGGACTGAAAGACGCATTTTCCAATGCGGCGCCATTAATTCCAAAAGAAAGGTCACAGGCAGCGATCAACAACCTGTTTGTTAGTGTGAGTAAGCAAAAACATGGCCCTGCCATCGCAGAAGGCAAAGCTTTTTTGGAAAAAAATAAATTGCAGCCAGGTGTGCAGGTTACTGCCAGCGGTTTGCAGTACCAGGTGATCAGCAAAGGCACCGGCATCAGACCTAAAGCCACAGATACGGTTTTGGTTAACTACAGGGGAACATTGTTAAGCGGAAAACAGTTCGACAGCTCTTATGATAGAGGGGAACCACTTTCTTTACCTTTAAACAATGTAATTTCTGCCTGGACCGAAGGCCTGCAGTTGATGCAGTCCGGATCAAAATATAAATTTTTCGTTCCCTATAATTTGGCTTACGGAGAGCGTGGTGCTGGCGCAGACATCCCACCTTTCAGCACCCTGATCTTCGAAATCGAACTGCTGAAAGTTAACGGAGTGTAAAGCAATAAAAACCATTGTCCTGGTTTATTGTTAATCCCTTATAACAAAATATTAAACCTATGACAACGAAAAGATATTTCCCATTAGCAATTATTGCTTTCTTATCCACTACGCTAATGAGCTGTGAACTTGTTGAGGGCATTTTCAAAGCAGGCATGTGGACAGGCGTAATCGTTGTGGTGCTCGTAATCGCTTTGATCATCTGGCTGATCAGCAAAGTATTTTAGCAGATAGCTGGGAATTAAAGAAACACAATAGCTGTAATCACTTCTGATCCGGCACGTTCATTTATTTTTTGAATGATGCCGGATCTTACCATTAATAGCTCATTCTTGATCACGGATGATTCGATCCTGACGAAAAGCTTGCCCTGAGACACATAGATCTGGGTCGTCCGGTTGGCGATCGCCTTTCCCATCAGGTCCGGCCACAACGCCACAACTGATGTTTCGTCAAATTTGCCCTTCAGTTTATACACATTTAACAATTTGCCAATGCCTTCCTTTAGTGTGATGTCATTAGGTTTACGCATGATGTATTGTCCCGTTAGTTACTTCAAATAGAGTCACTGGTACATTAATTTCATTAAATACTGCCAGCACCCGTTCTCTTCCCGTGTCTGTAATAAAAAGCTGCCCGAAATCGTGATGGGAGACCATCTCCATCAACTTATGCATGCGCTTATCGTCGAGCTTGTCAAAAATATCATCCAGCAAAAGCAAAGGCTTAAAACCTTTATATCTTTGAAGATAAGCATATTGTGCCAGCTTCAAGGCGATTAAAAAAGATTTCTGTTGGCCCTGAGAGCCAAACTTTTTTAAGGCCATATCTGCTATGGTGAAAACCAGTTCGTCTTTATGGATCCCAATCGTGGTCCTTTCCAGAATCTTATCCTTTTCGACCGACTGCTGAAGCAGCTGATCAAAGGCGGCATCTTTCAATTGGCTCTGGTACTGCAAATTCACCTGCTCTTTTTCTTCCGTTAAAAACTGGTAATATTTATCAAACAACGGTATAAATTCAACCATAAACTGTTGTCGTTTTGCATAAATTCTATTCCCCGATGCCACCAGCTGATCATTATATATTTCCAGCAGGGTCGGATCATAACTGCGTGTAACCGCTATTTGTTTTAATAGCGCGTTCCGATTCAACAGGTGACGGTTATATAGGATCAGTTCATCCAAGTAATGCGTATCTGTCTGCGAGATGACATTGTCCATAAAACGTCTCCGTTCCTCACTGCCTTCCATAATGATATTGGTGTCGTACGGGGAGATCATCACCAGAGGAAACAAACCAATATGACTGGCCAGTTTATCGTATTCCTTCTTATTCCGTTTAAATTGCTTCTTTTGGTTCCGCTTTACGCCACAGGTGATCTTTTCGTTCTTTTCCTGGCGATCGAAATCGCCCTGGATCAGAAAAAGATCATGGCCGGATTTGATCTGCTGTGTATCGATCGGATTAAAATACCCCTTGCAAAGACATAAGTAATGAATGGCATCCAGTAAATTTGTTTTACCTGCCCCATTATCACCAACAAATGCATTTACGGTCTTTGAGAAACTAATACTTGCATCCGTATAGTTCTTAAAATTAAGAAGGGTAATGTTTTTTAACCACATAGTATCAATGCCAAAGTTACCGTTTAGCTTTGTTAATTCTATGATTTGTTTTTCCTGATGATACGACGTCTACCTTAATTAATTAACCGTCATCACGCTTCTAATTAATGCTCAGTTCATTAATTTTATTTAAATACTTCCAAATAGGTTGATACTTTGATGTAAAAATGTATTTTTGCAATCCTTAATTTTTTTAAATAATTATGTCTACAACAGAAAAAGAAATAAATCAGCCGGTAAGAAGAGGCTCTTTTTTGGAAGAAAATTCTAAAAGCCTTTTATTCATTGCAGGTGCAATTGTAGTATTAATAGGCATATACTTCTGGTACCAGAATGTATATCTTAAAAACAGGGCCGAAGAAGCATCGGCTAAAATGTATAAAGCAGAGCAATATGTTGGAGCTGCAGATTCTTTGGCAAACAAAGCGATCAAGGGAGAAGGCGGCTACCCAGGTCTTGAAAAAATTGCAGAAGAGTACGACAATACCAAATCTGCAAATCTTGCCAATCTATACCTTGGCGGAATTTATCTGCGCAAAGGAGAGTATAAAAAAGCGACAGAAGCTTTAGGGAAATATTCAGAAACTGGCAGTCCGGTTGCAGACCCATTGGCACTTGGTCTCCTGGGTGATGCTTACAGCGAATTAAAAGATTACAAGCAAGCTGCCACCTATTACAAAAAAGCTGCTGATAAGTCCAGCAACAAATTTACCTCTCCAATGTTCCTCAAAAAACTTGGGTTGGTTTATGAGCACCTGAAAGACTTCAAGAAGGCCGAAGAAGCTTACACAAAAATTAAAACTCAGTATCCTGAAAGCACTGAAGCTGCTTTAATCGATGGGTATATCTCACGCGCATCGGTGCAGGCTAAATAACTAAAGCAAAACATATACGGAAAAGGTTAGCATACTGCTAGCCTTTTTTTGTATCCCACCTCTATTCATTCTTTAAATTTTAGCTAGTTTTGCAACATGGCAACACAACTTAAAAACTTATCCGACTTTTCTCATACTACCATTCCTGATGGCAGCGCCTTCAAATTTGCAATCGCTGTTGCAGAATGGAATCCAGAAGTAACGGGCAGCTTATACAATGGCGCACTGTCTACCCTGCTTCAGTATGGTGTAGCGAAGGACAACATTATTTCAGTAGCCGTACCAGGTAGTTTTGAACTTACTGCTGCTGCCGAAATATTATTACAAAAGCACAAAGATCTCGACGGAGTAATCTGTCTCGGTTGCGTGATCCAGGGAGATACCAAACATTTCGATTTTATCTGTGATGCAGTAGCCAATGGCATTACTCAAGTTGGCATAAAACATGCCAAGCCTGTAATATTTGGCGTGCTGACAACCAACGACCAGCAACAAGCGATTGACAGAGCTGGCGGCAAGCATGGGAATAAAGGAGACGAGGCTGCGATCACTGCTTTAAAGATGGCAGAATTTGCAGCAACGGTTTAAGAAACTTTGATATTTTTGTGAAAATCTGTAGATTAGCACAAAATACCATTTAAAAAAAAAAGATGAAGAAAGTTGCAATACTATTGCTTGGCGTGTTTTTTGCAATAACCTTGTTAGAGGCTTGCTCTAACAAAATTTGTCCGGCGTACAGTTCGTATCCAGAGGGCAAACGAAGACGAGGCTAAGCCATTCTTTAACACTTGTCAACCTTATTTTATGCAGTGGACTCACATCACTGATCCTAGTCAGATCAGTCAAATTAAACTTCAGGAAGGTTATAGCCTCATCTTTAAACACAGTACACGCTGTTCTGTTAGCTTAATGGCTAAAAGACGGTTTGAGATGGACTGGTCGGCAATCCCTGAACATACTTCTTTATACTTCTTAGATCTGATCAGTCACCGCAACATTTCAGCGGAGATCGCTGAAACATTCCAGGTGCAACACGAATCGCCTCAAATCCTGCTGATCAAAAACGGAGATTGTATTCTGGATGCATCACATAGTGACATATCGGCAGAAGAGGTTGCTGAAGTGATCAATAATTGAAAGTAACTGTTTTCTTGATGTCAGGGTGTAGACTGTACATGACCGGACAGGTATTGGCCGACCGCTCGATGATCGTTTTCACTTTGTCAGAATAATTATTTGCAGGAAAGTGAAGGTCGACCACAATGCCCGCTACCCTTCTAGGTTGTTCAGCCATTACTTTAGTGATTTCACATGTTGTGCCATCGATATTGAACCCGTGCTCGTTTGCAGCAATCCCAACAATGGTGAGCATGCAGTTGCCCAGTGAAGTGGCCAGCAGATCCGTTGGAGAAAAAGCCTCACCCTGGCCTTTGTTGTCGACCGGCGCATCAGTGATGATCTCTTTACCCGAACGCTGGTGTACAGATGTGGTCCTTAAACCACCGTTATATGTTATTCTTGAAGTGCTCATGTTGTAAAAATAATAATTTCTCCATTATAAATTTGTTTTATGATCTTATTGTGATCGTAATATGAGCCTCGCTTTATAACTATTGAAACCTATTGCTTAACTTTGTCGTATGATCGCACTTCCGGTTGTTTCAGAAAACCCAATTCAACGTAAACCAGACTGGCTTAGAGTAAAGCTTCCTGTAGGTAAAGAGTATGCTCAGGTGCGTAGTCTGGTGGATACCCATAAACTGCATACCATTTGTGAAAGCGGCAACTGTCCCAATATGGGCGAATGCTGGGGTGCAGGAACTGCAACGTTTATGATCCTTGGTAACATTTGTACACGCTCGTGCTCTTTTTGTGCAGTAGCTACAGGCAGGCCAATGGCTGTGGATACCGACGAACCAAACCGTGTAGCAAATTCTGTTAAATTGATGCAGGTGAAACACTGTGTGATCACGTCGGTTGATCGTGATGACCTTAAAGATGGAGGCTCGATCATCTGGGCGGAAACCTTACAGGCCATCAGGAGAGAAAGCCCTGAAACTACTTTAGAGACTTTAGTTCCAGACTTTAGAGGTCAATGGGATAACTTATACCGCGTTCTAGAAGAAAGACCTGAGGTGATGTCCCACAATGTGGAAACCGTAAGAAGGTTAACGAAGCAAGTACGGGTACAGGCAAAATACGACAGAAGTTTAGAAGCCCTGAAACGCATTTCAGAGTTTGGCCTAAGGACAAAAACAGGTATTATGCTTGGTTTAGGAGAAACTGAAGCAGATGTACTGGAAGCAATGGACGACCTGGTTGCCAATGGCGTTCATATTCTAACTCTTGGACAATACTTACAGCCAACCAGAAACCACCATCCTGTGGTCGACTGGATCCACCCAGATCAATTTGCTAAATATAAAGAGATCGGCCTGTCTAAAGGGTTAAGATATGTTGAAAGTGGTCCACTTGTACGTTCTTCTTATCACGCAGAAAAACACCTTTTTGATTTTTAGATCACATCATATTCGGAAGTTTCACCGGACGATTTCATGAAAGTTTTGACGGTAACGGGAATATGCGCTGCCAATTGTGATGCCGTGAGGTTAAAATGAGTGACTGCCAATTCATCGCCCGCCTTTCCATGGAAATAACAAGCGAGTATCGACGCCGCTTTTGCGCTATACCCCTGTGCTAGATACGCAGCAATCAATCCGGTCAGCACATCGCCCATTCCACCCTGAGCCATCGCTGGATTTCCTGTTGGATTGATTAGAACATCGCCTAACTGATCTACGATAAAAGTATATTCGTTCTTCAGCACAATGACAGCCCCAAGTTTCTTGGCCATCAGCCTGGCGGTTTGTAACCTCAGCCACCAACACTTATGCTCACCAAACAGGGTGTCAAATTCTTTTAAATGGGGTGTTAATACCGAATTTTTTGCCATGTGCAGGAGTAGGTCCTCGCGTTTCGCCATAATATTTATTGCATCGGCATCGGCCACAAAAGGCACCTTCAAGAGAATGAGCTCCTCTATTATGCAGATTGCATCTAATAATCTTCCCAATCCGGGGCCGACAGCAATCGAATTGAATCTCTTTAAAGACTTTATTTTGATCAGATGTCCACGGTCCATATACATGGCTTCCGGGAATGCGGTATTTAAAGCCGTCAAACCGCTCTCAGGCAGCGAGACGGTCGTTAGTCCTGCGCCACCATATATTGAGCCGGCTGCAGACAGCAATGCAGCCCCCATTGTTTTCTCATCACCAGCAATGATAAGCGTATGACCATAACTGCCCTTATGGGAAAAAGCCTTTCGGGGTTTTAGAATGGCCCTGATGTCGGCTCCTTCGATCAGTTTATAAGGAGAACTTTCATTTTCCGAGCTTAATTTTTCCAGACCTAGATCAACAACCTGCAATTTGCTTGAAGCATCGGAATCTGGCAGAAAATCACTTAAAAAAGCTGCCATAACGGTTGATTTACAGGCCCATTTCCTTTTTTAGAAATTTGCCGGTTAAGCTGATGGGATTTTGGATCAAGCCTTCAGGAGTTCCTTCAAAGATGATTCTTCCACCTCCGGCACCACCTTCTTCGCCTAGGTCAATTACCCAATCGGCCACTTTTACCACATCCAGGTTATGTTCAATAACGAGTACGGTATTACCTTTCTCTACCAGCTCATTGAGCACACCTAACAATACGTTTATATCCTCAAAATGCAGGCCAGTTGTTGGCTCATCCAGTATATAAAACGTCCTTCCTGTATCTTTCTTTGAAAGTTCTGTCGCAAGCTTAACGCGCTGTGCTTCGCCACCCGACAGCGTAGTTGAGGACTGTCCAAGCGTAATGTACCCTAGTCCAACGTCCTTCAGCGTCCTGATCTTTCTAAAGATAGCTGGCATGTTCTCAAAGAAAACACAAGCATCTTCAATGCTCATATCTAGTACATCACTGATTGACTTTCCACGGTATCGCACTTCCAGAGTTTCCCGGTTATATCTTTTACCCTGGCATTCCTCGCAGGGCACCTGAACATCTGGCAGGAAATTCATTTCAATGACCTTCATCCCCCCACCCTGACAGGTTTCACACCGCCCGCCTTTTACATTAAAAGAAAAGCGTCCAGGCTTGTAACCTCGTATCTTTGCCTCCGGCAACTGCACATAAAGGTTCCTGATATCAGAGAATACACCAGTATAAGTTGAGGGGTTGGAACGTGGTGTACGCCCGATCGGCGCCTGATCAATTTCAATGACTTTATCTATTTCCTTCAAGCCATTGATCCTCTCATAAGGCAAAGGATGTTTTTTCGCTCTGAAAAAATGGTGGTTTAAAATCGGGTATAACGTTTCTGTGATCAAGCTTGACTTTCCACTGCCCGACACGCCGGTTACTGCGATGAACTTCCCTAAAGGAAATTCAACGGAAACATCTTTCAAATTATGTCCCTTCGCCTTGATGAGGGAAAGCTTATGCCCAGTCCCTTTTCTTCTCTTTTTAGGAACTTCTATTCCTTTTTTACCATTTAAATAGGCCGCTGTAAGGGTGTCTGATTTCAAAATATCTGCTGGAGTACCTTGTGCAACGATCTGTCCGCCATGCAATCCGGCAGCTGGTCCGACATCAATCACATGATCCGCTTCCAGGATCATATCTTTATCGTGTTCAACCACTAAAACCGTATTGCCCAAGTCTCTCAGGTTCTTCAGCGCCCCGATCAAGCGCTCATTGTCGCGCTGATGAAGACCTATACTCGGTTCATCGAGGATATACATTACATTCATCAATTGCGACCCGATCTGGGTTGCCAGTCTGATCCTTTGCGCTTCACCACCAGAAAGGGTACGCGCGGTACGGTCAAGGGACAGGTAATTCAATCCAACATCACTAAGAAAACCGAGCCTCGACCTGATCTCTTTTAAAATTTCTTTGGCGATGGTGTTCTGTCTTTCATTCAGCCTGTCTTCCAGTCCGACATACCAGCTTTTTACACTGCTGATGTCCATCTCTGCCAATTCAAAGATATTTTTACCATCTATTTTAAAATGCAAACTTTCTTTCTTCAAACGTGCACCGCTACAAACCGGGCAGGTTTTTAGTTTTCGGAAAGCTTCCATATCATCTACGGCACCTTCGCCTTTGCGTTCCTGCTGTTCTTCGAGCAATTTGATAATGCCCTCGAACGTGATCTGGTAGTTCTGAACGTTCCATTTATTGTATTCAACAGCTACCGAAAGCAGCTCGTTACTCCCATTCAAAAGTATACTTATAATGTCATCGCCAAGTTTCTCTATTGGTGTCGACAAAGAAAAGTTATATTTCTTGGCCAGCGCCTTCAAAACCTGGAACATCCAAATGTCGCGGTATTCCCCTAGCGGAGCCAGCCCCCCGTTCATAATGCTCAACTTCGGGTTAGGCATTACGGAGTCCTTGTCTACGACAAAGATGTAACCCAGGCCGCCGCAATTCTCACAGGCCCCATACGGTGAATTGAAAGAAAAACTGTTCGGTTGAGGCTCATCGTAGGAAATCCCTGTTGTTGGACACATTAAAAAACGACTGAAATGTGATACGTTATTGTCTTTGTCGCTGATCTTGATGATCCCTTTGCCTAAACGCATAGCCGTTTGCAAAGAATCCTGCAAGCGCTTCAAATCCTTTCGGTCGATGATCAGACGATCTACCACCACCTCAATATCATGGATCTTATAACGATCCACTTGCATTTTTGGCGTAATATCCTGAATATCACCGTCCACACGCACCTTCACATATCCTTGCTTGCGAATTTGCTCAAACAATTCCCGGTAATGTCCTTTTCTGCCTTTTACTACTGGAGCTAAAATGTTGACCGGCATGTTTCCAAATTTGTTGAAAATATTTTCAACGATCTGGTCTTCACTCATCCGCTCCATCTTTTCGCCGGTATTGTAGGAATATGCATCGGCGGTCCGCGCAAATAACAACCGCATAAAATCGTAGATCTCTGTAATGGTACCTACGGTCGACCGCGGATTTTTACTGGTGGTCTTTTGCTCAATCGCGATAACAGGGCTTAAACCAGATACTTTATCCACGTCAGGCCTTTCCATTCCTCCCATAAACTGCCGGGAGTAAGCACTGAACGTCTCCATATACCTCCGCTGACCTTCCGCATAAATGGTATCGAATGCCAAAGACGATTTACCACTTCCGCTTAAACCGGTGATGACAACAAGCTGATTCCTTGGAAAGGATATATCAATATTTTTAAGGTTATGCACCCGGGCACCGTACACTTCTACATCTTTTTGCTCACCCAGGTCAACAGTATTTTTGCTCATATATATTAAAAAAAAGTAGCCACTGATCTTTAAGAAACGACTACAGTATGCTACGCCACAAAATTGCTAAAAATTTTATCAAATTAACTGCGCAGAACTAAAAATTATATTAACGAGTTTATCGGTACCCTTACTGCTTACCAGACCAATGTCGTTCCGTCTTCTGTAGGATGACCCGTACAAACCAATACCCGGCCTGCGGCGATTTCATCATCCATCAGAACTTCGTTATAGTCCATCTCTACTCCTCCTTTGATACAGGTTGCCGTACAGGTACTACATATTCCAGCATGACAACTATAAGGTAGATGAATGTTATTTTCCAAAGCCGTATCCAAAATGGTCTTGTTATAAGGAACATCCAGCTGGTAAACATTGTTCTCGAAATTCAACACCACACCATAGGTATTGGTATGTTTCACCTTTTTCTCCGTGGTATCATCTTCGTCTACTTCATCTTCAGGCAAGACGAAAGTCTCCCTTTTGATCTGATCTTGATCGAAACCCAAATTCAATAACGTAATGCGACATACGTCCATATAATCGATCGGTCCGCAGGTATACAGCAGTGCATTCCCTTTATCAAACTCGAGGTTTTCGTCGACAAGCTTTTCAATTAACGGACCATTAAGGCGTGCCATTAACAGGTTTTGCGACTGACTGAATATAAAAACAATTTTCAACCGATCAGGGTATTTTTGTTGCCATTGATTCAACTCTTCATAAAAAAGCGTCTGGGCAATAGAACGATTGCTGTAAGCCAATATGATTTTGGTGTTCTCCTCGCGAACAAGCGCAGTTTTAAGGATAGAAAAAAGAGGAGTAATGCCTACGCCGGCACCAAATAGAAAGACCGTTCGTTTCAATTCCGTTGAGGGCTTATAATAAAACCTGCCATTGGGTTCAACGGCTGTCAATATATCTCCAACTGCTGTTTTATGGTGTAGCAGCCGGGATATCTCCCCATTATCCACCCGTTTGATGGCAATTGACAACGGTTCGTCCACATCAGGTGAACTGCAAAGTGAATATGATCTCCTTAATTCCTTTCCGAACACCTGGAAAACGAAGGTTAGGAACTGGCCGGCCAGATATTTTGGTTTTTGTCCTTCTGCCGGTTCAAAGCTTATCATCAGCGTTTCGCCCGGGCAAAAGGTCATTTCAGTAATACGCAATTTCAACAATACCATAAGCCGGTAAAATAAGAATTTTCTTACAAACACCATAAAGGAACTGCCTTGCCTCCCGAAAAGAGTAAAAGCCGCTCAGTAGATACTGAACGGCTTTCCCAATTTGCGAGTAAGTATAGTGTTTTATTCCGAAGTTTCTCCTTCAGCCTTTTCCGCATTATATGCCAGCAGTTCCCTTGGGGCCTGATATCCATAACGTACCGGATGCTTCATGATTTGCTTCATAGAGATCAATTTGTAAACGTAGCTGGCAGTTTCGCGGTTCAGTTTCATTTTGAAATAATTATCCTGACTCTGTCTGTTGATCTGCCGTTTCATGTGGTTATCTCCAACATTGTATGCAGCTGCAACGAGCGTCCAGCTATCAAAGATACCATACAGTTCTTTGATGTATTTCGCTGCGGCGATGGTCGACTTGCGTAAATTGTTACGCTCATCTACACTGCCGTTAACCTTCAGGCCATACATGCGGGCTGTTGCAGGCATAAATTGCCAGAATCCGGCAGCACCTTTAGGCGATACGCCACTATGCAAACCCGATTCTACGAGAGGAACATATTTAAAGTCTTCTGGAATGCCGTAAGCGGCAAGGATCGGTTCGATCACCGGGAACCATTCTGCTGCTTTTTTATGCAGCTTGTTGGTGTGTAATTTGCTGAAATTATGGGCGGCTAAAGTCTTTTTCATCTTCCGCTCCACTTTCAAATCACCAATTGGTAAGGTCTCTTCTGCAAAATTCAAACGGGCCATGAGAGACAATGGCTTCTTTGTAATGTTTTTTGTAAGTACATCCGTACTCGTTAATGCTACTTTATTTGTAATACTTTTCGCTGCTTGGGGCATGTTGTAAGCAAACACTTTTGCCATAACCAGTAATGCTATAATTACCGTACATGTTATTATGTGTTTCTTTATCATTTTCCTCCTTTTTTTGGTTAATAATTTTAAAACGACTGCAAACATACAACATACTGATCTAATTATCAAGTAATTACAAATAAACCTGCAAAAATCGTGGTTTAAATAGCTTTAAAGCAAGATTTCAAAACTGCAAAAAAGCGGCCAAATTCGGCTCAAAAAACAAACGCTTCTGAAATATCAGCCGAGTATCAGTGTAAATCATAACTCGTAAGAAACACCAGGTAAAGTCCAACTAAACACCAGAATTGAACTACCCTTGAATTACCCTTCCGTTACTGTTGGGATACCCTTGGAATACCCCCAAGGTAATCCAAGGGTATCCCAGCAGTAATCCAACCCTATCCCAACCTTGGACTTTACCAGAGCTTTAGTGCTAATCTCCTTGTAGTTAATCCTTTCTCTGCGCAACCGCAGCGTTTGCAATTAACAGTTTGTTAACGTAATAGTTATT
>JAPSHM010000102.1 GCA_031179845.1 Pedobacter sp.
GTTGCTGCTCCTTATGCTTGTATGGAGGTAAGTCGCTTGCAGAAAGTTCATTTACGGGAATGGCCTCCCAGGAATTCGAATCTTTCAGATACTTGATGCCTCCAAGAACGCCGCCATAATAGACCACTTTAAAATATCCTTCGTCTGTGGGTAAAATTGTAAGTGCAACTCGCTCTTCCGCTACGGTAATTTTAATGTTGAAAGGTTCCATGATACATTAACTATTAATGCTTCATATTGTTTAGAGCGATCTTTATATGTAAAATTTATTGACATCTCCGCTTATCCTTTCCTTCTAATTTTCAGTACATTACAAGGCTTTTTAATTTTTTTAGATGATATTTCTGCTAATCTTAAATTACATAATATTTATAGGTATTCTCGTTTTGTGCTTAAATACTGTAACTTATATGCAAATTAGTGTTTGAAATTATAAATAAATGCACATATATTTTAATTCCTGATGAGTATCTAATTAAGTAATTGTAGTTTAATGTTAATCCATCTATTAGCAAAAACATAATAGACAAATTGAATGAAGAAGTATACGGCAAATTATACATACACTAATCCTAATTTTGTAATTCAAAACCTTGTAACAAATCAGACAAACGCTGACTTGTTGCCGATTTTGTATGTGATTAAAAATATTTTGCAACGTGGTTTTCCGACAATTCTTTCAAAATATCTACAATCTGAATTAGGCGAAATTCATAATCTTGATAACTTTAAAGAACGTTTTTTGTTTGCGACAAACCAAACAGCAATTTGGACAGACACAATTAAGGGAGATAAAGACAACAATTTTTATCCTGCAAAAGACTTTCTCGAAGAAATTATTAAGAAGGATTTTGGAGAATATTCATTTATTCAATCGTTACTGATACCTGAAATTCAAATTAACGAAATTATTGGCGAAGAAAATAAAAACTTCATCAATCAACAAGTTGATTTTTATTTGCCACAAGCCAAGCTTGTAATTGAAATTGACGGGCAACAACACAAACTTGATGAAGTTACCAGAGTTTCAGACGGGATAAGAGATAACTTTTTAGCAACCAAAGGAATTACAACAATAAGAATTGATACAAGAGAATTACGAAATGGTACTTACATTTCAAAAGTTGAAGCAATTTTAATTCATCTTGAAAGATTTGAAAAACTTCTCTCTTACTATAAAAGTGCTTGTGAAAAAATAGAAGAATATCAAATTAGTGAAGAAGAAATTAAAACGAAATTATTGCCTACGGCAATAATTCGGTTTCAGATTTTACTTATTGAGCTACTTACTCACAAGTATTTATCTTTAGACGAAGATTGGAATTTCAACATTTTGGCTCACGAAGATTTACCCGATTTTGCAGAACTGGCAATAAATGATTTGTTAATTTGGGTTGATAAACTTTGGCAACTTAAAAACAAACTAGAACTCAAAAAGCCGAATTTCAACATCAAGATAACGAACGACAAAAAGAAATTTCAACTTACTACAAAGGCAATAAACATAGATTTTTCATTATTCAAACGATACACCGACGAAAACAAAGTCAATGAAGATGTGATCTTTGTTCGCACAGACTATTTTGATATCGTTAAAGACAAAAACTATTTCAGAGTAAGTACAACCGAACCTATCTATTACAATATTACAGATGAAGATAAATTAGTTCTAGAATTTTTCCTTGACAATATTTTTAATAAATCGGGTTTTAGAGAAGGACAATTTCCTATAGTTTCCAATGTACTTAATAGAAGAGATACAATCGGTCTTTTGCCAACAGGTGGCGGAAAATCTTTGTGTTATCAACTTCCTTGTTTGCTGCAGCCAAGCATCAATTTCGTTGTTTGTCCTATCAAATCTTTAATGTATGATCAACACGACAACCTGGAAAAAATACTTGTTACCAATGTGAGTTTCATTACAAGTGATTTAGAAGCGGATGACAGAAGAGAAATCGAAAGGAATTTTGAGCAAGGCAGATATCTATTTGTTTGGATTTCGCCAGAGAAATTTCAAATTCCGAGTTTCAGAGAAAAGATAAGTGCCATTGTTGCTAATTTTTCTATTGCTTATGCAGTTGTTGACGAAGTACATTGTCTTTCAGAATGGGGGCACGATTTCAGAACTTCCTATTTGAATTTAGCTAAAACGATTGACAAATTAAGTCCAAAAGATAAAAATGGAGAAGGCAAAATAAAATTTATTGGTTTAACGGCAACAGCTTCTGTTTATGTTTTGAAAGATATTAAGATTGAGTTTTCAAGACAAAAACAACGTTTGGAAGATGAAAATATAAAATCGCTTTTAGATTACAGCCGAAAAGAATTAAAGTTCGAGGTAATTGATGATAAAGGCAATAAAGGCCAAAAAATCAGAGAAATCCTTGAAGATTTAAAAGACACGGAAAGTTTTACCGAAGATCAAGAAAAAGCTGGGTTGATCTTTACGCCAAATGTAAATGGTGCTTATGGTTGTTATCAAGTTTCAAACACCTTAAATGCTGTTTATCAAAATAAAGTAAGTTGGTTTTCGGGAGATATTCCGAAGCGTGATGTTATAGACGAAAAAACAGGAAGAAAATTAGGAACAGAACCAGTGATGGCAAGGGATGAATTCAATAAATTCAAACAACGCGTTCAAAAGGACTTTAAAGATAATAAATATCAACTTTTAGTTGCTACCAAAGCTTTTGGAATGGGTATCGATAAACAAAATATTCATTATACTTTCCATTATGGTTTGCCGAGTTCGGTTGAAGCATTATATCAGGAAGCAGGAAGAGCGGGACGCTGGGACAAAAGAAAAGAAGAAAACAAAAATAAAATAGGTAAATGTTTCGTGCTTTATTCGCCAGAAACACACGATGAAGAAAGAGTGCAAAGATTGTTTCAAAAAGACACAACTTTTGCCGAAATGAAAGAAATAAGCGAAGAAGTAAAATGGAATGGTAAAGATATATTTAAACAAGTTTTTCTTTTCACACAGGGGCAAAACGACATTGAAAGAGACTTTGAGATCATTTTAGGATTAATCAAATACTATTTCAAGGAAAAATCAAAACTACTGATATTTTGGAATGATGCTTATTCTAAGCTAAACATCAATAGTGATACTTTGCAAAAAGCGATTTATCGTTTAAGCCTTTTAGGCATTGTTTCCGATTGGACAACAAATTTTATTGACCATTTTGAAGTTTATTTCGTTACTCTTGAAGAAAACCATGTCATAAAAAGTGTTTCAGATTACATTACGAAATATGAGCCAAACGCAGATATAGAAACAGAAATTCAAAATATTCAACAACATTCTATATTAGAAAAGTCGGTGTGGTATCTACTGAATTGGACTTTTGAAAATATTGCATACGGTCGTAAGCAATCATTAAAAACTCTTTCAGAGTGGTGTTCACAATTTGAAGATAGTGATAGTTTTAAGCAACGAATCGACAGTTATTTTAGTTTTTCTGAAACGACTTTTGTACTTCAACATATTGCCGAAAATCCAAAAGAATACGAAAAATGGTTTGATGTTTTAACGATTAACAATCAATTTCCAAGCAAAAATGAATTTGAAAAATTAAAAGACAGCATTAGCCGATTTTTAGAAAGTTATCGGAATAATGTCGGTCTTAATTTTTTGAGTGGTTTTGTTCGTCTAGCCTTGAATGAGTATGAAGATAGTGATGGAAAAGAACGTTTTGAAAGTGCTTTATCCATCATTAAACAAACTTTTACGGAAGAGGAGCAAAGCGACATCTTAAATCACGTAAAAATTTTAGGAAGACATTTTACAGAAGAACAGAAAATGCAACTGTGCCAATCCATTTCAAAATACTATCCTGGAATGTTGGAAGATTTGGCGGAATATTATGATTTGGCGTATTTGCTCAATGATGTTTATTCTCAGAAATTACAAGAATTAAAAACACTTAACAAGAAATTATATGAGCAACTTGCAGAAATTTAATGAAACGCTTGAAGAGCTCAATCAGGAGGTCGGACAACTTAAAGGTGTTTCCGGGGCTTACAAGAAGTTACATCAACTAACGGAAACTTATAGCGAAATAAGCAATCGGTTTGAGGAAAACAGCAAAACCCTTGATGAAATAAACGAGCTTCAAAATGCACAGCAAGAAAAACTTACCACGAGTCTAATTGAACTTGAAAATTCAAACAAGCAGAATAAAATAGAGTTTGCAAAACTTATTGAAGATAAAACCGACCAAATTCGAAAAGAAAATAAAGACTTTTACAAGGATCTTGAAACTACAATCAAAATCAAACTTGACGAAAATAAATCTCAAATTAAACGGCTAATTGAGAGTGAACGAAATCAAATAAAGCAGATGTTCGAGATCGAATTTGCTAAAAACATTAAAGAGTTAAGACAAGTTTTCGAAGTAGAAACCAGTAAGCAGACAATACTGCTTTCTAATAATCAAAAGACGATCAAGATATCACTTTGGATTATCGGTGCGCTGACGGTGATATTAAGTGCCTTATCAACATTGAAGCTATGGTTGATTTAAATTTGGATCAGATTTTTGATCCACCTATCGGGAGACTCTAACAGTGCAATTTCGGCATTAAATATTTCATGTCCTTTTCTTATTTTATAATTTGAATGAACATCATCACCTTCTTTATAAAATTTAGCTTTAGCAATGAAATCTTTTAATTTGATTCCGCCTAAGAACCATAACCTCCGAATCTGATATTCATAACTCATGAAAAATAATTCATCGATCGGATGCGTTTGATGTCTCGAAGTAATTTGTGCTGTATAAAATGCTTTTGGAGGAACTTTTCGCTTTACTGTTTTAATGTCAATCCTTATATTATTTATTGTAAAATCAGGTTTTCCTGCAGCATTATCTAAATGCCATTCAAAATCTGAAATGCCATTTGTTTTTAACCAACTATTGAACCAAATCTCACCCAAATCGCCGACCCATCTTAAATCAGACTCTTCCTCATCAAAAATGTTCTTGTATAGTTTATCTCTACTTTTGCGAATCTCAATAGCCTTTTCTTCCGATTTAGGCGAAACATCGTAATATATCCAGTTATTTTCAGTCATGATCTGTCATTTCTCTTTTTCAATGATTGCAATTCAATTAACTTAGAACCTATAGCACATTAAAGGCAGACGTTTATGAATTAATTCAAGGGTGACATAAGGTGGCAAACAACATAGTTAATACGTGGTATATAGGTTTAGGCATTCTTGCTCTATTAACTCGTGAGCAGCATTCGTTTTAATAAGTGCTTCTAAAATTATTAGTTGTGCAGCGTCTGGTATAGGTAAAGCTTCTAATTCATAAGCTGACACAGCAACGCTTCCACTAATCGTTCTAAAAGCATCATTAACTGCCTTACTATTAAGAAATGCAGACAATACATCCAGGTTAACCATTACGTTTGCGTTTGGTAAGGGTAAAATCATGTTCAGATGGTTTTCAATTATCACCGCCTTTTTCCTGTCCAATAAAGTTTGAGGTAAAACGGCTGCAATTAGACGTTTATCCTGTTCTTTGGAAGTCGTACGTTGTAATAGTATACATGGATTTTTAGTGAGTAAATAATCATTTCCAGGCTCAAATTGAAACCATGCAGAATGATTCTTTTTCTCCGCCCTAAGAATAAAATTGCCTTCTCTCGTAACTGCTTCAGCCCAAATTATAGGGTAACATCCTTTACTGTATTGATTTTTTAATTGATTTTTGTGCCTGTTCCATACAAGTTGTCCGGTGCTTATCTTATATCCCCAGTCCTTCAACCTTGATGACATCTTGCACATGGATTGTACAATAGTTGCTTGTTCTGGATTGCGAGGTAGTATCCATGGTGCGCCTATATCTTCTGGTAAAATGCAAAACCCGTTATCGTTTCTTTTAATTGTACCATCTGGTAATGCTATGATTTCATTTACACATATTGTACTAACCAACGCTGTTCTTTTAGATACTTTACGATAGGTCGCTAGCATAGTTTCCTGGAGGACATCTTCAAAGATGTCTTTTCTAATCGAAACAAAGTCCATTTCCATTGGCAAAACCTGTTTCCTGATTAGCTCACGTAGCTTCTTGAAATATTCGCCAGACAAGAAACTAGTTGGAGTTAAAAATCCAATAATTCCGTCGCTTTTCACCATACCTAGCGCAAGATGAGTGAATAACCCATATAAGTTTGGATGGCCATAAAGGCTTAATTGAAATTTTTCCCTGATTTCTTCGGTTAGTTTAACTTTACCGTAAGGTGGATTTCCTATTACCAAATCAAATTGCTCTTTTAAACCGAAGGAATATTCGAGTGTGTTGCAAACGCTCACTAAGCTCTTCATTTTTCTTCCAGCTCCGATAATAATGTCCTTAAGAGCTACTTCCAGAAACACTTGTGTTAGCCAGGCAGCAAAAGGGTCCAATTCATAGCCTTTTAAATGGGTCTCGATGTGCTTTAATTTAGCTAGTGGATCACTGTCTTTAAGGGCATCGACCATTCTAAGTGCAACAGGAGCAAGGAATGCACCTCCACCGCAAGCGGGATCTGCAACTGACGCAGTAGACCAATTGACGCCTGCCGAGGATGACATATCCAGCAATCTGGTAGTTAGCATTGGGGGCGTATAAAAAACACCATTCCCAGAGCGCAAACTTTCCGGTAATACAGAAGTGTAAAGATTCCCAATTTGATAGGATGCGGTTATGACATCTAACTTTGAAGCAGCTCTGCCAATTGCTTGAGCCACGGCTAATACACTATTATCCAATTTAACCTCTTCTATTGGTGTATATGGAGCAGGCAACGACGTTTGCTTTGAGGATGAATTGTGTACCGCATTCCAATAAAAACGAATAGTTGCTTGTATAAAATTTTGTGCGTCCAACAAACGTTCATCGTCTTTCAGTTTTTTAGCCCAGGCTTTGGCCATAATGCGGCCAGTTGACAACGTTTTATATGGGTCTTTTTCATCTATTAAACTAGTAAAAACGTATTCCAGGGAAGTGGAATCTCTGATCAAAGCAGACGTCATCAGTTTTCTTTTTCTAGCTAATTGAAGGGCTACACTCATGGGGAAATAAAAATCAAAGATAGTTAAATTGGAATGTACTTTCTTTCCACTGCTCGAAGAGATCGATGACATTAGGCAATTAATCAGCGCTCGAACTCCATTTAAGGGAAAATCAAATTATTCAAAACTAACAGTCAACATTGATTATTTAGAATATCTCACTATCTTGGAAGCTAAATACTTTAACTACGGAAAACCTTTGACGTCTTAATTTGATATTGAAACGTAATTGAAAGGTTGCTATAGTATCTTGGTCGAATTATGCTAATCGTTGAATAAAACAAGTACAGAATTTAAATTAATGCTATGATAAAAGAATCGCTCAACCCTGAAATCCATCAAAAGATAATTGGTGCTGCTGAATTATTTTTAAAGAGGGATCAAGGTAAAGAGGTTAGCCTCATGGATGCAATGGTTTGGATGAGCGAAATTGCAGCTAACAGTGATTTAAATCGGGTTACCGATATTTACCTGTACGAAGAGGAGTTTAGTGACACCGAAAATGAACTGAAAGATACGATTCTTCATGCGATCACGTCCATTGTCGCATTTGAATATCAAGAGCAAAACTTCACTTATCTTGAAAATATGGTCCTCGCGGATCACAGTAGACAAAGTGACCGCGCCTTGGATTATTTTCTAAAAATAGGCCGTTACCACGAGAAATTCAAGGATAGAGTATTGGCTTTTGTCGAAAAAAACTTTGATGCATTTTCAGAAAATCAACTTAACATTTCAGCTTTTTATTTATTAAAACTCTACAAAGAAGAAAAAAGGGTGACAGACCTCTTTCATAAAATACGCATACTTAACGATAAAAAACACTTAAAAAAGGAAAGTGTTCCTAATGCATCGGAAGAGGTTGATGAGGCTTCAAAAGAAATTAAAATTGGCAAAGTCTTTTCTGAAATATTGAAAGGACACCCTGCGGATAATGTTGTTTTTTCCAAATATGTCTTTCAGGAAGAATTTTTTGAGGGGGTAAAACTGTATAAAAAACATGAAAACGCTGCAACTGAAGACCAATTGGGCGCATTTGTCAATATTTTGACCATCATTGCAGACGAAATGGCAAATTTAATCCACGCTTTAGCCAAAAATGCGATGGATGCAGGTTTTCACTTATCGGACTTCGATCATTATAAAGTTAATCCCGATATAAGGACGCAATTACAGCAGCTCATTGATTTGCTCGAAGCGAAAAAAGGGAAAGCCAAAGACATTGCAAACCTTTGCTCAGCCAAGGCAAAAATCAGTACTTCAATTTCGAATTTGTTAAAAAAAGAGGAGATCGGGGAGGATATGCTTCAACTGGCCCAATCATTTGAAAACATTGAATCTCATCCCGTAGCTATCAAACTTTATGAATCCATCATGAATGATTTTCAGTCGGAATCTTTAAGGTTATCGAGCGCCCTAATTCCCGAAATTTCTTATATTGATTCCAGACCCGAACGGGAAATCGAAATATATAAAACGGCAAAAGCGGCTCACCAAAAGCTAACCGCCCAAGATCGTAGCGAGGATACAGCTCGAACAGCTAAGAAGGAAGATTTAGTGCCTGTTGTTGAACCATTAGAGGAGGAAATAGAAAGTACCTCAACACAAGCTGATCACAGTTTTTTCACACGTCTAAAGCGACTGTTCAAGAATTAGATAACCATTTTTAGGACACTGATCTATGGCCTGAATTCGATGATTGACCAAGCCGAAAGGCTCATATGGTTTCATTAATTTTATATAACGTATCAATAGGGATATACTATCCAAAGAGATTACTCTTGCTAAATGTCTTTCTTGTTGAACTAATATTTACTTCTATGCAGTATATAATTAAAAAAGGTGATACTATGAACAAAATTGCTCATCGGCTTTCTTTACCGGTGAAGAGTTTATTTGCATTAAATCCGCAGATTATAGATCCAGATAGGATTTTCGTCGGGCAGGTGATTCAAGTGCCCAATGTAGATGATGTACCGCCTGGTGTAGTCTTTGAAATACCAAGCAATTCTTCAGAACTCGTGTCAAGGGCTAGATCAGTTGTTAACTGTCCTCTTCTCTACAAATTGGGTAGTGGTGGGATGTTCCCTAAAGATGCACTACCCTCTCGGGACGAATTTTGTGATTGCAGCGGCTTTGTTTGCTGGGTATTGCACCTTTCAAGAAAGACCAATATTCCATTTTATAAACAATTTGGTGGATGGATCTTTACTGACTCTATGGCACATGACGTTCATAAGAGTTCGGGAATATTTGAGAAGTTGCAATTCCCTGAGCCTGGATGCATTGTCGTGTATGGTGCTGGAAAGAAAATCGGTCATGTTGGTATAGTTTCAGAAGTTTCAGGAAACGCAATGAAAAAGGTGATCCATTGCAGTTCAGGAAATTCCAAAAAATTTAAGGCGGCGATACAGGAGACTACGCCTGTTGTTTTCAACCGGGCAGATGCAGTTTGGGGAAGATTTGTGGGTTAGTATTTTAGTTTTTAATCGGTTACAGATTAGCTATTAATCTGTAAAAAGACGTTCTAATTACGATTTTTGATAGGCACAAAAGTAAATAACACGAATATCACCGACCCTAAAACACAAGCAAATCCTGCTGAAGCTAAGAGTACATTACTAGTACTGACATTCTTGAATAGATAATATGCGGAAATGCTTAGGAACGAAATGCCAATAATCAGAATCGAGAGTACAAGCGATAATTTTTTCTTCATGTTTTTAAACTAAATAATCTGAACTAAAATTTTTAAATATAGGGCACATCCCAGGTTTTAAAACCGAGCGGTAGCTAAATTATTCTTCCGTTAAAGGGACCCTTAAATAAATCAATGACACTTTATCTAATATAGATGGGCAAAAGAAATTTGAAAGCCCCCATTGAATACGAAATTATCTGCCAAGGTCATAAGCGACTACAAACAGGTCCGGAGAGACCCAACCTATTCGCGTGGCAAGCTTTCAGAATATGGCGAGGAGGAGGTTAGCAGCAGCTTTTATTTAAGAGTCTCGATATATTCCTTATAACCGCTATTTCCCAGAAAGTCTTTTAATGGGATTTTATAGACGTCTTTCCATGAATCATTACCATATTTATTTACATATGATTCTACAATTCTAAAACCTAAAAAATAACAAATTGACTTAGGTGCATCGGGAAAAAGCTTTGCGCATCCGCCTGCCCGACAATTGCATTGATATAGATTTTTTTCTTCACTAATATCAAATAGAAAAGGCAAAGATCTCTCAAATATTTCTTTTTCATGCTTAATATACCACTGAAATTCTTCGTCAGTCATGTTTTCTATTACTCTACGTTTAGGTAGCTTTTCTTTGAAATATTTATAAGTAAAAAAACAAGCGACACCTTCGTCTATAGTTGAACCTAAAGAAGTGTTCCAATTGGGGTCTTTACTTTTTGCTTGTTCAAAGACCATATGTTCTAGTTCATGGGGGAGCGCTTCTGTCAAAAGATCAACTGTAGTTCTTGAATGTGCTAAGTCTATTGCCATGCCGTCTGTATTACAACCACCCAAAAAGATACTGTAATTTTCATCAGGGCCAGCATATAGAATCCATTTGCCTTTTGCGTTCAAGCCAGTCAGCTTTTTTAATCCTGTTAGATGAGCATTGAATAGAGAATCTAAATTTAATCTTGATAGAGTATCTAGTTTACTAAGTAGGTTTTTCTGTTTTTCAAAAAGTGTTTTGTTCCATTCAATTATTCCCTCTTCTTTAAACATTTCACCTGCATCTCCAAAAATTTGAGAAAGACAGTTGTCCCATAGTTCAGGATGTGGTTTATACACCTTTTCTATAATTAATGCAGGATTAAATTCTCCACTTTGATGTGCTAAAACTTGATATTTAAAAGCATTATAAATTACTAGATTCCCAACCTTAACACTATCTTTCAGCTCTGAGATTTTACTATATAAATTACTTTGTCCAAATACTTGCAGATGAAGTAATATCAAAAGAAAGATAAATTTGTATTTTGTCTTACGTTGCATGGTTCCTGAGGTTGTTGCTAACTAAATATACGAAACGTCATCTTCCCTGATAATTCCGTTTAAATTCTTAAACAGTGAAATGATTTATAAAAGTTAAACCATGATAGTATCACCTTATAAATAAACATACGATAATGAATACAAATTCCAAACATGATGAGCGAATTGCAAAATTGACATTCGCATCTGTATATCCGCATTACATCACTAAAATTGAGCGTAAGGGCAGAACAAAAGAAGAGTTGCACCAGGTAATGGAATGGCTGACAGGGTTTGACGAAAAAAAGCTGGAGGAACTCATTGCTGAGAAAGCAACTTTTGAAACATTTTTTAAGAAAGCGAACCTGAATACCAACGCACAATTGATAACAGGAGTAATCTGTGGTTACCGGATAGAAGAAATTGAAAACACGTTAACAAAACAAACAAGGTATTTAGATAAGCTAGTAGACGAGCTGGCGAAAGGCAGAAAAATGGAAAAGATTTTAAGATAAAGAAATAGACTTCTATATCGAAATTTCCTCAGTATCGCTATATAAACTCATTTTGTCCTGTTTATGAACAGCTCTGTAACTTCTTTTCTTCTCGATCTGCTGAGTGGTATCGAAAACTCGCCAATGGTTAAACAGTTATCTTTAATTTTCTCTATATGATTAATGTTGACCACATTTGAGCGATGTGTCTGTGCAAAAAATGAAGGTAAAAGAGCATATACTTCTCGCAATGGCTGTAGAACCATTCTTGGTTTAAAATTTACAAAATGGATAATAACATAGTTTTGCATGCTCTTCAGAAATAGAATCTCTGTAGGTTCAATACGTAGCCATTCGCCCTCGCTTCTAATGATCAGCTCTTCGGACCTTTCAGACGAACCGTTAACTTCTATAAGACCAAAGTATTTTCTTGCTTTATGGATGGATTGATGAAAATCATCTGGAAATATTGGTTTTACTAAATAATCAATAGCGTTTACACGATATCCGTCCAACGCATACTGGGCATATGCAGTTGTGAAAATTATCAAGGGTAGAAATCCGTCTAGTAACCTTGCCATTTCAATGCCTTTA
>JAPSHM010000103.1 GCA_031179845.1 Pedobacter sp.
TATCACTGGTTGCCACATTTCTATATTACTATGAGGCAGAGCAAATGGCCTACAATATCTGTTTAGCCTTAACGGCTGAGGAAGAAATCTCGGGCAATAATGGCTTAGAATGCGTACTTCCGGACCTTGGAGCATTGGAATTTGCCATTGTCGGCGAACCCACTCAAATGAACCTTGCTATTGCGGAGCGTGGCCTTCTGGTACTGGATTGCACTTCCTTCGGGAAAGCAGGACACGCCGCCCGGGAGGAGGGCGAAAACGCCATTTATAAGGCATTGAAAGATATCGATTGGTTCCGAAATTATCGCTTTTCGAAGGTGTCTGAAATGTTTGGCCCTTTGAAAATGTCAGTTACGATCATAAATGCCGGTTCCCAACACAACGTGGTACCGGCAACTTGTACCTTCACCGTGGACGTGCGGGTAACGGATGCTTATACCAACGAAGAGGTCTTGAAAATTATACGGACTAATGTTGATTGTGAAGTGAAAGCCAGGTCGATCAGACTGAAACCATCTTCTATCGATAAAGGGCATCCGATCGTGCAGGCGGGTCTTGCACTGGGAAGGACAACCTATGGATCGCCAACTACCTCAGATCAGGCACTGCTCAGCATCCCTTCACTAAAAGTTGGACCAGGGGATTCTGCAAGGTCGCATATGGCAGATGAATTTGTTTACACCAGCGAAGTCGAAGAGGGAATTGAGCTTTATATAAAGATGCTTGAGCCCGTATTAAAGAGGAACGCTTAAATTTAAACCTTCTCCCCGGTTGGGAGCAAAACATACTATTAGATGAAAATCTGGCAAAAGAACATTGATGTAAATAAAGATATTGAGACGTTTACCGTTGGTAAGGACAGGGAACTGGATCTGCAAATGGCAGCGTTTGACGTTCTGGGCTCACTTGCGCATGTCGAAATGCTGGAAAGCATCGGCTTACTGAACGCTGGCGAACTTGCGGAGATCCAGCAGGAACTCAAAAATATATATGCAGAAATAGCAGCTGGAAAGTTCGTGATCGAAGATACGGTAGAAGATGTACACTCGCAGGTAGAATGGCTGCTGACCCAACGTATCGGGGATGCCGGGAAGAAGATACATAGCGGACGCTCGCGGAATGATCAGGTTTTGGTTGACCTGAAATTGTACTTTAGAAGTTGTATTGAAGAGCTGGTTGGCAACACAAATGTGCTGTTTCAGGAGCTGATCACGTTGAGCGATACCCATAAAGATAAGTTGATGCCAGGTTACACACACCTGCAGATTGCCATGCCTTCTTCGTTTGGACTTTGGTTTGGCGCATATGCAGAAAGTCTGGTGGATGATATGGAACTGATGTTGGCGGCCTGGAAGATCTGCAACAAAAACCCGCTTGGATCTGCTGCGGGATATGGCTCCTCATTTCCGTTAAACAGAACGATGACCACCCAGTTGCTGGGTTTTGAACGTTTAAACTATAATGTGGTATATGCTCAAATGGGCAGAGGTAAAACGGAGCGGATCCTGGCGCAAGCCATGTCTTCCGTTGCGGCATCACTTGCAAAAATGGCCATGGATGTTTGCCTTTTCATCAACCAAAATTTCGGATTTATCAGTTTTCCGGATGAGCTGACAACAGGTTCAAGCATTATGCCGCATAAAAAGAACCCGGATGTATTTGAATTGATCCGCTCGCGTTGTAATAAGATTCAGGCGTTGCCTAATGAGATCGCATTAATGATCACTAATTTACCTTCAGGATACCACCGCGATCTGCAACTGTTAAAAGAGAACTTGTTTCCTGCGATCACGTCTTTAAATGAGTGTCTGGAAATGACAACATTCATGCTGCAAAATATTCAGGTTAAAGAAGGTATTTTAGCCGACAATAAGTATGCTTATTTGTTTAGCGTAGAAGTTGTAAATGAACTTGCATTGAAGGGAACGCCATTTAGAGAAGCGTATAAGATTGTTGGAGATGCCATAGATAAGGGAACTTTTGCTCCAGGAAAGGCAGTGAACCATACACATGAAGGAAGTATCGGAAATCTTTGCAATGCGGAGATTGAAGAGATGATGGCTGAAGTATTGACGCAGTTCAGATTCGAAAAGACGCATCATGCTATCGCGAAATTATTAGCATAGATTTGCCATAGACTAAGTTTTAGTTAGGCTACAATAGATCAGTAAAACGGCCGGATGAGTTGATCTTCCGGCCGTTTTGCTATTTAAATTCTGATGTTTTGTGAAATTCGATATCTGGATAATCGCGCATGGTCATATTTATCATGAATTCGTTGTCCGCAAGGAAAACGGCGTTGCCATCTTTATCTTCCCCTATATGATGTTGCTTTCTTTTGAGAAACTCAGCAAGCTTGGTCTTGTCTTTGGAGGTTACCCAGTTGGAACGGGTATAACTCAGCATTCTGAAGGCTGCTTTTGCGCCATATTCATGCTCTAGTCTGAAGGCGATTACTTCGAATTGTAATTCTCCAACTGCTCCGACAACCTTCCGGTTTCCTGGCTGCATGGTAAAGAGTTGAGCCACCCCTTCTTCGGTAAGCTGTTGTATGCCCTTTTCCAGCTGTTTTGTTTTCAATGGATCTCTATTCTCCAATTCCTTAAATATCTCGGGAGAGAAGCTAGGAATACCTTTAAATTGAAGTTTCTCTCCTTCAGTCAATGTGTCCCCAATCTTGAAGTTGCCGCTGTCATAAAGACCAACAACATCACCCGGCCATGCTTCTTCCACAATGCTCTTTTCGTTTGCCATGAAATCCATTGGATTGGAGAATTTCAGCTTTTTTTCCTGGCGGGTATGGTAGTAAAATTTATTACGTTCAAATTTGCCTGAACAGATCCTTAAAAAGGCAATCCGATCGCGGTGTTTAGGGTCGAGATTGGCATGGATCTTAAAGACGAATCCAGAGAAGTTCTTTTCTTCAGCTGCTACTTCCCTTTGTTCCGCTTCGCGACCTTTCGGACTTGGTGCAATGTTGATGAATGTGTCCAGTAGTTCTTTGATGCCGAAATTGTTGATGGCACTGCCAAAAAAGACAGGAGCTAGCAAGCCTTCTATGTACATGCTTTTGTCCAGATCTCCGTATACGCCGTTTACCAGTTCCAAATCACCTTTTAAACCTTCAAGCTCTTTCGGCTTTAAGAAATTAGTCAGGTTCTCATCATTCAGGTCGCCAACTTCGATAACCGGTGCACTAATTTTCGTCTTATCAGGTTCAAACAGGTTTAAGTGTTTGTTATAAATGCTGTATACACCTTTGAAGGTATGCCCTTGTCCGATTGGCCAGGATAGGGGGCAGAGGCTGATGTTTAACTTATTTTCTATTTCATCCAGGAGATCAAATGCATCCTTACCTTCACGATCCATTTTGTTGATGAAGATAATCACAGGAGTATTCCGCATTCGACATACCGACATTAGCTTTTCGGTTTGTTCCTCAACACCTTTTACGCAGTCGACCACAAGGATTACGCTATCTACGGCCGAAAGTGTACGGTAGGTGTCTTCTGCGAAATCTTTGTGGCCAGGTGTGTCAAGGATATTGATGCGTTTATTCTTGTATTCGAAGCCCATTACCGAAGTTGCAACAGAGATTCCACGCTGCTTTTCGATCTCCATAAAGTCGGAAGTGTTACTTTGATTCGCCTTGTTGCGCTTTACTGCTCCGGCTGTATTGATTGCACCTCCAAAAAGCAGGAACTTTTCTGTCAAGGTGGTCTTGCCAGCATCGGGGTGACTGATGATGGCGAATGTTTTTCTTTTTTCTATTTCTGGGTGAATCATAAAGTATTAGGCCTGTTGCGCTTGATGCGGATGCAAAGATAATTATAATATATAAAAAAAAACCGGCGATTGCAATCGCCGGTTTTTCAAGTATTAGTCTGGTTGGTTAATTTCTTCCACCTCGACTGGGTCTTGATCTATCAGATTCCCTGCTGTCGCTACCTCTGCTTTCAGCACCTCTTGATGATGGTTGCGGGCTGGGTTGCGTACGTTCAGGTCTCCGCATCTGCGGCTGAGGCGGTCTGCTTTCCTGTTGCTGTGGTTGTTGCTGCCTTTGCTGAGGGCGCGGTGCTTCAGCTCTACGCACAGGGCGCTCTGCGGATTCATTGCGTATTGTAGTTTGCCCAGGTGCGGTTCCCATTTGTTGAGGCCTTTGCGTCTGTTGATCCCTTTCTGGGGTTGACCTTTCTGTTCTTGAAGGTCTTGTAGTGTTCCTGTTTACATCCTTGTTCTCGGTTCCGGGAGGTCTAACAGAGCTGGTGTTGTCGTTGATCCTGGTCTCCGTTCTACGGGGCCTGGCCGAGCTGGTATTGTCGTTGCTTCTGTCTCCAATTCTTGAAGGCCGCGAAGACGCGGGTTGACCGTTATTATTACGTCGGTCCCTCATTGTCGTGTGACCGTCACCTCTAACCACCTCTCTTGGTGCTGCGTTGGTATTTGAATTACCTCTGCTAGGTCTTGGTGTATAGATGTTTAAATTATTACCACTGATACTGCTCCTGCTAGGTCTGGAAGAATTATTTAAGTTGTAAACCCTTACATCCTGCCGAGTTGCACGTCTGATATCGTCTGCTCTCGGGCCAGAATAATAAGTGCGTCTGTTGTGAACATAGGTGTTGTTGATTATTGTGGTGTTGTTAATGATGACCACATTCCTACGGGAGTAATAGGTTGGAAACCTGTCGTAATAAATATTTCTTTGCGGAACAAATACCCACCATGGGTCAGGAATGTTAAAATTTAAATTGACGTTCATGCCCGGTCCCAAAGGTGCCCAACCATAATATCCACCACCGCTTCTCCAGCTTACCCAAGCAGGTCCCCAAGTTGTATCCGGTATCCACACCCATTCATTATAACGGTTATACACCCATCTTCCATAGTGAAAAGGAGCCCATCCCCAGTCGTAGTCAGACACCCAGGTGTTGCCATATTCTGTCATAACCCACCGGCCATTTGAATAGTAAGGTCTGAATTCTCTTTGTTCTACATCTGGCCTCCAAACATATCCATACTGTGGATCCTGGATCCAGGTACCATAAGGAGACAGCTCATCGTAAAAAGATTGTAAAGACACCTCTTCCCCCTGCGCCATAACCTTTTGTGTTGTTCCGGTTAGCAGGAGCATTAGCCCGAGCACAATAGCCGGTAATTTAATCATGTTTCTCATTGTGTGTGTATTTAAATTTACCTAACGCTTTTAATGTATCAATTTGAGTTCCAAAGTTGCGGGAAAGTTTAATCTGTCTATTAAAATATTACATTGCCGTGTCTAATATCTGCCTAATATTATTTGCTTAATGATTGGTCTGACAGTGTTTAATTTATTGGTTTCTGTAACAATTTACGGATTCCAGAGATATAAGCCGATGTAATTTATAATTATTACTTCGCTACTACAGTATTTAAATAGCCAAAAATGCGCTTTACATTAAATATTTATCTTCTTTTGTAGTAAAACTACAATACGAATGACAAAAGGTACATTATTTCTTATTCCTGTTCCCCTGGCAGAAAATGCTGCGTTGAAATCTTTTACGCCATTTTTGGGCGATACTATAAATGCAATTTCTACTTACATAGTTGAAAATGAGAAAACGGCACGTAAATTTCTAAAGGAGGCGGGTTTGAAAAAGCCGCAGAGCGATTTGGTGATCCATGATTATGGAAAGCATAAGCGCGAGCATTCTTTGGTGCCTTTTTTCAAAGAATTGATGACTGGAACGGATGTGGGTTTAATGAGCGAAGCGGGTTGTCCCGGAATTGCTGATCCGGGCTCTGATATTGTCAGGGAGGCGCATAAGCGTGGGATTAAAGTTGTTCCATTAGTTGGTCCCAGCTCCATATTGCTGGCGTTAATGGGCTCAGGTTTCAACGGACAAAGTTTTACCTTCCATGGCTACTTGCCAATAGATAAGACAGAACGTGCAAAGCGAATTAAGGAATTGGAGCAACTGTCGCAAAAGAACAGACAGACGCAGCTATTTATCGAGACACCATTCCGCAATAACCATTTGTTTGAGGATATTTTAAAAAATTCCACTGCACAGACGCTATTATGCGTAGCTTGTAATCTGACTGGAGAAGATGAATACTTGAAGACCATGTCGGTCGGACAATGGCGTCAGGAAAGAATAGACCTTCACAAAAAGCCAACGATCTTCTTACTTTATAAAGAAAATTAGCGATACATATTTTTGCTCTCGATGAACGAAAGGACTTTGTCAGGAACAAAGTACTGGATGTTTTTACCAGCGGCAATGGCCTTACGGATAAAGGTAGAAGAAATATCCATTTGGGGACTTTCGGTGAATTTAATTGAGGGATGATTAATCCATTCGCTCAGATCAACTCCTGGCCTTGGATAGACATAGATTTCGTAGTTATCTAAGATCACCTCGTAATTTTTCCATTTTTTAAAGGAGGCCAGGTTATCGGCCCCCATTATCAATGCGAAATGTTTATTTGGGTATCTTTCTTGTAAATAGGTCAGCGTATCAATAGTATAAGAGGGCTGCGGCAGACTGAATTCAATGTCGCTCACTTTTATCTGTTCAGAAGTTTCCGTAGCAAGTTTTGCCATTTCCAATCTGTCGTACATATTGGAAAGACTGCCTTTGCTTTTTAACGGATTATGTGGAGAAACCACTAACCACACTTCCTTGAGACCAGTAAAACCGGCCATATAATTCGCAATGATCAAATGGCCGAGATGAACTGGATTAAATGAGCCGAAAAAGAGTCCTGTTTTCATTTTTTCAAAAAGTCACTGACTAATTTTTCTGCTTCAAGGCAGGCGGTTTGCAAATCGTAGTTTTTAAGGACAATATCGAATTTATCGGCATAGGCCAGCTCTTTTTCTGCCTTAATGAAGCGTTCCTGAAGCTTTTCAGGACTATCAGTACCCCTGCCAGTTAAACGTTCTTTCAATACTTCCAATGAAGGAGGTTGCACAAATATAGCCAGGGCATCATCCTCATATTTACGTTTTAGTCGCAATCCACCTTCTACATCAATGTCAAAGATTACATGCTGGTCATTGTCCCAGATCCTTTGGATCTCAGACCTCAATGTACCATAGAACGTGCCGCTATAAACTTCTTCAAACTCAACAAATTCCTGGCGCGCTACGCGGTGTAAAAAATCCTCTGTATTGATAAAATAATAATCTTTTTCATTCGTCTCATCGCCCCTTGACGGCCGTGTTGTGGCTGAGATGGAAAAACTCAGGCATGGGAATTTTGTAAGTAAATGTTTAACAATCGTGGTTTTGCCTGCACCTGACGGAGCAGAGAATATAATTAGTTTACCTTGTTTCATTTGTACTTACAAAACGTTTAATAATTGTTCTTTGATTTTTTCGAGTTCTTCTTTCATGCCAACAACGAGTTGCTGAATTTGCGCATCGTTTGCTTTTGCACCCATGGTGTTTATTTCCCGACCTATCTCCTGTGAGATAAAGCCAAGTTTTTTTCCGTTGGCATCCTTGCTTTTGAGTGTATCAGTAAAATAATCGCAATGACTTCTTAGGCGGATTTTTTCTTCTGTAATATCTAATTTATCGATATAATAGATCAGTTCCTGTTCCAGTCGATTTTGGTCAACGTTGATTTTGCCCACGTTTTCTTCGAGGAACTGGTTTAGCCGAGTCTTGATCTGAGGGATTCTTAGCGGCTCCAACACTTCGATCTGACTGAAGAAATCAAGAATATTCCTGACTCTGAGCTCCAGGTCTGCCTTCAGTACTTTGCCCTCCGTTTCTCTGAATTGATTGAAGTTTGCAAGGGCTTTTTGAAAAATATCGTTCAATACAGTCCAGTCATTTTCACTTACGGCATCTTCAACGTAACTGATAACATCGGGAAAATTAAGGACAGCCTGTAAAAGATTACTGGAGTTTGCCCCTAGGTTGACATTAATTTGTTCAAGTTCTTTGTAATACTTACTCAATAAGGCCGCATTGATGGTAGCTCCTTTTAAGGCCTCTTCACCGCGTTCAATGTTGATGGTAACACTTGCTTTTCCGCGCTCTATTTCTTTACTGCAAACGTTACGTAATAGTAACTCTTTGTCGGAAAAAGCTTTAGGGAGTTTTAGGTTAAGTTCCAAAAACTTACTGTTAAGGGATTTGATCTCTACTGAGAATTTTACATTTTCATGATCTGCAGAGGCCAGGCCGTATCCCGTCATTGATTTTATCATGTGCAAAGATATAATTTATTGCGTTTTCCTTTTCATTTAACTTTTTTTAACTCAGGTATTTGCTAAACAATGGTTAATTTTACAAGATTGATTAACCTAAAGCCATGTTTAAAACGCTTAATACTTCACTCTTTTGCATCCTATTTCTTGGTACGCTTTCAATTGCAAAGGCCCAGGATTATCTATTAGGTGGTGTTGTTTTTGAAAGAGGCACCACGAACCGTATTGCAGGATCGGATATTATCAATAAACGGACGGGTTTTATGGTGAGCAGCAATAGCTTTGGATTGTTTCAAATTAAGGCCAGTACCGGGGATACACTTCTGGCCATCAAAAGCGGTTTTTCGGATACCGAGGTAGTTGTATCCGGAGGTAAGGATATACTAATTTATCTGGATGGAGGAAGGATGTTGAGACAGGTAGACATCACCGGGCAGTCTAAAAAAGAAGAACTTCAGGACCTCAAACGAGATTATAAGAATAAAGGCTCTTTTTACCAGGGAAAGCCGCCGCTTCTTGCGTTCCTATTTAAGCCTTTAACGGCTGTTTACGAGTTGGTTGGAAGAACGCCAAGGAATGCGAGACGTTTCGGCCGGTACTACGAAACTGAATTGCAGCAAAGTCTGATAGACGGGTTTTTCAATGAATATTTGATTAAAAAACACACGGATCTAAATGGACCAGACCTGGAAAAGTTCATGTTGGATTACAGGCCTGAATACGAAAAGGCCAAGAGTTGGACGGAATACGATGGCATCAAACACATTCGGGATTCTTACAAAAAGTTTAGAGATCCGGTGAAGAAAGATTAAAACGAGTCTAAATCGATAGCGCCTCGCAGGTCTTTTCAGCGGCCAATTTTTCGGCATTCTTTTTATTATAATCCCTGCCTATTCCGAAGTTTTCACCTTCTATAACCGCTTGAATAGTAAATAGCTTTGTACTTTCTCCTTCTTCATTTTCGATCATATCAAAAGTAATATCCTTCCCATGTCGCTGACACCATTCGATCAGTTTGCTTTTGAAGTTCGTTTCTGTAAGCTCCAGCGTATGAATATCGATATAAGGTTTTACAATCCTTTTGAGTAGGAAATCTTTGGTAAAATTGTATCCTTTATCTAGATAGATTGCACCAATTAGTGCTTCGAAAGCATCACCGAGCATAGAATGGTGCTTGGTTTGAACGTTGACGGCTTTTTGATCAAATACAATTAGTTGGTCAAAACCCATTTTACGGGCAAGTTGATTCAAGTTTGCTCTGTTTACGATTTTGGAACGCATCTCAGTCAGGAATCCTTCTTCTTTATACGGATAAGCTTTAAAAAGTAGCTCTGCGATAACCGATCCGAGCACAGCATCGCCTAAGAATTCGAGCCGTTCATTGCTACTTCTACTCCCATTTTTTAAGATTTTTGCCACAGACCGATGCCTGAATGCCATTTTATACAAAATTGCATTCCCAGGTACGAAGCCTAAAATATTTTTTAGCTTTCTTATAAATTCCTTATCAGGTGATAGATAAAGCTTATATAGATCAAATAACGGCATTGATTTTTAAAAAATTAAAGGAAGCAACATACGCTGCAGCCCCCTAATATAAAGCGACTTATTCTTCGTACTTTTTGAAAATTACAGAGGCGTTATGACCGCCAAAGCCAAATGTATTGCTTTGGGCTGCCCTAATTGTCCGTTTTTGCGCCTTGTTAAAAGTGAAATTTAGTTTTGGATCACAATCGGGATCATCATTAAAATGGTTGATCGTTGGCGGAACAATGTCGTGTTTCACTGCAAGTATTGCAGCTATGGCTTCAACTGCACCGGCAGCACCTAATAAATGTCCTGTCATCGACTTAGTTGAACTGATGTTCAGTTTGTAAGCATCCTCACCGAACAGATCTACAATAGCCCTGCTTTCTGAGATATCACCCAGTGGGGTAGACGTTCCGTGAACATTGATGTAGTCGATATCTGCTGTAGTCAGCTTAGCATCCTTCAATGCATTTAGCATTACCATTCTGGCGCCTAAACCCTGAGGATGAGGAGCTGTAATATGGTTTGCATCTGCACTCATTCCGCCGCCTATTAACTCAGCATAGATCTTAGCACCACGCTTTTTTGCATGTTCCAATTCTTCTAGAATGATCGTTCCTGCCCCTTCGCCTGCAACGAAACCATCACGGTCTTTGTCGAATGGTCGTGAAGCTGTTGCCGGATCATCATTTCTGGTAGAAAGCGCATGCATTGCATTAAAACCTCCGATTCCTGCCTCGTTGATTATCGCCTCAGACCCTCCACTGATGATCACATCACACATATCCAGTCGGATATAATTGTATGCGTCGATCATGGCGTTAGTAGACGATGCACAGGCAGAGACTGTAGCGAAGTTTGGCCCTCTTAAACCGTATTTTATCGAAATATGGCCTGGGACAATATCAATAATTACTTTAGGAATAAAGAACGGGTTGATCCGTGGTGTACCATCTCCGAGGAAAAAGTTCTTCATTTCATCCTGGAAGGTTTTGAACCCGCCGATACCTGAGCCCCATATTACGCCTATGCGATTGGTGTCAAGTTGCGAAAAGTCGAAATTACCATCCTTAACCGCTTCGTCCGTTGAAACGATGGCATATTGAACAAATGGATCTAATTTGCGTGCTTCTTTCCTGTCTAAGTAATCCTCAGCATTGAAATTTTTAAGTTCACATGCAAATTTAGTCTTGAATTTTGAAGTGTCAAAACTGGTAATAGGGCCAGCACCGCTCACCCCATTAACCAAACCGTCCCAGAATTCTGGAACAGTATTGCCAATTGGAGTGAGCGCACCTAACCCTGTAACTACTACTCTTTTTAATTCCATTTATACGGATTATACGGAGACCGTATTTTTACTTAACGTTTTTCTCTAAGTAAGCAATTGCTTGACCAACTGTACCAATGGTCTCAGCCTGATCATCAGGGATTGCTACATTGAATTCCTTTTCAAACTCCATGATAAGTTCTACTGTATCCAAAGAATCCGCACCCAAGTCGTTAGTGAAAGAAGCTTCTGGTGTAACTTCATTTTCATCCACACCTAATTTTTCAACGATAATAGCCTTAACTCTTGAAGCAATATCAGACATAATGTTATAATTTAATGGTTAAATAATTCAGTGCAAAGAAAAATAAATATTTACACATTTCAAATGTTTTTATTTCTATGTCAATTTTAATGTTTTTATTTTGAACATCAATGTAAAATTAGTTTTATAATTTCGTATTCCAGTAACTTATTCTGTTTTGAACAAAACTTATTTAAAACTTTCATTAGATCTCGACTTTGTTTTAATTGCCATAACGGCATCTTTAAAGGATTATGTATTTTGTCACAAAATCAATACCAGTTTGAACTTGGGTTTTGAGAAGGTTGATGATCACGAGGTTTACTTCAATGTTGACGAGGAACCACTTGCCTTTTCAAAGTACTATTTTTTTGTGGAGCAGGGGGAGATCGAATACTACTTAGTTAACAACAGAAATGCAGAAGGATTTCTGATTCCGGAAATGAATAAGGTTGATTTTTTTATGGTTATTCACCAATATATTGATAAAGAGGATTTGAATTATATTCTGACTGGCCTTAATAAACTTCCTGATATCCAGGTTGCTGCACAAATTAACCCGCTGAAATTAAGGTCCAAAGAGAATTTAGTAATGTAAAATTATATTAAGGTGTACAAAATACACTATATTTGAATCTACATAACCAGACAGATAACTTAATAAATCAGACTAGCATCAGTTTTCTTCGTTGAAATGCTCATTTTGTTGGTCTGTAATAAATTTAAATAACTCAATGAAACCATTTCATTCTAGAACAAAAATTGTAGCCACATTAG
>JAPSHM010000104.1 GCA_031179845.1 Pedobacter sp.
CTTCACATAGTCATTTTTTGTAAAACGATTGTGAGGATTGAACTGAGCACCACGTCCCTTGACGTAGTTGTCCGGTTTTTCATCTTCTAATTTCATTAGTTAAATTTACTAATAATATTAGTATTAAGCAAGAGTTGGGTAACTAAGTTTGTTAATCCGTATCGGATAGTTACGCTGGGAGGTAAAAAAATGGGATAAGCAGTTCTGCGTATCCCAATCAAGTATTTTATTGATTTTCGATGCCCATCTTTTTCATCACGACGTCACTTACTCCTGTAGAGGAGTAGCCTCCGTCATGGAAAAGGTTCTGCATGGTAACCATACGGGTTAAATCAGAGAATAAGGTAACGCAATAATCCGCACATGATTCTGCATCAGCATTACCCAATGGAGCAATGGCGTCGGCATAATCGTAAAAGTCGCCAAATCCTTTAATGCCAGTACCGGCTGTGGTTTTGGTTGGAGACTGAGAAACAGTATTGATACGCACTTTTTTCTCTAAGCCGTAATGATATCCAAAGCTGCGGGCAATAGATTCCAGCATTGCCTTGATATCAGCCATATCTGTATAAAAAGGATAGGTGCGTTGGGCAGCCATGTAGGTAAGGGCCACTACGCTACCACCTTCGCTAATTGCGTCTAATTTTTTAGCTACAGCCAGCATTTTATGGAACGACATTGCTGAAACATCAATACCTTTCATAAAATAATCGTAGTTTGATTCAGTATATGGGATCTTTTTGCGAATATTAACACTCATGCCAATAGAGTGGAGTACGAAGTCTATTTTACCGCCTAATATTTCCTGCGATTGGGTAAACAGGTTGGTCAGCTCATCAACATTTGTGGCGTCTGCAGGAACGATCTGTGATCCTGTTTTTTCTGCTAAAGCGTTAATTTCTCCCATGCGCATGGCGATTGGCGCATTTGTCAATACAAATGTTGCTCCTTCTTCATGTGCTTTTTCAGCAACTTTCCAGGCAATGGAATTTTGATCTAATGCGCCTGTAATGATGCCGCGCTTACCTTTTAATAAGTTATACATACTATTTCTGTTTTAAAACAGGCCGAAGTTAATGATTTTTTCTCTTGCGGAATGCTGCATTCAGTTTTTATAACCGAGCAGATCTTTTGCATTTTCTAGTGCAGAAGCCCCGGGTGCTTTGCCACTCAGCATTTCTGCAATGGCTTTTACGCGGTCGTCATTGTTTAACTTACGAATTCCCGTTGTCGTGCGCTCGGTTTGCTCATTTTTATAAACAAAATAGTGTGCATTGCCTTTGGCAGCAATCTGTGGAAGATGGGTGATACAGATCACCTGCATGTTGCGTTCGAGTTCACCAATTACATCGCCTACACGTAAGGCTGTTTCACCGGATATCCCGGTATCTATTTCATCGAAAATCAAGGTAGGTAAGGAGGTGTGCCTGGCCATGATAGATTTAAGAGCCAGCATCAACCTTGACAGTTCGCCACCTGAAGCGACTTTTCCTACCGGAGCTGGAAGCTGCCCACTGTTGGCAGAAAAAAGTAGGACAATCAAATCCTTCCCGTCCTTGTTCAATTCAGCCGCCTGTGTTTGTTCAATTTTAATCTTAGCATTTGGCATGCCTACCTGCTGTAGAATTTTACCAGTGCTCGTCTCTGCGGATACAATGGCTTTGCTGCGGCTCTTGGTTAGTTTCGAAGCCATTTCTTCCAACTCGGAGAACATAAGTTCCAATTCTTTCTTCAAACGCGCTATTTCTTCATCGCTGTTCAATAAATTGGCAAGATTATTCGACAATTGATCCTGGATCACGATCAGGGCTTCGACAGTGCTTACCCGATGTTTTTGTTGTAAACTATAGAGCAGATCAAGTCGTATGTTAACCTCCTCAATTCGAGCTGGATTGAAAATAATATCTTGTTCCAGATCTGCCGTTTCAGCAGCGATATCTTTCAGTTCGATCAGTGTTGAGCGCAAACGTTCACTCAACTCAGCATATAAGGGGTTAAATTTCTCAATGTTTTGCAGTTGGCTAATGATTTCCTTCAGATTCGGAAGTATGGCTGTTTCTTCCTCACTGAGGAGGTGATAACTAGTTAGCAGACTTCTTTTAATGCTTTCTGCATTGTTGAGTAGCTGAAGCTCTGCTTCCAGCTTTTGCTGCTCATCCGGCTGGAGGTTTGCGTTTTCCAGTTCCGTATAAAGGAACTGTTCATAATCCTGCTTGTTCCTGGCCTCATCGGCCTTTGTCTGCAGGTCGACCAACAGTTGCTGCTGTTGTCTATACTGTTTAAACTTGCTCCTGTAGGTGCCAAGTAACTGCTGATGTCCGGCAAGTGTGTCTACAACCGATAACTGAAACGCAGGATCGCTTACTTCAAGCGTTGCGTGTTGGGAATGGATGTCAATCAACCGTTCGCCGATCAGTTTCATGATTGCGAGTGTTACCGGGCTATCATTGATAAAAGCTCTGGATTTTCCGTCGGTAGAAATTTCTCTCCTCAACGTATTTTCCTTGAAAAAATCAAGGTCATTTTCTTCGAAAAGGCTTTTGAGTTGTTCGTTATTCAGCAAGAACCAACCTTCTATAATACACTTTTTATCCTGGTTGAAGAAGTACTTGGTTTCTGCGCGCTGACCAAGAATGAGCGATAATGCGCCGAGCATTATTGACTTACCGGCGCCGGTTTCACCAGTGATAATGTTCAAACCTTTATCAAGTTCCAGCTCAACACTGTCAATCAAGGCATAGTTACGGATGGAAAGTTTTTGTAGCATATTGTGCTGCTAAATTATGAAAACTTAACGATGAACAACGCAAAAAAAGATGGATTCATGAAGTTCACCCTGAACATGGAAACAGGGACCTACAAATTCGTCGGAGTTCAGGCTTAGCGCGTCGTTTTTAGCGCTTCGTATTTATTGAGGTTGGCCGGATCAATTTCCGAAAGCAGGTTATAAGCCTTGATTTTATCCTGAGGATCCCGACTAGACAGTATATTCACAATCTCTTCAGCTTTGGAAGCTAAATACATGTTAGGGAATATTGAACCCAGTTTTTGTTTATCCATTTGTTTCAGATTTGAAAGCATAGCAATGATACTTTTGATCCCCTTTGTTTGATCTTCCTGCAAATGGTCGAGACCATTGAAGTGGTAATCATAGATAAACTGCCGCAACTCCTCAAAGCTTTTATTCTGTAGGTTTTCATTCAACCAATACCTATTTTTCAGACCATCAAATGCCTTCCAGCCTTTATTACTCGATACCTGCGCTATATTCAAAATATTTTGTGCTTTATTATAATAAGCCGTACCACCGAGATTGCTAAAGCTGTCTTTATCTAATCCGATAATGGTATAAGCATAAAATCCAAGTAGAGAACTTAAGTTAGAAATGTAATTCTGATCAGAGAAATCTACGGACTGCCCTTCATTATAGCTGAAATCAAAATCTTTGTCGCTGATATTTAATAAGGTGCTGTTGTAGGCTGTATTGAAAACGGGGCGGCTTGATTGGATTTGTGCTTCCGCTTTATAGTTCGCATTCCCGTCCCAGGCGGTGATCGTGATCACGAAGTTACATTCAATGCGTTCCGCAGGAGCATAGGTTTCGTTGCTCCATTTGTTGCTGTTTAAAAAATCCCTTATTGTATTTTGAAGTACATCTAAATTTCTTTTATTGATGTTCCCAACCGTAGGTGCCATAACCTGCACCCGGGTATTTAATTCCTGCGCAGTTGAAGCGACGGACGTGAAAAGTAGGATCAGGAAGATACAGGAGTAGCGTAGATTCATGGTTTAACCAGTTTTAGGATTTCATTACAAATATCGACAGCAACATCAGTTTTCGATTTGATTTCAAACTCGATCTTCTCTAAAGCATTATTGAAGATAGTTATTTTATTGGTATCCATCTTGAAACCTGCACCTTTATCATTGAGCGAATTGAGTACAATGAGGTCCAGGTTCTTCTTTACCAGTTTGGATTTCGCATATTCTTCTTCGTCCTGGGTTTCCAGGGCAAAGCCAATTAAAAGTTGGCTGGCAGTTTTGAGTTGACCAAGTGTAGCCAGAATATCTTGGGTCTTTTTCAACTCTAAACTGAATTCCTCAGTTGATTTCTTAATCTTTTGTTCTGCTTTCAGGACCGGAGTATAATCTGCCACAGCTGCACTCATCACGGTGATCTCTGCTGCTGTAAAGTCAGCCAGGCAGGCTTGTAACATCTCTGCAGCGCTGACCACATCCACACGTCTCATCGGGTAACGGCTTTGCTCAGCAGTAGGGCCGGTAATCAACGTTACCTCAGCACCTAAACTTGCAAACTGATCTGCAATGGCGAATCCCATTTTGCCGGAAGAATGGTTCCCAATAAAACGTACAGGATCTATCGCTTCATAGGTTGGACCGGCGGTAACCATTACCTTCTTGCCTAAGAGCGGTAATGAAGCCTTAATTCTATCTTCCAGGAAAGTTACAATATCTTCTGGTTCCGCCATCCTTCCCGCGCCATATAAGCCGCTTGCCAGTTCTCCTGTGCCAGGTTGGATGATCTGATTTCCGTAGGCTATAAGCTGATCAATATTGTTGCGGGTACTTTCATGCTTCCACATATCGAGGTCCATTGCCGGAGCAAGGTACACAGGGCATTTCGCAGACAAGTACACTGCGGTCAATAAATTGTCGCACAGACCTCCAGCCATTTTTGCCAGCGTGTTGGCACTGGCTGGAGCAATCACGATAAAGTCAGCCCACAGCCCCAGTTCAACATGGTTGCTCCAGACTCCGGTTTCTTCTTCGAAATATTGCGTATAAACGGGGTTTTTACTGAGGGTAGCCAAGGTAAGCGGCGTAATGAAATTCGCCGCATCGGCCGTAAGAATTACTTTGACGTTTGCACCAGCTTTAACCAGCAATCTAACTAGTATAGCCGCCTTATAGGCCGCGATGCTGCCACAAACGCCAAGAATTACTTTTTTATCTTTAAGCATGGTTTAAAAAAATGCGTGGATGCAAGTTAATACCTATGCGTACTTTTATTGTTGCTCCTTAGCAGGATTTCTATAGTAGATCTTATCGTTCAAAAACTCATCAATAGCGATTAAGCTCGGTTTAGGCAAACGCTCATAGTGCTTGCTGATTTCGATTTGTTCTCTGTTTTCGAAGATCTCTTCCAGGTTGTCGTTAGAAGAAGCAAACTCAGCCAATTTGCCGTGCAGCTCTTCTTTCATGTTGTTGGAAATCTGATTAGCCCTTTTAGAAATAATAACTAAAGACTCATAAATATTTTGTGTTTTCTGATCTAGATCATTAACATTTCTGGTTACCGTAGTATTCGGTACAGCTGGTTTATTAGTATTCATTATTTGATGGGGGTTTTTGTTGTCGTACTGGTCGTATCTGATTTAGCATCCTTTGCGAGTAATGCTTTATATTTTTCCTGGTTCTTTGCAAGTTCAGCAAGATACTGTTTTGCATTTTCGATACCATTTTCACTGTCTTTTCTCAAACTTTTGGCCTCATCTAACAATTTGCTTTCCGGATGATTTTCGATGAATTCATCGGCATAGGCAATTGCTTCAGTATACCTGTCTTCCTGACGAGTCTCTAAACTATTCTTTGCATAAGCAAATTGCGATTTGATGATTAAAAGGTCCATTTCCTCTGCATACTTGATATCCGGGAAATCGATCTGCGCATTTTTTAGCGCAATAACAGCAGCTTTGTAATTACTTACATCATATCCACCAAGATCATAGTACAACCTTGCATTCGTATAAGCTTTGTCTTCCAACTTTGCACGCAGCAGGCCGATATATTTACTGGCATCTGCAGCACGTTCGCTTTTAGGGTAAAAGTTGATGAACAACTGTAGTGCATCGATAGCCTTATAGGTATTCTCCTGATCCAAACTTGGTGCCGGTGAATCCAGGTAATAACAATATGCACTCATGTACCGGCATTCTTCGGCGTATTTACTCGTAGGGTAGGTGTCTGCAAAAGATTTAAATTGATATCTTGCAGTAGTGTAATCCTTTAATTTGTAGAGCGTTAGTGCATAGTGGTAGTTTAACTCTTCCGCTTCAGCCCTTCCTCTATACTTTTGAGAAAGATCCTCAAACAAGATCAAAGCCTTTGAGTAATTTTTCTTGTTATACAGGCGCATAGCCTCCTGGTATTTTTTGGCTACATCATTGCTCAATCTGATTTTCTCAAACTGGCTTTTGCAACCCGCAATGGTAAGGGCTATAACAGTGAAACTTAATAGTAGTACGTGTTTAATTTTAAACATTCTGCAAAGATAAGTTAATAATACGATAACGTCAATTAAAAATAATAGGACGCTAAGCTATGTAAAGGCTTTGAAGGTAGCAAGGCGTTAACATAATTTAACAAATGCAAACCGGGCCATCAATTTTGTTGACAGCCCGGTAGTCCATGTGTAGTAATTTGGGATATATTTAGCTTAAAGTTTGTAAGACACTGTAGCCATGAACTGTCTTGGTTGAATTGGGTTTACACTGTAATTTTCATGAACATAATAATTCAGTTCGTTTGTGATGTTTGATAGTTTGCCGAGTACGCGGAACTTTTTGAAGGCATAGCCTGCCGAGAAGTCGAACGTTGTAAAACCTTCCAAAGGTATGATGCCGGATGACGATCCCACTTTATTCGTGTTACGTCCTCCGTTACGGTCGCCCGTGTAAAATGCTGAGGTTCCCAACTTCAGATTTTTCAATGATCCGCTTTGAACTGTGTAGAATAATGTTGCATTAGCCGTGTTTCTGGTTGTGCCGACTAATCGCTCTCCTTCTACTATCCCACCGATTTTTACTTCTTTCTCTTTCACGATTACCGTTCTGGGTTCGAAAGTTTCCGTATAGCGCATGTAGTTATAGCTATACCCGGTAATGAAATCCAGGCCTTTGATTATGTTTCCAGTAATATCCAATTCAATCCCATCACTTTGAGTTTTCCCATTAAATTCCTTCAAATTGGCATCAGCGTTGGCTACGCCATTTGCATTTAACAACGCTTGTTGCGCAAACCTGTCGTTTTTGATCTGGTAAGCAGTAACATTTACTGATAATCTACCATCCAGGAAATCATTCTTTATTCCGGCTTCATATTGGTCGATTATTGAAGGGCCCATTGGCGCATTAGTGGCGACATCTATTCCACTGTTCGAAGTGAAATTGTTGGCATAGCTTGCGTATACAGAAGTTGATTTAAGTGGTTGGTAGATCAGTCCTAATTTTGGAGAAAAAGCTTTGTCAATTTTTAACGCCGCAGTCCCCATTGTTACTGTTCTTGTATCCAGCGTATTTATGGTAGTAACCGGAGTCTTTTGGAAGGTCCATCTGATGCCCGCTAAAACCTTCAGCTTGTCGGTAAGTCCGATCAAATCCTGAACAAAACCACCAAATCTGTTTACTGTTGCAGTCGTGTTTGTCAGCAACGTGGTTTCTGGCATAATGAGATTTGATGATGCGTTGAAAGAAGCTGGATCTAACAGATTGACCTGATCATAATATTTTGTGTTAGTAGAAGTGGTTAGTAAATTGGGATTCGTAAAGCCACCAGTGATGATTCGGGATTGGTCACCATCCACGCCGATAAGTAATTGATGTACTATGCCTGCCGTTTTGAAAGTGCCATTTAAGTTGATCTGTTGGTTGTAGGTCAACTCCCTGATTTTAGATCGGGTGAGTGCGCGATTCCATAAACCTTCAGCATCTGCGAACGGGCGCTCGCTGGAAAAGTAGTTCCTGACATAGGATTGTACAGAAACATTTGCATTCAACTTCCAGTTGTCATTAAACTTATGGTTCAACGCAGCTTGTAATGTTCCAGTATTGGTTTTATTGTAAGCCCATGCTGTATTTATGAATACGTTTCTGCCTAATGGAGATAGGATGTTACCTACTGTACCAGTACCAAAATCAGGTGTAAAATCGCTTTTCAGGTAATCTGCCTGAACCAACAAATCCGTTTTTTCACTGACCTTATACAGGATGGAAGGGTTAACATAAATCCTGTCGGATTTAACCCCATCCCTAAAGCTTCCCGCCTTTTCATAAGATCCAATCATACGGTAGGCCACGTTGGTTGATAGTGGGCCGTATACATCTACAATTGGTTTATACATGTCGTAACTTCCAACGCGCATAGATACTTCGCCGCCCGCCTCAAACTTTGGCTTTTTAGTTACCATATTCACTACTGCACCACCAGAAACACCCCCATATAACAATGCGGCACTTCCTTTTAGTACTTCTACTGACTCCAATGTACTTGCCTCGGGCATTCCCCCGATGGTTGTTCTGGCTCCATTTTTAAAAACATTATTAGCACCAAGACTGTAGCCCCTGGCATAAAAGTTTTCGCCAACTGAACCTCGGTTCGCACCCAAAGCAACCCCGTTCACGTTTTTCATCACATCACCTAACCTGTTCGCCTGTTGATCAGCGATGATTTTTGCGCCTATAATCTGAACCGACTGTGGAAGGTCTTTAGGTGCGATCGCAATTTTTCCAAGAGTGGTTGGCTTCTGATTGGGACTTTTATAGCCATTAATGGAAACTTCGTCCAGGTGTGCCGCGCTTTCAGAAAGAACAAATGCTACGGTTACCGTTTCACCCGCGCTCACTGTTACGCTTTGCGTTTGCACTTGTAGACCAACATAAGAGGTTTTCAACGTGTACGTTCCATCTTTCAGGTTGATAAAACTAAAGTCACCGTCATCATCGGATAAAGTCTTTCTGTTATTTTCAACGATATATACATTTACATGAGCAGCGGGCTTCCCATCATTTGTCCTGATTCTTCCTTTAATGGTTCCTCTGGCCGTAGCTGATGCGAGTTGAGAAATTGCCTCCTGACTGAATAAGAGCATTATTGTTAGGGTAATAGTTGCGTATAAATATTTCATCTGGTTATTTAGATTAATTCTAAGTGGCGCAAATGTAATACGCCCTGTCCTAAACACCAAATTTATTTAGAACAATTTTAAATAAACCATGTAAATTGCTTCTAAACGCAAAAAGGGCGCCTTTACAGGTGCCCTTTTTTGTATTTAAAGTAAAAGTAAGCAATGAATTAAACGCTACGCTCGTCTGATTACTTTCAAAAGTATAACGATAATAGCAATTACAAGAAGGGCATGAATGATACCTCCTGAATAAAATCCACCTAAAAAGCTGATTGCCCAGATGATCACTAAAATAACTGCAATTACGTAAAGTAAATTTCCCATGTCTGTGTTTGTTTTGTTAATAATGTTGGTTTAAAAAAAGCTGTCTTTAATAGGCTAACAAATTTATTTACCGAATGTTTTAGTCCTTTGAAATAATCGTAAGTTCACGTAGTTCATTGCTTAGCAATCTTCGTTCATTGCTTAGCTATCTTTAAAACAAATGTCCAGATCCTGACCCGGAAACGATTGTATAGATTTAGAATCGTTTAGACATAAAAAAGTGCGTTCAAGTTTGTAAGATTGTTTAACCAAATATAAAATCGTATGATGCCGTCTAAACACCTAAACGCAGGAGCTTTTTTATGCCTGATCATGCTCATGTCTTTTGGCATACCAGCTAAAAAAATAAAAGTTTACCTGGTAGGGGATTCTACAATGTCGATTAAACAAACTGATAAGTATCCTGAAACAGGATGGGGTATGCCTTTCGTTTATTTTTTTGATGAATCCGTAACTGTTGAAAACAGGGCCCAGAACGGCCGCAGTACAAAGTCATTCATTGCAGAGGGCCGCTGGAAGTCGGTAACAGACAATTTAAAATCAGGCGACTATGTTTTCATACAATTCGGTCACAATGATGAGGTGAAGACTAAAAAAACCTATACTACAGAAGCGGAATTTAAAAGTTATCTCGGTAAGTATGTAAAGGAAACTTTAAATGCAGGTGCGTTTCCAATATTAATCACACCTGTAGCCCGACGCAGTTTTGATGCAGCTGGTAAAGTGCTGGAAACCCATCAGGTGTATTCTGAAATTGTCAGAACCACTGCCCATGAAATGAATGTTCCATTGATTGATCTCGATCGGGAAAGTATGCTGCTGTTGCAAAAAATGGGTGTCGAAAATTCTAATTTGCTATTCAACAAATTAGAACCTGGCCAAAACCCCAATTATCCATCTGGTAAAGATGATAATACCCACTTCAACGAATATGGTGCGCGACGAATGGCTGAACTGGTATTGTTGGAAATAAAAAAGTTAAATCTGGAACTTGCCGGGCGAATTGTAAAACGTTAAGACCAGTGTAAGCCAATTATAGTATAGATATGAATTTCAACATAAAGTGTTTAGTTTTTACAGTTTCAATATTAAGTGCCACGCTTAACATCAATGCACAATCACCAGATGCTACTTACGTTTCAAAAGTTTGGGTGTCCGACCAGGGAAACGGAACGTATCAAAACCCGGTTTTAGATGCAGATTATTCTGACCCGGATGCCATTCGCGTTGGTGATGATTATTACATGGTTGCGTCCAGCTTTGATGCAGTCCCCGGATTACCGATCTTACATTCTAAGGATCTGGTGAACTGGCGCCTGATCGGTCATGCTTTAAAGCGTCAGCCGCCTTTTGAGCATTTTTCCAAAACGCAGCATGGAAATGGTGTCTGGGCCCCTGCCATCCGTTTTCACAACAATGAATTTTACATTTATTACCCTGATCCGGATTTCGGAATCTATGTGACTAAGGCAAAGCAGCCCGAAGGTCCCTGGTCCGAACCAGAATTGATAGCGGCCGGTAAAGGCTTGATTGACCCTTGCCCGTTATGGGACGACAATGGTAAAGTTTATCTGGTGTATGCCTATGCCGGAAGTCGCGCAGGAATAAAAAGCGTCCTGGCTATCAAGCAATTGAATTCCGAAGGAACTAAAGCCCTGGATGCTGGCGTATTGGTTTACGATGGTCACGAGATTGATCCAACGGTTGAAGGACCGAAATTTCACAAACGCAATGGATATTATTACATTTTCGCTCCTGCGGGCGGTGTTGCTACAGGCTGGCAGTTGGCCTTGCGCGCTAAAAACATCTATGGTCCGTACGAACGTAAGATCGTGATGGATCAGGGAAAGACCAACATAAACGGACCTCATCAAGGCGCCTGGGTAGACACTAAAACGGGTGAAGACTGGTTCCTGCACTTTCAGGATAAAGAGGCATATGGTAGAGTGGTTCATTTGCAGCCCATGAAATGGGTGAACGACTGGCCCGTGATCGGGGTTGACAAAGATAATGACGGAATAGGTGAGCCAGTGATGATCCATAAAAAGCCCAATGTTGGCAAGGTGTACCCCATTCAAACGCCTCCTGAAAGCGATGAGTTTAATCGGACGACTTTAGGTCTGCAATGGCAATGGCAGGCCAATCCAAAAGCTACCTGGTCATTTATGAATGCCTCGAAAGGATCATTAAGGTTGTATTCAGCTCAGATCCCTGAAAACGCTAAGAATTATTGGGAAGTGCCTAATCTACTCCTGCAAAAATTCCCGGCAGAAGAATTCAGTGCCACAGTAAAATTGTCCTTTTCGCCAAATTCCAATATTGAGAATGAAAAAGCTGGATTAATTATAATGGGACAAAATTATGCGGGTCTTGGCATCAAAAGTAAAAAAGACGGGAACTATTTAGTTTTCGGGCAGTGTCAGGCAGCACATAAAGGGAATGCTGAAGTAGAAACCACATTGACCAAAGTGAACGCTTCCTCAATCTACTTAAGGGTGAGCGTAAGTAAGGGGGCGAAATGTCAGTTCAGCTATAGCGAAGATGGGCATAAGTTCACAGTTGCAGGAGTGGAGTTTCAGGCTGCAGTTGGCCAATGGATTGGCGCAAAAATGGGGTTGTTCTGTACCAGGGACGTTAAGATCAACGATTCCGGGTATGCAGATTTCGATTGGTTCAGGGTAGAACCAGTTAAAAAAGATTAAACAGAAAATTAGATGAAAATATTGAATTGTTTCCGCTGGGTATTTTTGACAGTGATGCTTTTTGTTTCACCACAGTTGGTTGGACAGACGGTATACCCTGTTGAAATCAATGTGGCTCAAGATGGAAGT
>JAPSHM010000369.1 GCA_031179845.1 Pedobacter sp.
AGGAAAATCGAATGATTTCAATTGCCGAAGAACAGAAATTGAATAGTGGAAAAATAGAATTAATTAGAAAAATTTTTTCCAGAGTTAATCCAGCTTTATTTGATTGATTTAGGGTATGATGTTGCAGAATATGCGCCGGAGTTTTTCATTTTGAATCAGACGGTGGAGGTATGGCATATGCCATAAAAAAGAAATTTTTCTTTCAAAACGAGCGGTCGTGATTGAAGTACTTTGAAACCATGCTATGGGCGAAGACAATGAACATTAATTATGAATCTTAAACTATTTTTTATTGGTGTCGGTTTTTTAATAGCAGCATATCTGATATTTCAAAATGTTAAAAACGAAAAACCTTCGTCAGAGAAAACAAATTGGGAAGGTCCAACGCTTTCTACCTATATTGGTTTATGGGGAAGCGTTATCCTGTGTGCTATAGTTGGTGTAGGATTTATTGTCAAATCGTTGCCGACTCAAATTTAACTGGAAATTATTTTCTTAATCTTTTAAAACCTAATTATAAAGCCACTTTAAAATGAGATTATTGAACATTGGTCTGATAATAGTATGCACAATGAGCAGCTGTGCGCAAACTAATATGGCACGCACGGCACAAAATACCATTTACAAAGATCCACAAGGTCAGCAAATCGATTTCTACCAATAAAAATCTAACTAAACTTCCTAAACAAATGCATTTGTGGCCAAAAACTTCAAATGCTGGCGACAGCAACCATATCTCTTTTTCTCTGAACGCAAACGTATCAGGAACTGTCTTATATAAAAGTAGAATATTGTTTGAAATCTTTGAACAAGATATAGATACTGAAAAAACAAATTACTTAACTATAACTTTACCACATTTCGATCTGTGTTCTTTGAATTTGAGCCGTACGATCACGAATTACTTTTTCTTAAAGATTCAAATGAATTGGTATGGCAGGGGAAAGGCTGGGAGTAGCAACATGACGAATTAAAGTAGCAAAACACTACTACACATAGAAATCCATAAGCAATATGAAACTGCAAAAAACATCTATTTTCGGCATATTAATGCTTGTGTTATTATTAAACACTATCATCGGCTATTTTCTACCACCCACGGGGATTTTGATTACTCCTCTTATAATATCAGTAGTGATTGGACTAATCATGTTTACTGATAATGGTTTTGATATTATTGAAAAATCAGTTCTTTCTTATATTTTTATAGGATCAAACGATATTGGTGTTAAACGCAGTCGGCGCCCTTATTTGGCATGGAGTTGGAGTATGACCAGGCCACTGGATCGGTCGGACAGTACAACGGGAACATCAGCAGGCAGAATTGGGGGGCAAACAACCTTCTTAATAAAAGTTATATTTACAGTTACGATAAGCTGAACCGCCTGGTCAGCGGGAAAAGCAATGATGGGAACAATGAAACTCTCAGTGATGATGTAATGGGCAATATCCGCAGCTTGAACCGGTTTCAAAGTGGTACGCCTGTAGATCAGCTGACCTACACCTATACCGGCAATCGGTTAAGCTCAGTAACATACATTTACATTTAAAAGATGGTAAAGCCTTAAATTTTGATGGAAGTTGGATACATGGCCAAGGGGAAGTGCCAAGAAATGTTGTCGATTGGGTTTCAGATCTAGTTAAAAAACTTTAATATGCTAAATATAACAGAAATTTTAAACGGCTTCTCGAAGTCATTGACCACGAAGTCTATTCATATTGACGAGATTATAGAGGAAGCCTTTTGATAACTAAATTAGATATCTTTCATAACAGTATTCATCTATTTAATCAAATAGTTTCCAGTATACCTAAAGATTTATCTTCTTCCTTGCAGATAGATTTGCAATTTGAGTTGGTTAGTACCAAAGTCATTAGGATAGTCCCGAGTCAATCGATTCCCTTATTGATTTAATTGACGAACTTACAATGCCAGAAATAACACTGTGCCTTCCTCAAAAAGCAATTTGGCGACCGACTTTGGAAATGTATTTGTGCCCAATTCCTTTCAAAATTGATACAATTAGTACTAATGTGCATGTATTATATGAACAATATCGAACTATGGACGAACATCGTTTAAATGAAGAATTTCGTTCTTGGTTGACCATCACTTATGATCAACCCTCTATTTCTTAATGTTTTTGTCTTACTTTCTATTGAAACATTTATCATTCGATGCCAAAGGGCTGCGTTGATATTTGTTATTGGTGAAATATTAGAACGCCAAGCTGTTTTAATAAAACTCAAACATAGATATGAAAAGTTGCTGCGCCCTCATTGTCCTTATTTTTACTTCTCTATCTTTAATGTTTGATGGACAAGTTGATAGTTGAATTGGGGGCTACGCATTCTGTTTATGAAATATTACACTAATTTAGGGTATGATGTTGCAGAATATGCGCCGGAGTTTTTCATTTTTGGATCAGACGGTGGAGGTATGGCATATGCCATAGAAAAGATGTATCTGCCGATTATATCCAAGCTGGAATGCTCAAGAAAGTAATTTATCCAACCAAAGGTATTCCGGTATGTTAATTGGAAAAACTAGAGTCTAGGCTCGGTACTGCTCAATCTGATGTTATAAGGTATGATAAGTATGAATTTCGAGGTATCCTTTGGAATTACATTGAGTTGGCCCTGCAAAATTCAAATTCAAGCTAGCGTACGCAAGGAACGTAGAGAAGTTAATCTTCTAAATGACAAACCATCCTCAGCTAGAAGAAGTTCAACGACTTCTTCAATAATGATCTTCACCAGCCAGATGACCTTGAGTCCTTTTTTCTTTTTTAGGAATGTTGTGTTCAATTTTGTGCATTGGAAATAATGCAACATTCAGTTTTCAATTCATTGGTACCTCAAAATTCGCCCAAATTAACTAGGTTAAGTCGGTTTATGTCATCCTCATTTTTTTAAAGGTAAATACTTAAATGCAGACAGGCTGCATCGAAGCTTTTTATATTATTGCACACGAAAGATGATGAAAAAAATTCAAAAGGAGCTGTACTATTAAGAGCCTCAAAAGAAGGAAATAGATCGTGCTAGAAAATTGTGAATTAGATTTTAATATATAACTTATATAACGCTCAAATATGAGAATTGACTTTAACCGCATTAGCGCCATCGACTTTTTAATTAAACACCGGTCAACGGGATGTCCGGACGCATTTGCCAAAAGGCTAAGTATATCAAAAAGAACCCTACATTTCACGCTAAGCCACATGAAAGATCTGTTTAACGCGC
>JAPSHM010000370.1 GCA_031179845.1 Pedobacter sp.
TTTTGTCGCTCATAAGTTTCATACGGGGCAGGAATTGCTATGCCGTCTTCTTAAAACGACCTCATAAATCTATAAATATGCTTTTCAGCTTAAGATTATTGTCATAGGTGCCGAGATAGTTTACTAAATAGCCAAAGCGTATTAAGTATCAGCAAAACGATAACGATTGCGTAAATATTTTCTAATGAAGATTGTCTTTACTTGGATTTATTATGTAGAATTGCTTTCGATCAGTTATTCTTGAGTGCTTTATACGATGTGTATCCGTAGAAACACGTGACAAGTAAGGAACTTTTGACAAGTGTAATCAAGTAGAATTACTTATATTGAGCCGCTAAAACGAACCTTTTTAAAGGTACAAGAGGCAGATGATTTAAATTTTAGAACAAATTAAAAATTAAACCAAATATAATGAAAGAGACCAAAATGGGAAATTACAGGTGGACTATCTGTGCACTATTATTCTTTGCAACAACTGTTAACTATCTTGATCGTCAGGTGCTTAGCTTATTAAAGCCACATCTTGAAGAGGTTTTTGGTTGGAGCAATAGTGATTACGCAGATATTGCAGCGGTTTTCCAATTTACCTATGCCATATCCATGTTGTTCGCTGGTCGGATCATTGATAAGCTTGGTACAAAAAGAGGTTACACCTGGGCAATTATAATTTGGTCTATTGGAGCAATCATTCATGCGCTGGCCATCCCATTAGGACAAGGCATCGCAACCATCCTGGGTTTTGCTGGAATAGGGGCGATCTCTGTGTCAATAGCAGGATTTATGTTCTCAAGAGCCGTACTTGGCTTCGGGGAATCCGGAAACTTTCCTGCAGCCATCAAGGCAACAGCAGAATATTTTCCTAAAAAAGAACGGTCATTTGCTACAGGAATATTCAACTCAGGTTCGAATGTGGGCGCAATCCTGGCACCATTAACAGTACCTTTTATTGCGAAACAATGGGGCTGGGAAACTGCATTTTTAATCATCGGTGCGGTCGGATTTTTATGGTTGATTTTTTGGCTTAAATTTTATGAGAAACCAGAGAAGCAAAAGAAACTTTCTGCTGAAGAGCTGGCGTATATCAATAGCGATGAGGTTGCAGAAGATAGTGCTGCAAAAGACAATACAGCACCGGAAGAAAAGGTTTCCTGGTTCAAATTACTTGGTTACAGACAAACCTGGGCGTTTACTGTCGGCAAATTTATGACAGACGGTGTATGGTGGTTCTTCTTGTTCTGGTTGCCTGCTTATCTGAAGGATCAGTATGGAATGATTGATACACAGGTCATGATTCCTTTAGCCGTCTTATACAGTATGACCATGTTCGGTAGTATTGGCGGGGGGTGGTTCCCAATGTATTTTATCAGAAAAGGCTACGGGGTATACGATGGGCGTATGAGAGCCATGTTGGTTATCGCTTTGTTCCCACTAGTGGTGCTTGCCGCACAACCACTCGGTCACCTTACTTTCTGGATCCCTGTAGTGCTTATTGGTATCGGTGCTTCGGCACACCAGGCATGGTCTGCAAATATTTTTACTACTGTGTCTGATATGTTCCCTAAAAAGGCAGTTGGATCAGTTGTTGGTATCGGAGGAATGGCAGGTGGTATCGGCGGTGTACTGATCACCAAGCTTGGAGGTTTTCTGTTTGATAAGTACAAAGCACTGGGACACATTGAAACCGGGTATACCATCATGTTTGCAATTTGCGCTGTTGCTTACCTGATCGCATGGGTTATTATGAAGATCCTTGTACCTAAGTACAGACCGATCACCAACCTATAAAAACCTTAAATATTATACCTAAACTAATAACAACAAAATGTTTTCAAAAGATCAGCTAGATTCAATCTTCGTTACCGAAGATCAAATCCCTGAAGAATTTAAATTGTCCGGGGAACTACACCAGCGCGAATACCTGTGCAATGGTGAAATGCTTCCCTGGAATGGAGAGGTCCACGAGGTGCTATCTCCGATCTGTATCCGTACCGAGAAAGGCCTGGAAAGGAAATTGATTGGCACCTATCCGCTGTGTAGTGAGAAAGAGGCCGACGTAGCACTTCAGGCAGCAGTGAAGGCGTATGACAACGGAAGAGGTGCATGGCCAACGATGAGTGTTGCCGACCGGATCCATTGTGTGGAGCAATTCACACATAAGATCATAGAGAAGAAAGCAATTGTTGTAAAATTACTGATGTGGGAAATAGGCAAGTCCTATGCCGATTCAATTAAGGAGTTCGACCGTACAGTTGAGTATATTTATGCAACAATTGATGCGTTGAAAGATTTGGACAGACAGTCGTCAAAGTTCGTCATTGAACAAGGCATTGTTGCGCAGATCAGACGTTCTCCACTTGGAGTGGTCCTTTGTATGGGCCCGTTTAATTACCCTTTAAACGAGACCTTTACAACGTTAATCCCTGCTTTGATCATGGGCAATACCCTGTTGTTCAAACCACCAAAACATGGCACATTATTGCATTACCCATTATTAGAAGCCTTCAAAGAATGTTTTCCTAAAGGGGTAGTCAATACCATATATGGTCGCGGAAATAAGATCATACCCGACCTGATGAAATCTGGTGAGATCAATGTCCTTACGCTGATCGGCTCGAGCAAGGTGGCTAATGAACTTAAAAAACTACATCCTAAAGTAAACCGTTTAAGGGCTATTCTGGGACTTGATGCAAAGAATGCTGCCATCATTACAGCAAAAGCAGATGTACAACTTGCGGTGCAGGAAACGGTACTTGGTTCTCTTTCGTTCAACGGACAAAGATGTACGGCACTTAAAATCATTTTCATACACCGCAGTCTTGCTGATGTGTTTTTGAAAGAATTGGCTGCTGCTGTAGCCAAGCTTAAGTTTGGTATGCCATGGGAAGATGGCGTTGCATTGACACCGCTGCCTGAACCACATAAACCTGATTATCTTAAAGATTGCATTACTGATGCCGTGTCCCAGGGGGCAAAAGTCATCAATGATAATGGCGGTGATACAGTGGCCTCGTTTGTATATCCGGCAATCGTTTACCCGGTTAACCGCGATATGAAACTATATACTGAGGAGCAATTCGGACCAGTTATTCCTGTAGTGCCTTTTGATGATCTGGAAGAACCGATTCAATATTTGATCGAGTCAACTCACGGACAGCAGGTGAGCATCTTTAGTGATGATGAAGAGGAAGTTGCCGCATTGATTGATCCGTTATTCAACCAGTTAAGCAGGGTAAAAATC
>JAPSHM010000105.1 GCA_031179845.1 Pedobacter sp.
GCGCATAAATAAGGGAGTCAGCTGTACTATTAATTACCTGATTTGCTGCTCCGGGATCGAATTTTGTGTAGCTGAACAAAGCATACCTTTCTCTACTCGCAGGAATGGTGTAATTGGTTCTGTTGCCTTCAAGGTCTAACAAATAGGAAGGCGATCCACTTTCAATACTAATGGCCTTCGTAATGGAATTGTTAACGGTATTGCGGAGGATCTTTACATTGGCTTCATAATCGCCAAAAATATGGATGCCGATATCGCTCTTTTCTATTTTATTGTAACCGACCATGGCTCGGGTCACACCACTTACGAATTGGGGTATTGGAAAGGTGTAATTTAGAATTATTCCCGTGGAAGCAGGATTGTTCGTCATGGTATTATGCGTTACCGTGACCCCATAATTTCCCCTGACTTCTATCGCATAGATCTGGCTGTCGGAAATGTGATTACCAATTACGCTAACATTACTGCCCACAGCAGAAATTGCGATTCCATCGATCGCCTGGTTTGGATCTTTTCCGCTGCCGTACACTTTATTCCATTTGATAAGGGCGCCATTGGTATTGCCCCAGTCTTCAATACCCATCCGTCCGGCATTTTTGATCGTATTGTTCACGATCTGGCAATTGGTGATGTAATCGGATGGATGGTTCCCGTTCGCAGTTATAGCGTTTGAATAGGCATTATTCAAGATGTTGCTGTGCACGATGGTGCCGTCGGCACCATTTTCCGCGTATTTTATGCCTAATGTATTTATGTTATTGTTTTTGATGGTGTTGTTGGTTGATCCGGTACCCGAGATCCAGACTGCCTCCATCCCGTTTGTAGCATATGGCACCTTGAAATCGAAAAATATTCCTTCAATCAGGGTATTTTTACAGTTTAAAAGGTAAATACAGGAGTTGTTCCAGTCGCTCCATTGATAGGCCATGTCTGACTGCTTAAAGGTAATCCCGCTGATCACGATCTGGTCAGTTGATCCGGCAAAGAAATACCGGCCATTGCTGCTCAGGGTGCCGGACATTTGGTTACCGGCTTTTATAACTGTTGTCGGTTCACCATAGATTTTTAAACCTGATTTCAGGTTGATGGTTTGGTTGATGATATAAGTACCACCTTTTAGATATATTTCTGAGGATTCGTTAACTAATTTTTGTAAGGCAGCCGTATTGTCTGCAATCCCATTACCATTCAATCCATACGATTGAAAAGCCAGGACAGATTTCAGGCTATCAGTCGCCTGGTTAACACTTGCCTCAGGAGCCAGGTTGGTTTGAGTTTTTTCACAGGAAGATAGTAGCAGTAGCGACAAACCGCAACTAAGGACACCTTTTAACATAACATACGAATATCTTTTTCACATTAGACCAGGGCTTTTAACACAATTTCAACACATAATGTAAAAATATTTACTCATAAATACACAGAACGAGGTGCTTATTGCCAATTCAAAGTTAGGGTGTTTTTTTTTAAATAATAAACAAAACCAATTCTTATCGAGAGGTGTAATAGGGGGTAGGAAATTTTCAAAATATTATCGCATCTGTTAATCCTTAATTATTCGTCACTATGTCTGAAGAAAAAAAAAACATGCCGAGATCGACGGTACTTACATTTTTGCCGGTCGTTATGGTGGTATTGATCCTGAGTTCCTGCGTAAATTCAAGAAAGACGGTCTATTTCAATGATCAGCTGGATGCAGTGATCAAGTCGAACAATATTCCTGCGAAGAATGTGGTCCAGCCGAATGATATTCTCAGTATTGCAGTAACGAGCTTAAATCCGGATGCAACAGAGCTCTTTAATAAGCCTAACAATTCATTTGTCAGCAGTACGAGTACCAATGGGCTGAACTTACAATCTCCGGGATATCTGGTGAACGACCTTGGGACAATTCAGTTTCCTGTATTGGGAGAAATGAAGATTAGCGGACTGACGACCAATGAACTGAGGGTGAGGCTGACCAATGAGTTGAAAACAAGAAAATTGTTGGTGGATCCGATCGTTATTGTCCGCCAACTGAATTTCAAGGTAAGTGTATTGGGGGAGGTGGCCAGACCTACAGTGGTCAATGTTCCAAGTGAGAAGATCTCTCTGCTGGAGGCATTGGGTTTGGCGGGCGACATTACCATCTATGGTAAGAAAGATAATGTGATGGTCATTAGGGAAGAAGAAGGTGTAAAGACCATTAAACGGTTAGATCTGAATTCGAGCGATATTTTCAGCTCGCCATATTACTATCTGAAATCCAACGATATCGTTTATGTTGAAGCAAATAAAGCAAAAGTAGCCGGTTCAACCAGGTCTACCCAGCTGCTGCCCATCATCTTAAGTGCACTATCTTTCGGTGCAATTATCATTGACCGTATAGTAAGATAATCGCTATGAAACTGATCAGAAAACCAACGGAACAACGCTCGCCAGGTGCATCCGGCAGTAATATAATTTTTAAGCTATTGCCTTACTGGCCGCTTTTTTTAGGGCTGTTCATTGTATCAATCCTTTGCGCCTGGCTCTATATGCGGATTACGCCTCCGATCTATGAAGCGCAGGCCAGGATCATGATCAATGAGAAGAAAGGGGCCGAAGACGCCAGGGTTACTGACCCGATGGAAACCGTTACGCCAAAAAAAACAATCGATAACGAAAGGGAGGTGATCGCTTCCAATCCGATCTTATATAAAGTTGTCAATAAGCTTGGACTGTATGCGCCGATATTTGAACATCATCGGATCTCGAAAGTGTTGCAATACAAAGGTGCACCGATCCAGATCCTCGCAGCCAGTCCAATGGAGATCCAGGGGGTTGATGAGGTCGAATTTCACTGTACGCGGCAAGGTGTAAAATTACCAGATCAATTGTATCCCTATAACACCTGGGTACAAACACCTTACGGGAAATTGATGTTCAGACAGAACCGAATGGCCCGGAATTTCGGCGGTCATGATTTTTTCTTTTCTTTAATTCCACCGAAAACGGTGGCCAGACGCCTGGCCGGAAGCCTTAAAGTTACAGAAGCGAACAAGCTTTCTACGATCTTACAAGTAGCAGTTTTAGATGAAAACCCGGCTCGTGGAGAAGATATCCTGAATGAGGTGCTAAAGGCCTATAGTTCCTTCGAGATCGAAGAACAGAATCGGCTTGCAGCCAATACGCAGGACTTTATCACGCAAAGGCTGGCTACTGTTGAAGATGAGCTGGCTGCCATTGAACGTAAATTGGAAAACTATCGCTCCAGCCGGGGAGCCGTAGATGTCGGTGCTCAGGGAAAACTTTACCTCGAGAATGTAAGTATGAACGATCAAAAAGTTGGGGAGATCAATATGCAGCTGTCGGTTCTCAATCAAATTGAAAAGTATGTGAAGTCGAAAGACCTCAATGGCGGTCTTGTTCCCTCAACAGTGGGCATCAGTGATCCGGGATTGACACAAATGGTGAAGGATATCTATGAGTTGCAGCTTAATGCAGAAAGTCTGCGCAAAACTACCGGAGAAAATAATCCACTGGTCGTGTCGTATACCGATCAGATCGCAAAAATAAAACCGCAGATCATTCAGAACCTTCAAAACCAGAAGAGCAGTCTCCGTGCAAGCCGAAACAATTTATCGGCGACCACGAACACTTATGCTTCAGCCCTGCAGGCAATGCCTGAAACGGAACGAAATCTGGTCGATATCAATCGCCAACAGCAGATCAAAAGCGGGATCTATACGTTCCTCCTTCAAAAAAAGGAAGAAACGGCCTTATCCTATATTGCCAATGGTTCGGGAAGTAAGATCGTCAGCAGTGCTGAGTCCTCCGAATTTCCGGTTAGCCCTAAAAAGAAAATGGTCTATCTCGCTGCACTGTTTGGTGCTGGCATCATCGGGTTGGGATTTGTGCTGACCAAGGAAGGGATGACGAGAAATGTGATGTTTCAAAAGGATATTGAGGCGCTCACCCAATTGCCCGTCATCGCAGAAATCTCCGCAAACAACACGGACCAATATATTGTGACCGGTTCAAAACGGCGGACTTTGATCGCAGAGCAGTTCCGCAGCTTAAGAACAACCTTGCATTACATTGGCGTAAGTACGGTTAAAAAAAGGATGATGGTCACCTCTGCAATTACGGGTGAAGGCAAGAGTTTTGTAGCTTCTAACCTGGCGATCACCCTGGCAATGACGGGTAAGAGAGTGGCTTTACTGGATTTCGACTTGAACAATCCTTCCATTCACCGAAAATTTAACCTGCAGCAAAGCAGGGGGATCACGGATTATCTGCAGGGCAGGGCGGAGGCAGGAGAGATCATTATTCCATCTACCGTAAATGAAAACTTATTCATCTTGTTGACGGGCAAGCTGCCGGACGATCCTGCAGAGCTGATCATGAATGGTAAGGCCGAAGAACTCATGAACTATCTTCACGCATCTTTCGATTACATCATAGTTGATGCCCCGCCGGTTGGACCGGTATCTGATGCTTATATCCTTGCGTCACTATGTGATGCGACCCTGTTCGTTGTCAGACATGGTTATACCCCTAAAGTTTTTGTAGAAAGAATAGATGAGAACATCAGGCTAAACAATTTACCCAATCCTGCCATTGTGTTCAACGCAGTATCGCAACGGGGGTACGGCAGCAGTAGCTATGGCTATGGTTATGGGACTGGGATGGTTTATGGTACAAGTTACGATCAAAAGAGAATCGGTATAGCAAGTAAAAGCTGATGGATATTAAAGTTCTCCGGTGGAATTTTATTTTTCAATATGGATACGTGACCACCAACATTATCAACTCCATAATTCTGCTGCCATTGTATTTAAAACGCATTGACACCTCAACCCTTGGTTTATGGCTGGCCACCGGAAACATCCTGGCCTGGATGACCCTGGCAGATCCCGGGGTGGGAGATGTGCTCCAGCAAAAGATAGCGCAACTGCGGGGGCAGAAAGAAAATATTAAGATTGGTTTAACGATTGGGTCAGGTTTTATGGCCTCGGTCTGTATTTTGGCTATTTCAATAATTGCAGGTATTGTCTTCTATTTTCTGGCAGGTAAGATCATCAACAAGGACCTCTCTATTTACGAGGGTTTACAGACGGCTTTACTGATCTCTGTGATGGCCACGGGCATGTCGCTCGTTTCGTTTAGCCTGTCGGGGATCAATCAGGGGTTACATAATTCAGGCCCGGTAGCCATAGGTTCGCTAACGGGTAATGTATTGTTCCTTTTTGCGAATATATCCTTACTGCTCTTAGGCTTCGGGGTAGTTTCCATAGCAGTGGCCAATTTATGTCGCGCAGTCTATAACATTGTATTCAACTATACTGCCCTCAGAATTGCGCTAAAAAGGGAAAAGTTGAAGGTCATGTTCAGGATCGGTCATTTCAGGAATTTCATTAAGATCTTTTCGTTCACCTCGCTTTCCAGGATCATTGGCGGGATCTCGGCAAGCATGGATATGATTGTCCTTGCCCGTTTTGTGGCGCCTTCATTGATCACCATGTTTGAAATTAATAAGCGGCCCATACAAATGACTCAGTCGCTCATTGGCCGGCACTCTGTTGCTTTGATGCCACTGGTTTCTCATGCCAAAGGAATGGGCGATCAGGAGGGGATCAGGAAGCTCATCAGCTCGCAGTTTAAATACTATACCTATGCAGCAATATTTATCGTCATTTGTTTTTGTCTGAATTATGAAAGTTTGATCACCGCCTGGACGGGAATGGGTAAATATGCAGGCAATGAGATCGTATTCCTGTTGATCGCCAATTTCTTCTTCGGCCTCATCAGCTATTTTATGGCCAATATGGGTTATGCTTTGGGCGACATTAAGGTGAATAGTTTTATCCATATTATCAAAGGAATCATCGCCGCCTTTTTATTTTACTTCGCAACAAGTATATATGGGATTGTCGGCCTTTTGGTAGTCATGCTAACGTTGAATATCTGTATTGACTTCGTTTTTTTCACTTACCGGCTACACAGGCTGGGCTATTTAAGTGGTGCTTACCTGCGCCGTGCACTTGGCCTTTGGTCCGTCATTGCCATTTCTGCTTCAGTTGCCGGCTGGATATTAAGCTATGTTTTTAACATGATGCTTCCACAGGACCTGCTGGTCACCAGAATCCTGGTTAACGGGTTTACCTTCACTGTCTTTTTCATCGGATTGCTTTTGCTGATTGACCTTGAACTAAGAACCAAAGTCGGTCAGCGGATCTCGTCCATTTTCAAAATATATTTCAACAAACAAACCGTACTAAATGAACATTAAGATATGGCAAAACTAGTGATAATGCTTCGGGTGAAAGACGGAATGTTCTTTGCAAACGAATGGCTGGCCTGCTTTGAAAAGTTAGTCGATGAGATGGTTGTGCTGGACAATGGTTCGACAGATGGGACCTATGAATTGTTGAAGGCACACCCGAAAGTAGTGGATATCATTCGTACGGAGGGATATCATGAAGGGCGCGACAAAAACCTGTTATATGAACGGGTTAGATTGCGCAAGCCCGACTGGTGTTTATGGCTGGACATTGATGAGATCTTTGAGCCACAACTCACCAGGGCGCATTTTGATCGGCTGATGAGGAGCAGATACTATAATAAATTTGCATTCAGGCGGTTTCATTTCATCGACAGGGAGCATTTTGCGGGATCATGGTACAGACTGAACTATTCTTCGGGACATGACCGCCTGATGTGGCGAGAGCATCCTTCGGGATATTTTCAGGATCTGGTTGTTGATTCACCCAATGTTAAAGGGATTCGGGGGCTGAAAAAGAATACCAATTTCAGGTTGAAACACCTGGGCTATATCAATAAGGAACTGGTAGATAAAAAAGCTGAGATCTATAGGGCGATCATTCCGGAGAATGAAGAAATTTTCCAGAGCATGTACCTGAGGGGGGAAAGGGAAATAAAGTGGGTGGATGACAGGAACAGCATGAAGGTGGTTCTTTTAAATAACCTGTTGACTGCGATTCAGTTGACCCATATCGTGCCTAAGGTGATCCGAAGGATAAAACAGCTCATCTAATGAACCACCTGGTAAAAATATTCGGTTATCAGTTCTATGTGAAGGAGATCCTGGTCATTATGATCAGCTATCTTTTGATGGAAAATATCTTTTCCTGGCTTTTTCTGCCAAATTCTGTAATCCTTCTGATGTATGAGAAGGTCATGGGCATCCTCATTTTCGGTTTTGTATTGTACCATTTCAACAACCTGTTGTATACTGAGAAGATCTACATCGGCTTGATGGCATTGGTACTGAGTCGATTGGTCTTCGAATCGATGTTGAGCTACGGGACGATCTTTCAACAACTGACTTTGTTTACCATACTTTTTCCGGTGGCTTTTTCCATTTTCATCAAATGTCTGTGCAGGTCTTTAGATCTGGACCTGTTGGCTTTCCTCGCAAAGTTCTACCTGGTGTTGTATCTGGTATTTATGCTTTTTTATGGATGGGGGTTTTCCTTTAGTCTGGATAGTGTTCAAATGGATGATTACGGTCCGTTCTCGGGCGATAGCAGAATTATTCATGCGCGGTCAATATTTATGATGATCATTCCACTGCTTTGGTTTCTGCATGAGTTCATCAAATCTGGCCGAATCCTCCATTTTCTCCCGTTTTTAGGTTGCCTGGTGGTCATCCTGGTGCACCAGCACCGTTCTGTCTGGGCCAGCGCAATCTTTTCGCTCGCCGTTTATTTCTTTATTGCGGTACGAAATAGAATGATCCCCCTGACCAAAGTTTTCTTGTTCAGCTTTTGGGCTGCTACTGCATTTATGCTGATTGTGTTTGTTGTTTCACAGCTTTTTCCCGCGACACTTACTTTCTTTTCTGAGCGCTTTAGCGAGATCTTTGATCCGGCAAGGGAAGAGACTACAGGGAAGTTCAGGGCCGACCAGCGTGCAGTATATTTCCCGATGTTTTTGGAACGGCCGTTCTTCGGATGGACCTTTGAAGGATTTGAAATGAAGAATCCGTTGGTCGACTGGTGGCCGGAGAAATCCGGTCAGCATTTCCATGAAGGTTATATGGAAATGCTCTTCTATCATGGAGTTGTGGGTTTGGTCCTGAAGTATTTCTACCTGATCTACCTGGCCTTTAAAGCCTTTAGTAGGAAGCTTAGCCAGGAATCCCTGATCATGATCGCATTTTCCCTTGCAGGCTTGATATTTTCCTTTAGCTACGTGCTTCCATTGATCTTTTGGGGACATGTAGGGCTTTGTTTGTATTATCTGGAAAGAAAGCCCGTTGGGGAACTGGATTGGAAATCAGCAGCAAACGATGGGCCGCCAGAAAAGATCATCCCTATGGGGCGAAAAAGATTTCAGACTTTCAAATATGACTAAGTAATGCGTATGAATTATATATGTACCTGGCTATGTGCCGATGATGTAGGAGAAGAAAGTATTTACCCTCAGACCGGAGAAAAATCATCCGGGGAAAAACACCAGCATATTTACTGGCGTTGCTTGTTGTTGTTTTTTGCTACCAGCAGGCGCTTTCATAAAACGCAGGGACACCTATTGTTTACCAACAGTAGGACATTGCCTGTTCTTGGGGGAACTGCGGTAGAAAAGTTGCTGGCCGATCTTGCGGTGAAGGTCGTTTTTACCGACTTCAAATACAAAACCCCGAAAGGTTATTTCCACCTTTTCCAAAATCAATTTTATGAGTTTTCTATTTTGGAATATATTGTTCAGCACAACAAGAATGCGAATGACCACTACCTGATCCTCGATTCAGACTGTATCTTTACCAAACCGGTCGACGATCTCTTTGAAGAGGCCAAACCTGCCGGATTTATTTCCTTCGAAGACCCCTGTGCGAAAGAACTGGTGATCCACGGTTTAAGCAGGGTCGACATGAAGCAGCTGTATGAAGAGTTGTCGGGCAGACCAGTTCTGGAGATTCCCGGTTATCACCTTGGAGAGTTTTTCCTCCTAAGTGTAAAGAACATACAGTTGATATTCCGCGATTTTCTGGAGCTATGGCCCGAGCTAATGAGGCGACACCAACATGGTCTCCGGAAATTTAATGAAGAAGCACAGACGTTAAGTTACCTGTATTACAAAAATGGTTTCAAATCCAGTACTAAGACCGAATATCTGAAAAGGATCTGGACAAATCCGGTCTTTTACAGGAATGTCGAAGCATCGGATACCGCTGTTGCCATCTGGCATCTGCCTTCTGAAAAAACTTTTGGCCTCAATCGTCTGTATGTGAAGTTGATCCGAAATTCCCGAAACTATGGTTTTGAACTTAGCAATGAAGCGTTCCAAAACCTTTTGAAAACCAATTTAGGGATCCCCCGGTTAACAATTTCGCTGGCGCTCCGATATTATGTGTTGAGCTATTATCGTGCGATACGAAAGCGTGCAAAAAACATACGTTTCAATTCTAAAGCTGCCCTATGAAAATTGCGATATTACTAGCTACTTTCAATCGGAAAGAGAAGACATTAAGTTGCCTGGAGCGCGTCTACGCGCAAAAAATTCCCGATGAGGGAGGGCTCAATATTTTTATGACGGACGACAATTCGTCAGACGGAACAGCTCAGGCCGTGGCAGATCGCTTTCCCGAAGTCAGGGTTTTTACCGGAAACGGCAATTTATTTTGGGCGGGTGGCATGCGGAATTCCTGGAAGGAAGCTTTCAAAACAGACCCGGATTACTATTTGCTCCTAAATGACGATACGCTGCTGTTCGAAACGGCGATTCTCAGTCTGCTCAACTACTACCAGGTGACCGAAACCAAGGATGCCATTGTGATCGGAAGCACGCTTGATGAAGCAAAGCAGGAGATATCCTATGGAGGAAGGAAGTTATTTAGTCCGGGGAAAGTACAAAGCTACAATGTATATAGTGATACGGAATACCTGGAGTGTGATATGGCAAATGCCAATATCATGATGGTGCCTAAAACAGCGGTCCAGAAGATCGGCATATTGTCTGACCGCTATACACACAGTATTGCTGATTTTGACTATACATTGAGGGCGAAGAAAGCAGGATTTAGGGTAATGGTGGTTCCTGGGGTACTTGGTCACTGCATTGATGATCATGGGAGGAACTGGAAATCTTCCAAAGTTTCTTTACGGGATCGGATTAAATACTTGAAAAGCCCCAAAGGTTTGGCGTATAAAGAATACTTGAAATTTGTTAGAACACATTTTCCATATCACTTACCCGAAGCATTTGTCAAGCTTTGGCTCAAAACTTTTTTTCCGGTGTTATGGGACAGATTTAAAGGTAAATAAAAATTCAGGCCATGGAGAGATCAGTTATTATCGGAGTGTTTTGTTACAACCGGGTTGCCAAATTGAAGGCATGCATCGAAGCCTTGTTAAAGAATCCTGAATGTGAGGGAATGGATATCGTCTTTTTTAGTGATGGGTACAAGCTGGAAAAGGATAAAGATGCTGTCCTGGAAGTACGCCGGTATATTGATTCGATCAAAGGGTTCAGGAACGTGATCAAACATTTTCGGGAGCGTAATTTGAGTACCGGTCCGAATTTTCAGGAAGGATTGACTTTTCTCAGCAAGCACTACGATGAATTTGTGATTGTGGAAGACGATCTGATCGTGTCCCCCAATTACTTAAAATACCTCCTGGATGGACTTCGATATTATCGGCGGGACCGTACCGTCTTTTGTGTTACCGCCTATGTTTTTCCCGTTAACTATAAACAATATCCTTACGATACCATTATCTATAAGCGTTTTTGTTCCTATGGATGGGCGGGCTGGTCGGATCGTTTTGACACGGTTGTCTGGGATAAGCAAGCGCTAAAAGTGTTGATGAACACATCCCCCGGATTTAAAAAGCGACTTAATGCAGAGGGATATGACCTGGTTAGGATGCTTAAAAAGCAAATTTCTGGTCGGATCTCCACATGGGATATACAGATGCAGACCCATATTGCCGAGAATCGGTTGAAGGTAATCTATCCGGTGCTATCAAAAGTGAGCAATGTGGGATTTGATGAGGAGTCGACAAATACTTATGGCATCAACTATCTGATCACTCCGGTGGATAAAGGGGTCAAACGCAGCTTTAAATACTGTCCGTCCGACTATATCGTGCCTGAACTGCAGGCACAGATCAAGAAGCCCTATGGATTGAAATCGCTGGTGATCCGCAAACTGATCAATGAATTTTTGAAGTTCACGAACAGAATAAAAAAAGCAAGCTGATGAAAGTTCTGGTGATCCATACTTTCTACAAGGAGCGGGGAGGTGAGGATAGCGTGGTGCATAATGAGGTAACCCTCCTAAAAGCGGAAGGCATGACCGTCTCCCTGCTTACCTTCAGCAATACTGGTAATACTTTGGTTAAATTGTTACAACTTCCCTTCAACCGGCGATCGTATTTGAAAGCTAAGCAGTACATTGACGCTTTCAAGCCAGACGTGATCCATATTCACAACCTGCATTTTTGCGGATCTGCAGCAGTACTTTATGCCGTTAAAAATTGCGGGGTGCCGATCGTCATGACCTTACACAATTACAGGATCCTTTGTCCTTCGGCCAGCCTGTATCACCAGAACGATCTGTTTCTTGATTCCCTTCGCGCGGCATTTCCCTGGACAGCTGTTCAAAAAGGTGTTTACCAGAATTCACGCATCTTAACTTTTTGGGTTTCCCTTTCTACCTATCTGCACGAGAAACTTAAGGTCTGGGCCGCTGTAGATCAATTCATTGTGCTTGGTAGTCATACTAAAGCGCTAATCGGACAATCAAGGTTAAGTAGTTTAACCGATCGGATCGTGGTAAAACCCAATTTCTGTGATGGAGTTCCCCGTTCCGATCGTCCAAAATCCCGTACTTTCTACCTTTATGTAGGAAGATTAACGGAGGAAAAAGGGCTGAGGGTCCTGTTAGCTGCATTTGCTAACAACGGTTTGCTCCTAAGAATCGTGGGTGCCGGCCCACTGGAAGCTCTGGTGCAACATAGTTGGGG
>JAPSHM010000371.1 GCA_031179845.1 Pedobacter sp.
GCGCTTTGATCCAGATTGGACTTTTTGTTAGCAGGAGTTTCCTGGAAACGATAAAACGTTGGAGAAACAAGCCCAGTACAGTTAAAAGAATCAATAAAGTTATAGATAATCCGAGTGGAGAAGAAGCACTTGAGGCCAGAGCTTCGTTTGGAGAAGCAAAGGCAAAGCTCAGTGCCTGTGCATTGATCTTGCTACCCCATTCCCGGTAAATGTTGAAATTGACCACCGATAATATGCTGCAAATGACAATCAGTATGGTGTTATAAACGGTGATCCATTTCAGTTCTACAATTTTTCGGCCATTTAAAAGCCAGTAAATATAACTGAAAAGCGGAATGACCACAAGGTAGGCTGTCATTGACAGATCCAACGAAATGGCATGATAAAAAGTTGCTGCAATATCGCTGAAGGGCACAGCAGTCAACTTTTTATAAAAAATTAATATAAATATCAGACGGTCTAAAAGGAAGAACAGCAACCAAAATAAGAAGAACCTGACAAAAAAGATCAAACTTTTCAACATTGACTCTTAGTTATTGTCCGCCTCTCATACTTTTCAATTCTGCCATTGTTTTTTCCTCATATCCCGCCGGGATCGTTAAAGAAAATGGTCCGACTTTTCCTTCTTTTACACTTATTAAGGTTAGTTCTGATTTGAAACCATCCTGAAGGTTAGAAAATTTTATGGGAGTACCTTTTACTTCCTCTAAGCCGGGTGGATGTGCGCCTTTAGGAAGCTTAAGTTCTGTTGTTGCCCATAACTCGTATGACGCACCATTATTGTCCTTATAATTATATTTCTCGGCGTTATAACCCGCGATGGTCTGTTTCTCTCCTGTTGCGGTAAACCCGCTGAATTTCAATGAGCCAGCTTGCTCCTCAATTTCACTTTTAGACATTTTTGCGGCATATTGCTTTTGCATCATGGGAATATCTACCAATACCAAAGCATTTTTAACAGTGGCATCGGTCACAACTTTCAACATAGCCATCCCCATATCGATCTGAACTTTCGACATACTTCCGTCGAATTCGACTTTACTTTCTGACGGAAGGAGTGAAGGGTCAACTTGTTGCTTTTGTTCATCGGTCAGCATGTAGGTTATCCCGTAGGTGATTGTTCCGGCATCAATGATTTGCTGACCTTTAGCGATGATCGCTGTTCCAATAAGAATGATGGCCAGAATTCCGGTTTTAATAGATTTGAGCATATTTTAATAATTTAGTTTACCAGTTAATTTTTTCCTTGCTGATAAAGGCAGCAATTCCTCTTTTGAAATCTTCACTATCTCTTACACGCGCATTCACACGCACGGCTTCTGTGAGCATTTTTTCCAGTTCAGTCTTTGTTTGTCCAACAAGCTGTTTTGTAACCATCAATGAATGCGCTGAAGCTTCATTACACAAACCTAAGGCAAATGTAATTACATTATGACTGATATCTTCTTTGTTTGTTACAAACGTGATCAGCCCGTAATTCATTGCCTCGGCAGCAGTGAAAAGCGCGCCGGTCAGCAGTAATTTTTTTGCAACCGTTTCACTTGTTTTTCGCAGTAAAAAACAGGAGACAATAGCTGGTACGAATCCCAGTTTCACTTCTGTATATCCATAGTTTGCTTCAGGGACAGAAAAAACAATGTCGCAAACCGTCGCAAGACCACATCCTCCGGCAATCGCATGTCCTTCAATCTGAGCGATCACCACTTTTGGTAAATAGTAAATGGTCGTAAACAGATTTTTCAGGTTTTCAGAATCGGCAAGGTTCTCTTCATAAGTATTCTGTTGGAGCTGTTGCAGGTAGGCGAGATCTGCACCCGCACTAAAAACAGATCCAATGGCTTTTAAGATCACCACCTTTACTTCCTGATCATCAGAAGCTTTAAGAAATGCAGCCGTTAACTGGGCAACAAGATCTGGATTTAACGCATTTCGCTTTTCAGGACGGTTGATGGAAATCGTAGCTATACGCTGGTTTACGGAGTATAAGACCAATGGTTCAGTCATACAAATATTCAGTTAAGTCGTACCAAAGATAAGATAACATTTAACATCATGCTGCTTTGCGGGGATTAAGGTGTCGGTTTAAAAGTAACCTTGGTGATTCCGTGCTGATCAAGTGCCGGCTTTACAGAGTAGTGGTACAGTTTACTTCCAGGAGAAAGATCGGTTAGTAAAATGGCATGTTGAGCTCTTAGGAGCGCTACTGCATAGTTTTTCTTCAAATTAAACCTGATGGTCTTTCTTTGATGAATGGTCTGGACCTTTTTATATCCAAATGATACCTGTAGCATTATCAACAGGACTAAAGCACTGAGTAGCAGTTTTTTCTTAAGTTCAATCAACGAGATAAGGAATAAGGCTAAAGCCAAACAAAGTAAAATCAGTTCCACCCGGTTGAGCCAAATGGCAGATATAACCGATCCTGGAAATCTCGAAATGATGGATAGTCCCAAATTCATAAAAACAATCAGCCATTCAAACAGCGCGCCTAAGCACTCCAGCTTTAAAACCGAAATAAGTATACCCAGGTACATGATTAATGTGGCAGGGAGGATAATAAACAGGTTACTGAGTAAAAAATAAACAGGGAACTGATGGAAGTAGTAAATGCTGAGTGGGAATGTCGCCAATTGTGCCGCAAGTGACATAGCGATTGCCTCCCAAAGTCTATTTAACAAGTGCAACTTGAACGTGAATAACCGATTGATCTTGGGTTGGAGATATACGAGTCCGAGAACCGCCAGAAAGGAGAGCTGAAATCCGACATCCCACACAAAAAATGGATTGTATACCAATAAACTAAAGGCAGCAAATGCAATTATGTTATAACTGTTGGTGTTTTTGGTGAACAATTTGGCAATGATATAAATAGAAATCATCACTGCAGCACGTAACACGGAAGGGGAGAAGCCCGTAAGCAGTGCATAGAACCAGATGATGGCCAGAATGACGAAGGTCTTCAGTGCGTTCGCAATCCGCTTACCCGACAGAAAGCGCATTAACCAATTCAAGACGAGAAAGATCAAACCCACATGCATACCGGAAACTGACAGAACGTGTATGGTGCCCGTTTTAGAATAGTTGTCGACCACCTCTGAACTGAGATCAGCTTTATAGCCCAGAATCAAAGTACAGGCAACTGCGAATGCGTTGTCATCTTTAATGATTTCTCGAAATAGTGCTACCTGCTGAGCCCTTAATTTTAAACCGAGTTGAATTTGCC
>JAPSHM010000106.1 GCA_031179845.1 Pedobacter sp.
CTGTTCCCTTCTTACCATCCAGATGGTAGCCAGCACGATCACTAACAAGGCTCCGATGCTAATGGCTTTGTTTTTAATCAAAAATTTAAGACTGCCAACATATCGATTGGTCATCGCATTGAAACTGCTGTTAAATCCTGCAAAGAACTTTTCTTTAAATCCTTTTTTGGCACCTGTATGCTCATCCGTGTGATTGCTTTTTAGGAATAACGCTGCTAAAGCCGGACTTAATGTCAAGGCGTTTATGGCAGAAATGATAATGGCAGTGGCCATCGTGAATGCGAATTGCCTGTAGAATACTCCAGTTGAGCCTTCCAGAAAACCTACTGGTAGGAACACAGCCGACATCACCAGGGTTATGGAAATAATTGCACCACTGATCTCGTGCATAGCTTCAGTCGTTGCTTGTTTTGCGCCAATGTGCTTCTGCTCCATTTTGGCATGCACGGCCTCGACGACAACAATGGCATCATCCACAACAATACCGATGGCGAGCACTAGGGCAAATAATGTAAGCAGGTTGATAGAGAATCCAAATACCTGCATAAAAAAGAAAGTCCCTAAAATGGCAACCGGCACTGCGATCGCAGGAATCAAGGTCGACCTAAAATCCTGTAAGAAGATAAATACAACAATAAATACCAATATGAAAGCTTCGATCAGCGTATGGATTACTTGTTCAATCGATTGATCAAGGGCCACTTTTGTGCTATAAAAGATATTGTGTTTTACACCCGCCGGAAAATCTTTAGCAGATTTTTCCATCAATTCATTGATGGCAATCTGGATTTCATTCGCATTAGAACCTGCTAATTGTATGATTCCTAATACAACTCCCTTTTTACCATTTAATGTGGTTACACTGTTGTAGGAATAGGCACCAAATTCGACTCTACCAACATTTTTTAAGCGTAATACGGAACCGTCTGCGTTTGAACGTATCGCAATATTTTCATATTCTTCCGGTTTTGTAAGTTTTCCTTTATACTTAATTACATATTCAAATACTTCAGTGCTTTTTTCTCCGAAACGTCCTGGTGCCGCTTCAAGACTTTTGTCTTGAATGGCTGCCATCACTTCGCTGGGCGTGATTTTATAACTTGCCATTTGGGTCGGATTCAACCAGATCCGCATCGAGTAATCTTTAACACCACCAAAAATACTGGCAGAGCCTACACCCTGGATTCGTTTGATCTCCGGAATAATGTTTATCTGCGCATAGTTTGCAATAAAGGTCTGATCGTATTTACTTTCATCCTCTGTATACATTCCGATAGCCATGATAAAACTATTCTGCTGCTTAGCCGTAATGATACCTTGTTGGACCACCTCTGAAGGAAGCTGACTTGTAGCTTGAGTAACACGATTTTGCACGTTTACAGCAGCCTGATCGGGATCGGTACCAAGTTTAAAATAAACGGTAATGGCTAATGTTCCATCGTTACTGGCCGTGGAACTCATATAGCTCATGTTTTCCACACCATTGATAGACTCTTCTAATGACGGCGCTACGGAACGAAGCACTGTTTCTGCGTTGGCACCCGGATAATTAGCCGTAACCAATACGGAAGGCGGCGCAATGTCTGGAAATTGCTGCAGTGGCAGCTTGGTAAGGCTCAACACGCCGAGTATGACCAGTAAGATCGATATGACCGTTGCTAATACCGGCCGCTGTATAAATATTTTGAACATGATTGTTAGTGTTTGGTGAATGTTTAGTTTTTAGCAACTTTTTCTGCCGCTTTCTGTGGTGCAATCACTGCACCCTCCTGCAAACGGTCAAGTCCGCTCAGCACAATTTGGTCGCCCGCCTTAATTCCGTCTTTTACCAGGTAATCATTTCCTGTTTTACCTATTACGGTGATGGCTTGCTTTTGAACTTTGTTGCTATCCGCCAAAGCGAAAACAAAGATCTTGTCCTGAACTTCAATGGTAGCCGATTGGGGAACAATAAGTGTGTTGGCATGCAGCAGGCTTAAACGGATTCTGCCAGTGTTACCAGATCTTAAAAGTCCTTGTGGATTAGGGAACTTTGCCCTTACCGTAATTGCCCCGGTAGTTTTATCAAACTGTCCATCGATCACATCAATCTTTCCGTCTCTGCTATATTCTGTATTGTCGGCCAAAAGAAGCTTAACTGCCGGAAGATGCTTAATCTTTTCATTCAAATTCTGACCAGGATATTGTTCTTTGAAGTTGATAAAGTCTTTTTCTCCTAATGCAAAGTAAACGTGAACATCGTGAACATCAGATAACTGTGTTAAGGCTTCGATGTCAGTCGGGCTAACAAGACTACCCCTTTTCTTTTGAAGTCTGCCGATATAACCACTAACAGGTGCTTTAATCAAAGTGTAACCGAGGTTGATCGATGCAGTAGAAACATTCGCTTTCGCTTGTTCGATATTTGCCTTGGCAGCCAGCGCGGTAGCTTTAGCCGATTTCAATTGAAATTCCGATATAACTTTGTTTTGTACTAAAGGGCTTAGGCGTTCTACTTCCAATTGCGCATTGATCAATGCCGCTTCTGCGGCATGCTGTGCGGCAAGCGCATTATTCAACGCAGCCCTATATGGCTGCTCATTGATCTTGAATATCGGCTGCCCGGCTTTAACAAAAGCACCTTCATCGACAAATACCTTGTCAAGTGCGCCACTTACCTGAGGCCTTACTTCCACGTTTACCGTACCCTCAATGGCAGCAGGGTATTCCTGGTAGGTTGTTTTTGTGCCCGAGATTACCGTTGCAACTGGCAAAGCTGGGGGGGCGGGTGCTACGGCCTGAGGGGCATTACTTGAACATCCGTATAAAAATATAGTAGCTAAAAGTAAAAGTGTAGAAGTTTTCATAACGACATTAGATGGTTTAACACTGTTAAGTGTTTGGTGATAAGCGGATTGATATTTCATGATAATCATGTTTTAAAATTTAGAATATAACGAGTGTAAGTAATTTAACGGTGTTAGGTGAATGTTAATCAAAAAGGACTTTTATGTAAAGTCCCCATTAGAATGATGTTATTCGTTTATATATTTAATAATTCCTTTTAATGCATCTTTTAAGATATGTTGGTTCATGGCCTCATTTCTACCTTTGTTAACCATATTGATGGAGATCAGGCCATGTATGATGGACCAAAATGTGTAGTATTTTCTACAGATTAAATCTTCTTCCGGTTCTTCTGAAGCCATGACGTCTTTGATCGAATCAAAAAACATATTGTCTACATAATCAATTTCAGGCATAGTTTTCTTCTGTTCACAACAGTTCATGTCTACGCCAAACATCAACTGGTAGAATTCTTTGTGTTTGAATGCAAAATTCCAATAGGCAGTCCACATTGCTTCCAGTTGCTCATCCGCTTTTGTGTATTCACTTTTAACTTTCTTAATTTCCTTTCCAAGCAGGATATAGCCCTGTCTGGTGAGTTCCATTAATATTCCCTCTTTATTAGAGAAATATTCATAAATGATCGGGGCTGTATACTCAATCTTATCAGCAATTTTCCTCATGCTTAACGCCTGCCACCCATCTTCCTTAACGATATCTAAAGCTGCATCGAGAATATTAATCCTCGTGTCTTCTTTTAACCGTTGTATGCGTTCCTTACTTCCCATTACCTTTCAATTAGATGTATAAATAATCTAACACCGTTAAGCAAATTTAAAAACAGTAATGATAGTTCCTATCATTACTTTGTCAAGTTATAAGCTAACCAGAAATTAATAAAGTTAACGCTCATTAAATCAACTATTTATGATTTTAAATTTTATTTGGTTTCCATTGATCCTGATCATTGGAAAATTTGAAAATAAAATTTAACTAAATAAATTGATCATATCGTCTTAATAGTTGCAAATTAGCGTTCCGATTCAAAAGAAGAAAAGTATGAACCACAGCGTCACCCTTCGAGATATTGCAAAAGCGCTTAATTTGTCTATTTCTACCATCTCCAAAGCATTAAATGATAGTCATGAAATTGGCATTGAGACCAAACAGAAGATTTTAGCGTACGCCAAGGAACACCATTATTCACCTAACAGGATGGCTAAAGGGTTGAAGGAAGGTAAGAGTCGTTCAATTGGCGTTGTTGTGTGTTCCCTTGACAATAATGTTATCGCACAGATGTTAGATGGTATTCACCAGGTAAGTACTGAACACGCGTATCAGATCATCATCATGCAAAGCAAAGAATCCGAGAAACTGGAAACTGCCTGCATTGAATTGTTGTATGCCGGTGGTGTAGATGGAATATTGATCTCTCCAGCTTATGAGACCAAGAATTTTAGTTATCTGATATCCTTACAGGCGGCGGGTTTACCTGTTGTACTTTTCGACAGACTGATCGACCAGATCGACACTCATAAAGTTGGGGCTGATAATTTCAAAGGTGCTTATGATGCAACTATGCACCTGATCAGCAATGGCTACCGGAACATTGCCCACTTGAATACCAACACGATATTTAGTATCGCTACTGACCGCCTCAATGGCTACAAACATGCATTGGCCGAAAGTGGTATTAGCTACCGGCCGGAATTGCTTCGTTCCTGTAATTATACAGATGCACACAAATTGAATGAAGATCTGGAGCAGGCTATTGGTTATTACATGGGGCTTCCTGATAAACCTGATGCCATATTTACGGCTACCGATCAGATCAGCACCAGATGTTTGGTGTTGTTGAATAAATTAGGTTATCGCGTCCCTGTTGATGTGGCCTTGATCGGCTTCACCAATACAGAACTGGCTGATGCAATGAACCCTGCTTTGAGTACAGTACATCAGCCAGCTTTTGAGATCGGGCAACTTGCAGCTGAAAAATTAATTTCGCTGATTGAAGGAAAGTTCAATGCGGAGGACTATGAAACTGTCATGTTACCTACACAAATTAAAGTACGGTCATCTACCCTACCTAGAAACACTTGAAAAACGGTCGTTTAAGAACGGCACAACAGGTCTAGTAGTTTCCGGATATGCCCAATTCAAGTCCCCGTAACTCTGCTAATCCACGTAAACGCCCAATTGCAGAATAACCTGGGTTAGTTACTTTGTTCAAATCATCCAACATTTGATGGCCATGATCAGGACGGAAAGGAATTGGTTCTTCTCTCAATTCGTTTTCCGCTACTACGGCTTTCATGATCTCATACATGTTCACATCGCCACCCAAATGATCGGCCTCATAAAAATTACCTGCTTCATCTTTAGTTACATTACGAAGGTGAAGGAAATAAACACGTTCTTTTACTGCATCGAAGATCTCACTTAGATTGTTTGATGCGCCCGCTCCTAATGATCCGGTGCAAAAGCAAATCCCGTTGAATGGTCGGTCTACGCGCTTCAAAATATCCAGCAGATCGTCCTTAGTGCTCACAATTCGAGGCAAACCGAGTATAGCGTATGGAGGATCATCGGGGTGAATGGTCATATTTATACCAGTCTCCTCACATACTGCTGCAATTTTATTGAGGAAATAGGCCAAATTGTTCTTCAATCCCTCCCGTCCGATCGTTTTGTATTCGTCAATGCTTGCCCTTAACGCTTCGAGTTCAATTTCTTTTTCGTTCGGAATGCCCATCAGTACATTAACTTTCAGCTCATTTAGCTCATCGGTATCCATGGTTGCAAAACGTGTTTTTGCCCTGGATTTTATATCCTCCGTGTAATCGGCATCTGCACCTTCCCGCTTCAAAATAAAAAGATCGAATACGGCCAGTTCTAACCAATTAAAATATAATGCTTTTGATCCGTCAGCCATAGTAAGATCCAGCTGCGTACGCGTCCAATCCAATACTGGCATAAAATTATAACAAACGGTCTTTATGCCACATTGAGCCAAATTTCTTAACGTGATCTTATAGTTCTCTATATACTTATCTGCATCACTTCTGCGGGTTTTAATGGCTTCATGTACAGGAACGCTTTCCACTACTGCCCAATGTAAGCCTGAAGCTTCAATAATAGCCTTTCTATCTTCAATGTCTGCAAGTGGCCAGATCTCGCCGTGTGGAATATGGTGCAAAGCACTTACAATTCCTGTTGCACCTGCTTGTTTTACATCCTGTAAGGTAACCGGGTCAATCGGACCATACCAACGCCAGGTCTGCAGTAATTTGTGTTTTCTTAAATTCATTATATTAATATTTTTAAACCTTTCTTTTTCCAAAAGCTGACACAGATGTCAGAATATTCATTGTATCAATGTTAACGAAATTTAACCTTCGAATTCCACATTTATAATTAAAAATCTACGAAATCGTTTGAAATTTATTAAATAAAATAGTTTACTTCTATTTAACTTCAATAACCTGTATTATTGCAATCTGAAATCATCAAATTTATGCTAAATCAAGAAAACGTACTGGTTTTTGGAGAGTTGTTATTGCGGTTCAGTTCAACTGAAGATCAATTTATTTCTAAAAATCACACGGTCTCCTTATTTCCGGGAGGATCTGAGGCTAATGTATCTGCATCTTTAGGACAATGGAGTATTCCATGTGCTTATATCAGCTGCGTGCCTGACAATGCGCTCGCAAGCAATGCGCTTCAGGTCTTGGAAGAATTGGGGGTAAATACCAGTAAAACCGTTGTACAGGGTAGTCGACTAGGTCTTTATTTTTTACTTTCTGCAAATGGCTTAACCAGCGGAGCGGTTGTTTATGATCGAAAATTCTCGTCTTTTAGTGGTCTGATGCCTGGAACCATTGATTGGGATAGCGTTTTAGAAGGTCATACCTGGTTCCATTGGACGGCCCTTACCCCTGCGCTGAGCGACAATATGGCTATGGTCTGTAAAGAGGCCCTTGTTGCTGCCAGAAAAAAGGGAATGAAGATTTCAGTAGATCTTAATTACAGAAGCAGGTTATGGGATTATGGAAAGCAGCCTCTGGAGGTGATGCCCGAACTGGTGCAATATTGCGATGTGATCATGGGTAATATCTGGGCAGCAAATAAAATGCTTGGCATTCCTGTGGATGATGTATTAGACCGTCAGACTTCAGTTGAAGATTATTCAGCACATGCAAATGCATCTGCGGAAGCCATTTTCAACCGTTTTCCGCAATGTCAGCATGTAGCCAATACTTTTCGCTTTATGGACAATCCAACCCATAACTTGTTCTATGGTACGTATCATACGCGAGATAACCGTCATTACATCTCTTCCGTATTTGAAACCAATGATGTAGTAGATCGAATCGGTAGTGGAGATGCATTTATGGCAGGCCTGATCTATGGGCTAACCAGCTGCATTGATGGGCAGGAAATAATAGATAAAGCGACTTCCGCAGGTTATAAGAAACTCTTCGTTAAGGGTGATTTCGGCGATGGATCGATCTAAGACTAAAAGAACAACAGTTAATCACAAATACAGATGAAAAAAGAAATAGACCCTTTAAAAGTTATCCAGGATTATCCGGTTATTCCGGTTTATTACAACGAAGACGCGCAAACCTGTATAGAAGTATTAAAAGCGTGTTATGCTGGTGGAATTCGGGTGTTTGAATTCACAAACCGTGGGCAGAATGCTCCTGAGAATTTCAAAGCATTATTGAGTTACAGAAATGAACACCTTACCGATATGCAGTTGGGTATTGGCACTATAAAGACCGTAGCACAAGCTGAAGCTTACATACAGCTTGGTGCCGATTTTATTGTTAGTCCGATTGTACGGGAGGACCTGGCTAAAGTGACGGCCTCAAACAACATATTGTGGGTGCCCGGATGTATGACCCCGACAGAAATAAATCTGGCAGAAGAGCTAGGTGCACCCCTCGTTAAACTTTTCCCTGGTGATACTTTAGGAATTGGTTTTCTGAAAGCCATCAAACCTTTATTCCCAAATCTTAAATTTATGCCAACAGGTGGCGTTGATGTGACTAAAGAGAACATTGACAATTGGTTAAACGCAGGCGTTACAGCGTTAGGCTTCGGCTCTAAGCTGTTCCAAAATACAGAAAATGCAGCGGGATACAATTGGTTAACTGAACGTTGCCAATTATTGATCAATATGGTTAATAAAAATTAAAATCAATATTGAGTTTAAAGAGCCTACATTTCCCATTACCTGATGTAAGTTCTTTAAACTTCTTTTTTTTGCTCATCTCGGTCATAAAGGTCAATTAATTTACTTTGTAGTCTGATTACCGAATTTTCCAGGTGAGTGATTTTTTCCTTCAACTGGCCTATCGCTTGTTCCTGTTCGCTCACTCCTTCTTCGCCAACATCTAAAAATTCCCTTAACGTTAAATTATGTACTTGAGCGATTTGATTTATTCTGCTAAAATTTGGATCGGTAATACCTGTTTCAAGTTTTGAATACGCCGGGATTGATATTTGTAACAAGTCGGCCATGGCCTTCTGATTAACTCCCTTTTTTTGGCGTAAGATTCTGAATTTTTCCCCTAAAGTTTTCATAATTTACGTATTATCTTAATGAACTATTTTGTATAATAAATTTAAGAATTATTTAACAAAAGATTGTAATTTTCCAATAAGATTGTAAAATAAACTGCCGATTACTTTAATTAAGGATAAAATATTTATCTCAAAAAATAATATTTTAAAGAAGATATAAGTAAAATATATGTTTGCAGAAACCACCCTTATGGATCAATAAGGGGATATTTACCAATAGGTCTACGTTACTTTTTGGTCTGCCTAAAAATGAAAGCAGCCATGATCATGGACACAGACAAACCGGAAAGACTCGGAAAGGTAATAAACAGATAAAACACACCAGAAACACCACATAACGCAAGAATGAACAATAACGCTTGTGATAAACTATCCATTTTAAATGCAGCAACCAATGCGAAAATGATAAAAGTAACTGCCAGTATATTTATAAACATGCACAAAGATGCATTTCCAATGTTAAGTTAACGTTAACAGAAACAATATTTAGAGTTATGTGACATAAATAAGCAAAGCCTACAGGAAAACATAGCTTATTTTGTTTTGAAGCGATCCGTGAATTAGGTGCCTCAGCCGATCAATACTCGTTATTCAAGCCAAAGATCGGTTTCCTTAACATCCATTTGCCACTTGTAAAGTCTGGAAATTCAATGGTTTCATTGCCCATCTCTATTGATTTTTCGCTCAAAGGTGTAATCGCACTCCAGCTGGCTGCATCATACACATCAAGTGGAGTCGGTTCATTCCGTTTAACGGCTTCTATAAATGCGTGGATTACGAAGAAATCCATTCCACCGTGACCGGCACCACTGGCGTCGTTCCCGTATTTTTTCCATAGCGGATGGTCATATTTATCCAGCCATTGATCCTGATGGTCCCATTGGTGCGGTTTGCTAATTCCTTCTACATAAACGCTTTTGTTGAGGTCCATCCATAAACCTTTGGTTCCCTGAACTCTAAAGCCCAGGGAATACGGGCGAGGAAGATTGGTATCGTGCTGCAAAATGATCGTTTCGCCATTGGCACAGTCGATAGTTGTGGTCACAATATCGCCGAGCCGAAAATTGACTTTTGCATTCGGATGGTGCTCGCCACCTTTTTCTAAGATATAGTTGTGTAATCCCCTCGATTTCGTTGCAAAGGAATTCAGTTTAAGAAATTTGTTGCCCCTGTTGATATTTATGCAGTTGGCTATTGGGCCAATTCCATGTGTGGGGTATAAATCCCCGTTGCGGTGGACAGCGTGATTTGTTCTCCATCTGGCTTCCGAAAAGCCTTTTTCATTAAACTCTACACCGCCGCCGTATGGTTTTATGCCATCATTAAACTTTACTTCCCGTAAATCATGTTGGTATCCGCCCTGTAGATGGATAATCTCGCCAAATACACCTTGTCTTACCATATTGAGTGTAGCCATCACATCGCGGCGGTAACAGACGTTTTCGAGCATCATCACCTGAGCGCCGTGTTGCTCGGCCGCATATACCACATCCCAATGATCTTGTAGTGTGATGCCTAGCATCACTTCTGATGCAACATATTTAAGTCCCGACTCAATTGAGCCGATGATCATTTCCTTGTGCCATTCCCAAGGGGTTGATATCACTACAGTTTGAAGGCCTTTAGTTTCCAACAGCTTTTTCCATGAATAGTCGTCACCTGTAAAGATCCTTGGCATTGGCTTACCGCTTTTAGCGATCATCGCTTTCGCGACCGTTAACATTCGCTCATCTACATCACAGATTGCGACCAGTTCTACATCCGCTCTTTTCAACAATAAACTCAAATGGTTCTGACCGCGCAAGCCCACTCCTATCATCGCTACTTTCACTTTGTCTACCCCGGTTCCAGCAAATAAAGTGCTGCCTGGTAAAACCGTTGCAGCAGCAGCGGTAAGGCTGCTGTTTTTAACAAATTCTCTTCTATTCATATTGTTAGTTCATTTTTATGGCCTGGCTATTCGGTTGGTTTTTAGCAAATAAGTTCCCAAGTTATAGAACAATATAGTTAACACCATAAATAAATTTATATAAAGTATGCACAAACATGCGCAGCACTTTTTTAGCCGCGTAAATCTTTACCTTTGAGGGATCAACAATTATTAATGATGTTCGAAAAAATTTTGACACGCTACGGCTTTGATCCCGGAGCAGCTGTGCTGCCATTTGGTGACGGCTTGATTAACCATACGTGGAAAGTCCATACAGAAGGAAAAAACTACATTTTACAACAGGTTAATCAACATGTTTTCAAGAGCCCTGCTGATATTGATCAAAATCTGAACCTCCTCAAAAATTATCTGAGCAAAGCAAAACCAGAATACCTTTTCATCTCGCCCATTGCTACCTTAAATGGTGATTCTCTGGTCCATATTGATGCAAGGTATTACAGGATGTTCCCATTTGTAGAGGGTTCAAAATCTCTTAACGCGTTAAAATCGGCAGACGAGGCTTATGAAGCAGCAAAGCAGTTTGCTAAATTTTCAAAGATTCTTGCAGATTTCGAGGTTACGAAATTGAACATCACGATACCTGATTTCCATAACCTGAGCTTAAGATATGATCAATTTACAGCGGCCTGTAGACAGGCTCCGGCAGATCGGCTTTTTCAGGCAAAAGATTGTATTGCCTTCATCAACGAACAACAAGAGATCGTACATACGTACTTTCAGATCTTGAATGATGTTAATATTCCACTCAGGGTCATTCATCACGACACAAAGATCAGTAATGTATTGTTTGATAACCAGGCAAAAGGTTTGTGTGTGATCGATCTTGATACCGTTATGCCAGGATACTTCTTCAGTGATGTGGGTGATATGATGAGGACATACCTTTGTGGGGCGACTGAGGAAGATACTGATTTTGAGAAGATCACTATCAGAAAAGACTTTTTTACTGCCGTTTACAGAGGCTATATGGAGGAAATGGGAGATGTTCTAACACTGCAGGAAAAGCGGCATTTCTTTAATTCAGGAAAGTTTATCATTTATATGCAGGGCATCCGGTTCCTGACTGATTTCCTTCAAAATGATTGTTATTACGGTGCAAAGTATGAAGGTCATAACCTAAACAGGGCAACGAACCAAATTGTACTATTAAGGCAATACTTAAATGCAGAAAAAGAGCTTTTGGAAAGCGTTACAATACCAAGATAACAAGGGAAACAAAAACAAATAAATCCTATTGAAGTAAAAAGCGGCCTGAAAAACCTCAAGGTTTATTCAGGCCGACTCAAATCGTTAAAATAGATATTTCGTACTCAGGAAATTGGAACTATTACTGTCTACAATTTCATTGATGAGGTGTTTATTCTTCTCATTTAGCTTTGTGGCTACCAATGATCTGATAGAGAATGACCTCAGGGCATCGACAACTGATAAGGTACCTTCTGCACTGTCTTTTCTTCCAGTAAAAGGAAATACATCCGGTCCGCGCTGACATTGACAATTGATGTTGACCCTGCTTACCTGGTTGACTAACGGATCAATCAATG
>JAPSHM010000107.1 GCA_031179845.1 Pedobacter sp.
CATCCGGGATCAGGATTTTACCTATGTAAATGGCACGCTAGTCGGCAATACCGATGGGACTTCAGCTAGAAAATATGTTATTCCGGCAAAAGTCCTCAACAAAGGGAAAAACACCATTGCTGTACAGGTTTTGAATTACTTCGACAAAGGTGGTATAGCAGGCTTTAAAGACACTAGTCGCGCCATCTCAGTATACCCCGAAGGGGGAGGTGCAGGAAAAAAAGTTTCCCTGGTGAAAGATTGGAAGTATAAGATCCAAAATGATGAGCCACCGATGGTTGCACAATACCAGGCCAGTTACCAACCATTTGGCGACCTACACCTGACCTTTCGGAATCAAGGTTCCGGCATTACGAACTATAAGCGTAAGCTGGACCTAAGTACTGCAATTGCGAGTACATCGTATACCTCAAATGGCGTAAACTACCTGAGAGAGTATTTTGCAAGTCAGCCGAACCAGGCCGTCATCATTCGCCTAACAGCAGATAAAACAGGTCGGATCAATTTGGATGCCTTGTTGTCAAGCGCCCATAAGTATGCAACCATAACCAAGCTAAATGGAAATACGGTATCGCTAAAAGTTAAGGTTAAAGGCGGTGCACTAAAAGGCGAAAGCCAACTTAGAGCAGTGATCACGAAAGGAAAAATGTCGATCAGTCAAGGGAAGCTAATCATTACCAATGCCGATGCTGTCACACTGTACCTTACCGCAGGCACCAATTTTATCAATGATAAGAACGTAACCGGTAATCCAGCTACCGCCTGCATAAAAGCACTTCGCAGTCTGCAGCAGAAAACCTATACACAGTTAAAAGCGGCACACATTCAGGAATATCAAAAATATTACAACGCATTTTCAGTGAACTTTGGAAAAGGCGAAAATGAAGACCTGCCAACGGATGAACGAATTGAGAAATTTGCCACTGCTAACGACGCTTCTTTTGCGGCACTTTATATGCAATATGGGCGCTACTTATTGATTTCCAGTTCAAGGCCAGGAACACAGCCTGCAAACCTGCAGGGGATCTGGAACGACTTATTGACACCTCCCTGGGGCAGTAAATATACGGCCAACATCAACATGGAAATGAATTACTGGCCAACGGGAATCCTGAACCTGCCTGCAATGAATGAACCATTGTTTAGGAAGACGGAAGCGCTTGCAAAGAACGGAGCGGTAACGGCAAAGATGCATTATAATGCCAATGGCTGGGTATTGCACCACAATACGGACCTTTGGAACGCTACCGCACCAATCAATGCATCCAACCATGGAATCTGGGTTTCCGGAGCAGGCTGGTTAAGTCAGCATTTATGGGATCACTACCTGTTTACACAAAACAAAACCTTTTTGAAGACTGAGGCTTATCCGCTCATGAAACAGGCCGCGATCTTCTTTACCGATTTTCTGATTGAAGATCCTAAAACAGGCTGGTTGATCAGCACACCTTCCAATTCTCCGGAAAATGGCGGACTTGTTGCCGGACCAACGATGGATCATCAGATCATTCGTACACTGTTTAAAAACTGCATTGCAGCTACTGAAGTGTTGGGCTCAGATACGGCGTTTAGAAAAACATTACAACAAAAACTTTCCCTTCTTGCGCCTAACCAGATCGGCAAATATGGGCAGCTGCAGGAATGGCTGGAGGATAAGGACGATACCACCAATAAACACAGGCATGTATCTCATCTTTGGGGGGTTCATCCCGGTAATGACATCACCTGGGATACACCGGATCTGATGAAGGCTGCAAGGCAATCGCTGATTTACAGGGGAGATGAAGGTACCGGTTGGAGCCTGGCCTGGAAGATTAATTTTTGGGCAAGGTTCAAAGATGGCAACCATGCTATGAAAATGGTCAAAATGCTGATCAGCCCGGCAGCTCAAGGCGGTGGTGCTTACATCAATCTTTTCGATGCCCATCCACCTTTTCAAATTGATGGCAATTTTGGTGGTGCCGCAGGTATCGGGGAGATGCTCCTTCAAAGCCACAGTCAGTTTGTAGAGGTTTTACCTGCCTTACCGGCCAGTATACCGGAGGGTGAAGTAAAAGGCATTTGCGCACGTGGCGGTTTTGAACTTAGTTTCAAATGGAGCGCTGGCGCACTGACCTCGTTAAATGTTTATTCCAAAGCAGGAGGCGTCTGTTTACTGCGTTATGGAAATAAAGTGACCACTATTGCCACTCAAAAAGGGGCAACATATCAATTAAACGGAAATCTGGAGAGATGATAAATAAGAGGAAAGTTTTCGCTTTTCTGGTAAGCCTTTTTTTTAATAAGTACAGGGTTTGCACAGACAGGATTACGCAAAAGCACGACATTAAATGAGGGATGGCAAAGCATTGCCGAAGATCAGAACATCAACGCATATAATGGCTTTGAAAAAAGCGATTTTGACGATCATAAATGGAAGACAGTTGATGTACCGCACAATTGGGACCAATATGAAGGATACCGCAGGATGCTGCATGGCAATAGACATGGATATGCCTGGTACAGAAAAACATTTACCACCAATGAAATACAAAAGGGGAAACGGTTCTTCCTTTATTTTGAAGGCGTAGGTTCTTATGCTACAGTCTGGCTGAACGGTAAAAAAGTTGGGTATCATGCAGGGGGGCGTACGACCTTTACCCTGGACATCACTGCTGCAGTTAAACTGAATAATCAGCCAAATTTGCTCGCTGTTCGTGCAGACCATCCGGCGAATATCAAAGACCTGCCCTGGGTTGATGGCGGCTGTTCAACAGAACGTGGCTTTTCGGAAGGTTCGCAACCTATGGGAATATTCCGGCCTGTGCAGTTAATCGTGACGAGTGAGGTACGGATTGAACCTTTTGGGGTACATGTCTGGAACGATCACACCGTCACCGAGCAATCTGCCGTACTAAATATGGCAACTGAAGTTAAAAATTACAGTCGGGCAACGCGTAAGATTACAGTACTCAATCAGCTGTTCGACCAAAAAGGCAAAAAGATCACTGAAATTAAACGTACAGCGGAAGTTCTGCCAGGAAAGATGCTGAACATCGCCCAGCAAACTGGAAAGTTGAAGGGCCTGAGGTTATGGTCGATCGAAGATCCATATCTGTACACTTTAAAGACCAGCGTTCTGGAAGGATCAAAAGTTATAGATGAATTAAACACCCCTTATGGGATTCGCTGGATCAGCTGGCCAATAGGGGATAATCCGGTCGACAGCAAGCGTTTTCTTTTGAATGGAAAGCCTGTTTTCATCAACGGGGTCGCAGAATATGAACACCTGATCGGACAAAGCCATGCCTTTAGTGCAGAACAGATCCGCTCAAGGGTCATGCAGATCAAAGCTGCAGGGTTCAATTCGTTTCGTGATGCACATCAACCACATAACTTACTGTACCAGGAATATTGGGACAAGCTTGGGATTTTATCCTGGACCCAAATGGCGGCGCACATCTGGTACGATACACCTGAATTCAGGGCCAACTTTAAAGCATTACTTATCGACTGGGTAAAAGAAAGAAGAAACAGTCCATCTGTGGTATTGTGGGGACTGGAAAACGAAAGTACTTTGCCTGAGGATTTTGCAAAGGAATGTACTGCGCTGATCCGTAAACTCGATCCTACAGCATCCGCCCAGCGGAAAGTAACCACCTGTAATGGCGGAAAAGGGACAGATTGGGATGTTCCTCAGAACTGGACAGGAACCTATGGTGGTGATCCTTTAACTTACGCGGAAGACATCCAGCGCCAGGTCTTGATTGGTGAATACGGTGCATGGCGTACGCTCGATCTGCATACAGAAGGTCCATTTATGCAGAAAGGGGCTTACAGTGAAAACAACATGACCCAACTGATGGAAACTAAGGTTAGACTCGCGGAGACGGTTAAAGATAAAACTGCAGGACATTATTTTTGGCTCTACAGTTCTCATGATAATCCGGGCAGGGTACAGGGTGGTGAAGGTTTAAGAGAGTTGGATCGTGTAGGCCCGATAAATTATAAAGGCATGTTTACCCCCTGGGAAGAGCCACTGGACGTTTTTTATATGTTCAGGGCCAATTATGCGCCAAAAGAAACAGAACCAATGGTATACATCGTGTCACACACCTGGCCGGAAAGATGGCTGAAACCAGGGAAAAAGGATAGCATTACCATTTATTCAAATTGTGATGAAGTTGAACTTTTTAACGATGTGCACGGTTCATCACTGGGAAAGAGAAAACGGGGCGCAATTGGAACCCATTTTCAATGGGATGGGGCAGAGATCCGGTACAACGTCTTGTACGCAGTTGGCTATGTGAACGGAAAGGTAGTAGCCAAAGATTATATCGTATTACACAATTTACCCCAGGCTCCCAATTTTGATGAATTCAAGGCAGGAGCCAAAAACGTTACGAAGCCCGAACAAGGCTACAATTACCTGTATCGGGTAAATTGTGGCGGTCCGGAATATACAGATGAGAATGGGCAGGTGTGGAAGGCCGATAGGGCTCTGACTCCTGGTGGCTTTGGCTCTAAGTCCTGGACGCAAAATTTTACAGATCTGCCAGCTTTTTTTGCGAGTCAGCGTCGCACTTTTGATCCAATAAAAGGCACACTGGATGGCAAGCTTTTTCAGACATTCAGATATGGACGGAACCAGTTAAGTTATCATTTCCCGGTTGCTGATGGTACCTACCTGATAGAATTATATTTCATAGAACCTTGGTTGGGAACCGGGGGCGGAATGAATGCGACTGGAATGCGTTTGTTTGATGTAGCTGTAAACGGGCAGACGAAAATTAAAAACCTGGATCTCTGGGCAACGGCCGGACATGATGCTGCCTTGAAAAGAACAGTAATGGCAGAGGTAAAAGGAGGGATGCTCAACATTTCTTTTCCCCAGGTGAAAGCAGGTCAGGCAGTCATTTCTGCAATTGCCATTGCCGCAGCCGATAAAAATCTAAAAGCGGCTAAGGAAAGTCAAAGTACCATACATTTATTGGATGCTGGAGCTAAACAGCTAAGTTGGATGGATCTGGGCGATCAGCAGTATGTGGATGAAAAGGTCTATTTTACCGCCCTGCCTTCTGCATTGTATGGTGCAGAATGGCTTCAAACCGAAAAAACAGCCAGTCGTGCGCCAAAGTTTAGTGTCAATGAAGATGCAGATGTATACATCGCTGTGGATGCCAATGCCAAAAACAAACCGGAATGGTTGGCCGATTATGAAGATGTAAAAGCTAGGCTTGCAAATAGCGTTGGACAACAGTTCAATGTATATAAGAAAGGCTTCGCAAAAGGTACAGTTGTTGTGCCAGGAGAGAATGTCTTAAATACAGCCTTGTACACGATAGCAGTGCTGCCTAAAACCAATATGCAACCAGCATACGACCTAAAAACGGTGACTACTTACAAAGCCGCAAATGCCAATTTAATCGGCAAGGGGTTGGTCAAAGAGATGTTGATGGGCAAAGAGCGCGTCACTTTTAAGCAGCCATCTGGTAATGTGTTGGAATGGCGTATGACCGTTGGCGTTGCCGATACCTACTCCCTTACCGTAAAATACCACAATCCGTTTACACAATCTTTAAGCGGTAAAATTGAGATCTTAACGCTGGATGGTACAGTGTTAAAAGCTGCGGAGCAAATTGCTTTCACCGCCACCAGGAAGGGGAAGTGGAACTATTTCAATACCAATACCGGTACAATGATCAATGCCGGAACCTATCGGGTACGCCTGACAGCAGATGATGCAGTGGGATTGAGTATTGATGGGCTGGATGTACAATAATTTACGTTTACAAGTAAAAAGGGTTTAAGATTAGATAAGATGTTACAATACCTGGCGAAAATGTTATATTAATATGGATACCTGCATCTTGATATTTGTTTGACCAATTTATAAATCTGTTAACTATCAAATGAAGGGACTTCCCATTTTCGATCTCGCTATAATCGTGATCTACCTTATCGGAATGATACTAGTAGGGATCTATTTTTCCCGTAACAATAAGAATTCTGATCAATTTACAAAGGCCTCCGGACTGATACCTGGTTGGGCAATTGGTTTATCCATCTATGCTACTTTTTTAAGCAGTAACACTTTTCTAGGTGTGCCAGGTAAGGCTTTCGGGGGGAATTGGAACGCCTTCGTATTTAGCCTCTCCATGCCACTGGCAGCTTGGGTGGCTTCTAAATATTTTGTGCCCTTCTACCGCAATACTGGCGAAATTTCCGCTTATACCCATCTCGAACACCGCTTCGGCGCCTGGGCCAGAACTTACGCTGTAGTCTGCTTTTTGCTCACCCAGCTGGCACGGATGGGCTCGATTTTCTTTGGTATTGCCCTAAGTTTACAGGCGCTAACTGGTTATTCAATGCAAATGATCATGATCGTGATGGGCATCTGTATCATCATTTATACCGTCCTGGGCGGTATTGAAGCTGTGATCTGGACAGAAGTGGTGCAGGCGGTCGTGAAAACCTTCGGTGCTTTACTCATCCTATACCTTATCATCTCCAATATGCCGGGTGGAATTTCCAAGATCATAGAGATTGGGGAGACCAACGATAAATTCAGTCTCGGTAGCTTTTCACCTGATTTCATCAACTCCTCATTTTGGGTTGTGCTGCTTTACGGATTTTTCATCAACCTGAACAATTTTGGTATGGACCAGAACTATGTACAGCGATACCATACGGCAACATCGTCTAAAGCAGCCTCCAAGTCAATCTGGTTATGCGTTTGGCTCTATCTGCCTGCTTCTTTGATGTTCTTTGTGATAGGTTCCTGTTTATATGCTTATTATGAAGTGAACCCCGACCTGATTGAAAGTATCAAGCACCAGGTAGCCGTAGAGCGTCTTCCTATAACTGCTTCAGCAGCAGATATAAAAAGCCTGGAAAGTACATTGCAGCCGGCGGATTACGGGGATAAGATCATGCCACATTTCATGGTGACCAAGATACCCGCCGGATTGGTTGGATTAATCGTTTCTGCGATCCTTTCCGCAGCGATGAGTACCATAAGTTCAGGAATGAACTCCTCGGCAACGGTTTTTACGGTAGACATTTATAAAAGGTATATTAATCCAGAGATCACCGATAAACAAAACCTTTCCCTTTTACACATTGCGACTGTAGTGTTTGGATTGCTGGGAATGGGTGCTGGAATTGCAATGATCGGGGTAAAGAGTATTCTCGATGTATGGTGGGAGCTGTCCGGTATTTTTGCCGCAGGAATGCTTGGACTGTTCCTGCTGGGTATTGCAAGTCGGCAGACAAAAAACCACGAAGCATTAATAGCGACCATGATCGGTATCGCTGTCATCCTTTGGATGACCTTATCTTCTTATCTACCGGAAAACTATGAGTTCCTAAGAAACTCAATGCATAAGAATATGATCATTGTGATCGGTACCTTAAGTATTTTCCTGGTGGGCGTATTTTTATCAAAACTAAAAAAAGAAAAATTAAAAGCTGCTGATTAAGCCTTCCTGGCATAACCGGTCATATCAATTCATGAAGTAAAAAATATTAGACAATCTAAAAATGGAAAACTCACAAAAAGGGTTCATCCCGGTCATGCTTACGCCTTTTTCTGCCAACGGAGAGATCGATTATAAAGCGCTTACGGAACTCACAGAAGTGTATTTGAATGCTGGGGCATCCGGACTATTCGCGAATTGCCTTTCCAGTGAAATGTTCGAGTTGTCGGATGATGAACGGCTAAAGGTGATCAGCCATGTCATCTCGGTAACCAAAGGAGCCGTGCCTGTAGTGGCTACTGGTACCTTCGGTGGTGCCATACAGAAACAAGCTGAATTTGTTAAAAGGGTAAATGATCTGGGTACGGAAGCAGTGATCATGATCGCGAGCTTACTGGCGAAAGAACAGGAGACTGATGAGGTGTTTAACCAACGGGTGTTTGAGCTGTTCGATCATACGGCCGGAGTCCCACTTGGTTTTTACGAATGCCCGGTTCCCTATAAACGAACTTTGGACGCAGGACAATTGCAACAGTTTGTGGAGACCGGAAGGGTAATCTATCATAAAGATACCTGCCTGGATTTGGGAAAGATCAAGGAAAAGCTTGCGGTTACTGATAAATTTGAGCGGTTTGGTTTGTATGATGCTTACATGGCCCATGCAGTCGATTCACTGAAGGCAGGTTCTGCAGGTTTGTCTTGCATCCAGGGAAATTATTTTCCGGAACTGATCGTATGGTTATGCAACAACTATAACAATGATCAGATGGAGCAGGAAGTTAGGAAAGTGCAGCAATTTTTGGTCGACAATATGGATGTCATGCACAATGTATACCCAATAGTATCCAAATATTTTCTGCAAAAGAGAGGGTTAAATATTTCGACCTTTACGCGCAGGGACGTTGGGATCTTCACCAATACGATAGTGAAAGAGATCGAAAGTTTGTATAAAAATTACGAAGTATTAAGGAGTGATTTAAGCATTCAATTGCTGTAACTACTCATTTAAATATTTCCGTTTATAATCAAGCGGGGTCATGCCTGTTACCTTTTTAAAATGTCTGTAAAAATTTGAGACATTGTTGAAGCCACAGTCAAAACAGATCATTTCTGTTGGTAATTTGTTTTCGATTAAAAAGCGACAGGCATGACTTACCCTAATTTCGATCAGAAAATCATAATATGTTTTCTTGGTCATCAATTTAAAGTACCTGCAAAATGAAGTAATGCTCAGGTTACTTAATGACGCGATCTCTTCCAGTGTGATGTCATTCTTATAATTCGTCATCGTATACGTGCAAATTTTGTTAATGCGCAAAGTTTCCGACTCATTGCTCTGGTAGAATGTATTTTTGCCCGTTAAAATTGTCGCGTACTCATCTGTCTCCGCCAGGGTCTTCAAAATGCTGAGCAGGATAATGATCCGGTCCAGATTAGTTGCTTCAATTGATGAGCTCATCAGTTCGGCCAGTTGCGCTTTTGCTTTTCCATGGATCACCATTCCACTCTTGGCCTTTTCAAATAGTTTAGGGATCAGATAAGCTTCCGGCAGGTTCAATAAGTACTTGCCCAGGCAGTCGGGTAAGAACTGGATGACCATGGCCTCTACTTGCAAATCCGGGTTGTTTTGAAAGTATTCATCTTTGCACCGCCAGGTATGTGGCAGGTTTTCCCCCAGGAGGATCATTTCTCCAGGTGTAAAATTACTGATGTTATCTCCTATAAACCTCAGTCCCTCACCTCTTACTATGTAATGAAGTTCCAATTCAGGATGATAATGCCAGACGTTGCCAAAGTCGGGTTTAATATCATGCCTGATACTAAACGAACTTTGAGGCGTACTTGGAATTTTATGAAAATGAGGCTTCATTTTATTTTTATATTTGAATATTATATTTATATTTAATTATTGTTAACGAACGTTTCGCTGATAATGTATATAAAGCGACTAAAGTTAAGTGGTTTTGTGATAATATCCTATAGTGATTTGCTAATAACCATCAATAAAAGATAAGCACTATTGTTGAGTTTTGTATAGCACACAGTAGGCAGTAACCAAAATATAGATCAGCAAGTTCTTTTTATATAAAGAAATTGTTTATTAATAAATAATGAAGCAACGGGCAAATAGATCAAATTTTCATGTTTCCAGCAATGGATTTGAAATTCCCTTCGATACGGAGACGGGAAATAAGTATGCTCATTTTAAATAAATTTTGAACAACCATATTATATAACCAGTCGTCTTCGTTTATCTTTCTGACAGAAGGGCAAACACAGGCTCAGAACTAATCATACTCACTAACCAAATCAATAAATTATGAAGCGTGTTTACCTCGTACTGTCGTTAATCCTCTCAGGTATATTCAATGTTTTTGCCCAGCAAAGTGCAGTTCAAGAAGATGAAGTTGCCCTATATAGGAAAGTGATTACACAACGGGCGGAGAAAATTGCTGTCGTGCTGGACATTAATGATTCAATTCAACATGAACGAGTAAGAAATATCATCAGAGATCAATATAGTAACCTGAACGATATCTACCTAAAGCGCGATGAAAAGTTGAAAGCAGTAAGGCTGGCACATGCAGACAACAAGACGGAATTAGATGCAGCTAAAAATAAGCTTGCGGTGAAAACGGACAGTAAAGTAGCCAAACTGCATAAAAAATATCTCTCTAAATTATCGGCTAAACTAAGCGCAGCGCAGATAGAACAAGTAAAAAATGGCATGACCTACAGTGTCTTGCCAATTACCTATAAAGCCTACCAGGAACAGATTTTGACACTTACCGAAGATCAGAAAAAGCAAATTTTGGTGTGGCTTACCGAAGCTCGTGAGCACGCTATGGACGGAGAATCTTCTGAGAAAAAGCATGCCTGGTTCGGCAAATACAAAGGAAAGATCAACAATTATCTTTCAGCCGCAGGTTACGATCTGAAGAAAGAAGGAAAAGAGTGGGAGAAACGTAGGAAGTCAACCGCAACAGGTAAATAAACTAAGATCAAATTAACCAGAATAACCAGATTAAACGATGAAGTTAAAAGGATTAAGCAGATTTTTTTCTGCGCTAGTATTTCTTTTATTGACCTGTACAGGGCTGTATGCACAAGAAAGAAGAGTGACGGGAAGGGTGATCGATCAGCAGGACAGGCAGCCGATTCCAGGAGTGAATGTAAGCATCAAAGGAAAACCAAGTAATGTAAGCACGAATTCGGACGGTGTATTTACCATTCAGGTGGGTTCAGATGCAGATGTTTTAGTATTTTCATATATAGGTTATGTGCGGCAGACCATTACAGTGGGAAATCAAACCGCTATTAATGTTACATTGGCTTCAGACAATAAAAATCTCGATGAAGTTGTAGTAGTGGGATACGGAACACAGAAAAAGTCGCATTTAACAGGTGCCGTAGAAACGATAAGCATTAAAGAGATTGAAGATCTTCCTGTTGGAAGTTTGTCGGCTGCGCTTAGAGGTCAGGCACCGGGAATTGGCGTTTCCGGAGGTTTTGGCAGGCCTGGAGACAATGCATCGATCACCATAAGAAATCCGATTTCCTATGCAAAAGATGGCCCTCAGGGATCTGGTGCCCCTTTGTATGTCATAGATGATGTTATTCGTACGGCGGATGATTTCAACTTATTGGACGCCTCCGAAGTGGAGAATATATCCATATTAAAAGATGCTGCCGCAGCTATCTATGGTATTCAGGGATCGAATGGAGTAATTGTTGTTACAACCAAAAGAGGGAAAAGAGGCGAAACAAGGATCACTTATGGTGGATCAGCAGGGGTTTCAGATGCGATTAAATTACCGGACATGATGAGTGGGCTTGAACATGCAACTTATCTGAATGATTTTACCATAAGTAGGGATAATCCTGCAAATGACATCTATACGCCTGATGAACTGGAACACTTTAAAAACAACAGTACCAATTGGTTGGATCAAGCCTGGCAATCAGCGGTTGTCACACGTCATACGCTAAATATTAGTGGGGGGTCTGACAAAGCGACTTTTTTTGCCGGCGCTTCCTATGTGAATCAAAATGCTAATTTCAAGGGCATCAATACAGATCGTTGGACTTTTAGGGCTAGTTCAGATATTAAATTATCGCAGGGACTGCAGTTGGGATTATCATTAAGTGGAGATCTGGCACAAAACAGAAGATTTTTTTACAAGCAGGGCAGCGAAAGTGCAGAAAATGATTTCATAACATTGTTGGGCAACCCTGAGTTCGTACCCTATTATATCGACGGCTTACCTGTTCTAATCAATAGCAGGGCGAATAATACAGAAAGTTTTCACTTTTTTGAAGCACAAAAATCTGATAACTTCTCGAATAGCAGGGGTACTGGATTGAATGTACTTGGAAATTTGCAGTACGCAGTTCCTTTTATCAAAGGTTTAAACG
>JAPSHM010000108.1:0-8077 GCA_031179845.1 Pedobacter sp.
TGATCCGCTTAAAAGGGCTAAAATGGATGCCAAAGCACTGTCTCTAGCGCAGGAAAAAGCGGATGCCGAAGCACGTGAAAGCTGGAAGCCGGTTAATGGCGAACTTCATTTCATGAGCCATGGCAACAACCTGGCTACTGTAAAAAAATACGGTGACTTTGAGATGCTGGTAGACTGGAAGATCATCGATGATAAAAAAGGCGAAGGTGATGCGGGAATTTATCTTCGGGGTACACCACAAGTACAGATTTGGGACAATGCCCGTGTAAAAGCAGGTGCTCAGGTAGGTTCTGGTGGCTTGTATAATAATCAAGTAAATGAAAGCAAACCGCTTGTGGTTGCCGATAACAAGTTGGATGAGTGGAATACCTTTCGCATTTTGATGAAGGGTGACCGGGTTACCGTTTATTTAAACGGTGAGTTGGTGACTGACAATGTGATCCTTGAAAATTTCTGGGACAGAAGTCTTCCAATTTTTGCGGAAGAACAAATTGAATTACAGGCGCATGGATCACCTGTAGCTTATCGTGACCTTTATATCCGCGAGATTCCCCGAGTTAAGCCGTTCGTGCTGAGTGCAGCGGAGCAGAAAGCTGGTTTCAAGGTGCTGTTTGACGGGACCAATATGCATCACTGGACCGGAAATACAACAGATTATGTCATCGAAAATGGAAATATTTCTATTCAACCTAAGCCAGGAAAGGGGTCTGGTGGTAACCTGTTCACCAAAGAGGAGTTCAGTGACTTTATCTTCCGTTTTGAATTTAAGTTAAGCCCGGGAGCCAACAATGGATTGGGCATCAGGGCACCGTTGACAGGTGATGCAGCTTATCAGGGAATGGAGTTGCAGATCCTGGACAATGAAGCCCCGGTCTATAAAAATCTGCATGTTTATCAGTACCATGGTTCCGTGTATGGCATTCTACCGGCGAAAAGAGGCTTTTTGAAACCCGTTGGCGAATGGAATACTCAGGAAGTCATTGTAAAAGGGGCTAAAGTTAAGGTTGTACTAAACGGTACAACGATCCTGGATGGTGACCTTACGGAGGCCAGGAAGAATGGTGCTGCGGATGGAAAAGCACACCCAGGATTACAGCGCGAAAGTGGTCATATCGGCTTTCTTGGTCACGGTTCCCCTGTACAATTTCGAAACATCAGGGTGAAGGATCTGAGCAAATAAGCAAGCAGGTAAATCAAATTCCAATTAGCATAGCAGTTTAAGTAATGATTGAAGAAAATAAGGATCTGGCAGCTAAGTCCAGAAGAAGTTTTATTAAGACCGCTGCACTTGCTGCTGCGGGTTTTATGATCGTGCCCAGGCATGTGCTTGGGGGTAGCGGATTTTTGGCTCCGAGTGATCGGCTGATGGTTGCCGGTATTGGAGTTGGCGGGAAGGGACAAAGTAACCTGGCGAAAGTATATGCAGGAGGAAAAGCTGAAATCGCTTTTTTATGTGATGTGGACGATCGGCGGGCAGCCCATTCTGTTAAAGCCTTTCCCAAAGCAAAATACTACCGTGATTACCGGGAAATGCTGGACAAAGAGGGCAAAAGCATCGATGCAGTAGTTGTCTCTACGCCTGATCACAATCATGCGATGATTGCCATGGCAGCTATGCAGATGGGTAAACATGTGTATGTTGAAAAACCTTTGACCCACGATATTTATGAGGCGAGGAAACTGAGAGAAGCCGCTGAGCGCTATAAAGTAGTTACGCAAATGGGAAATCAGGGTTCTTCGGGTGAAGGTGTCAGGCAATTAGAGGAATGGCTTGACGCTGGACTGATCGGTAAAGTGCATACGGTATATTGCTGGACGGACCGGCCAACCTGGCCCCAGGGTCAACTTTGGCCTTCGAGTCCGGGAATAGTGCCCTCAGAACTGGATTGGGACTTGTGGCTGGGAAGTGCCCCAAATAAGCCGTATATTGAGAAACTTGTTCCGTTCAACTGGCGTGGCTGGTGGGATTATGGAACAGGTGCGATAGGGGATATGGGTGCACATCTGGTGGAGCCGGCGGTTAAGATCCTCGGACTGGCTACGCCAACTGATGTTCAGTGTAGCGTAGGTACTTTGTACCTCGATGAATTTAAAAGAGGCTATCATCCCGACAGTTGTCCACCTTCCAGTCATGTGATCATGAACTTTGAGCAAACGAAGAAGACGAAGGGTAACCTTAAAATGCACTGGATGGATGGTGGTATTAAGCCAGAGCGTCCTGAGGAACTTGCACCGAATGAGTCGTTTGGCGATAACGGGGTGCTTTTCGAAGGCACAAGAGGGAGAATGATGTGCGGTGTTTATGGTGCCAATCCAAGATTGCTCCCTCTATCACGCAATAACGAGGTCCACACCAGGAAGAAACTGGAAAGAGTTCCCGGTGATGTGGACGGACATTATACGCAATGGGCAGAAGCTGCGATTGCCGGTTATGGAAAAATGCAGCTAAGTTCCCCTTTTGACATTGCAGGGCCGCTCACGGAAACATTGTTAATAGCCAACCTGGCCATCAGGGGTACTGATGTCAAGACACAAAATGCTGCCGGAATGACCATTTACCCTGGCAGAGATATCAAGCTGCTGTGGGATAAAAATCAAATGCGGGTTACCAATTTTGACGAGGTAAACCAATATGTGAAACGCGAATACCGTAAGGGCTGGACGTTATAACGTCCAGCTTTAATTATTTATCGGATAGACGATTTCTCTTTTTGTTTCGTCAATGACCGGCAAAGATTGCACTTCTCCCAGATCGGGGATCATGCCCAGCTTTTTGATCAAAAATTCGTTATAGGATGCCATGTGCTCCACAACTACTTTGATAAGGAAGTCGTAATGCCCGGTAATGTGAAAGCATTCCAGCACCTCTTCAAAAAGAGAGATGTTCTTTTTGAAGCCGTCCAGGGCGCCGGCTGCATGGTTGTTCACTCTTACCAGCGCGCAGGTAATGAACAAGTTGCTGATCTTCTTGTAATCGATAATTGCAGCATAGTTTTTTATGACTCCCTGTTCTTCCAGGCGCTTTATCCTTTCGGTAATTGCTGATGGGGACCTGTTCAGTTTTTTGCCGATATCTTTATGACTCAGCTTGGCATTCTGCGTTAAGAGCTTTAATGTTTCAATATCAATCTCATCTAAATTAAATTTCATAACGTAAGTTTTATTTGGTCTTAGTGTAATTTTTTGACAAAAATATTACTAAATATTAATTCAAATATAATATTATAATCTATATATCAATACAATATGTTTCTTTGTTAAACCCCTTAGTGTATTAATTACATTGGCGACATTAGCATTTGCAATTAAATATTACCTTCCATGGTACCCGATTGTTATACCTAATATTATATCGTTTTTGACACCGGTTAGCGTCACAAACGCAGTAATTATGCGGATTCAAGGTTATGTCGTACGGGCTAGCGAGGTTTGTGTTTATTAAAAATAAATGCGACTAGCGTATATGAAACAAATCAAATTATTCGCCTCTATAACCCGCAGGGACCTGGATTCATTGAACAGATATTTAAACGATATCGGAAAGATCAGGTTACTCAGCATCGAAGAAGAAGTGCGCTTAACCACTCAAATTCGAAATGGCAATGAGGCCGCAATGCAGCAGCTGATCAGGTGTAACTTAAGGTTTGTGGTTTCAGTAGCGAAAAGATACCAGGATAGTGGTATGGCGTTGGCAGATCTTATCAGCGAAGGAAATTTTGGCTTGTTAAAGGCAGCGAGGAATTTTGATCCGTCGAGAGGGTTCAGGTTTATATCTTTTGCGGTATGGTGGATTCGGCAGTCAATCCTATTGGCCATTGCGAGCCAAAAACGGTTAATACGTCTGCCCTGTAATCAGTTGGTTGACATTAACATCGTTAACAATGCAATTATTTGTTTAGAGCAAAAGTTGGAAAGAATGCCGACAGTTCGGGAATTGGCGGAACACACGGCCCTTTCTGAAGAAAAAATTGCCTATAGCATGGACCGTGCCTATTTGCCGTATGCGTTGGATGGAATTGTGAATGAGCGGTCGGGTAAAACGCTGATGGACACCATCAGCGAACAAAACATACCGGCAACTGATCATCTTACGTCCTGTCCATCTTTATCCAGGGAGCTGATGGGTGCCTTAAACCTGTTACCTAAGAGAGAGCGAAAGATCATCATGCTGTTTTATGGGATCAACGGGTATGCACAAACCAGCCTCGCGGATATGGAACCTATATTTAATTTAGGACGAGAGCGGCTGAGGCAGTTGAAGGATAAAGCCCGAAAAACCCTTACAGCAAAGTTTGACAATTCCAGTCGGAATTTTTTATAAAGCCTTCTTAAATAGTCTGACTAATTTTCTAAAATAATTATTGACGAAAAAAATATGTTTGATTCGTAGAAATTCATTTGGTGAAAATCCAATAATTATTAACTTTAGAGCGTTATATCATATATTTTAAAATCTTAAACGAAAGAAAAACATGGAAAAATTTTCAAAACTGAAAGAATTGATCGCTGGAATTGAGGCTGATGCGGATAAATTCTATAATTCAGGAAACGGCGCTGCGGGTACCAGGGTACGTAAAGCAATGCAAGATATTAAAGGTCTTGCACAAGAGATCCGTGCTGAAGTAACAGAGAAAAAAAATACAAAGTAATTTTCTTTGCTTATTATAGAAAGGCTCCGTTGATATCGGGGCCTTTCTTGTTTTAGCTATGAATAGGGCGGAAAAACCACTGCTGCGTAAGATCATCCATGTGGACATGGATTCATTTTACGCGTCTGTAGAGCAAAGGGATGATCCCAGCTTGCTCGGAAAAGCTATTGCTGTAGGTGGCGGTCCTGAAGGCAGGGGCGGTGTGGTGGCTACCGCTAGCTACGAGGCCAGAAAGTATGGTGTCCATTCTGCCATGTCGTCCAAACAAGCACTAAAATTGTGTCCTCATATTATTTTTCTGTTTCCACGATTTGCAGTTTATAAGGAGGTGTCCAGACAGATCCGAGCGATCTTTAAACGCTATACAGATTTAATTGAACCGCTGTCCCTGGATGAAGCTTATTTAGATGTGACTGAAGATAAGCTGAACATTGGATCAGCCATTGACATTGCTAAAGCGATCAAACAGGCCATAAAAGATGAATTAAATCTTACTGCTTCTGCTGGCGTTTCGGTAAATAAATTCGTCGCTAAAGTTGCTTCCGGTATGAATAAGCCTGATGGGCTCACGTTTATCGGACCATCTAAAGTGGAACGGTTTATCGAACAACTTCCTGTAGAGAAGTTTTTCGGGGTGGGTAAGGTGACCGCTGCAAAAATGAAATTGCGCGGACTCAATTATGGAGCTGACCTGAAGAAACTGACTGAAGCCGAGCTGGTCAATTTATTTGGTAAAAGTGGCCGGTTCTTCTACCGGATCGTCAGAGGCATTGATAACAGGCCGGTTGTGGCCAATCAAGCCAGTAAATCGGTAGGCGCGGAGGATACCTTTTCTTACGACCTTACTGAACAGGAAGAAATGCTTACTGAAATTGAAAAGATCAGCAAAATTGTGTTTGCAAGACTGCAGCAGCACAATTTGATTGGGCGAACGGTCACCTTAAAAATTAAATTTAGTGATTTCAAACAAATCACCAGGAGTAAGACCTTTTCGGAAGGGGCCCAATCTCAGGAATTCATTCTCAGCGTCGCAAAAACGCTGCTATCTGGCATTGATCTCGACAAAAGAAAGGTGAGATTGCTGGGTGTATCCGTCTCAAATTTTCAAAATTCAACGCAAAATGATGCAGTTATTTATCAGCCACGATTGTTTCCCTGATCATTTATTGATTTTTAACTTACCTTTGTGCTCAAGAGAGATAAGATTATGGGGCTGCCAATGCGAATTACATATAAAGACACAGATTTCGTTTATGAAATACTAAATACTTCAGCGATAAATAAGGAGACCTCCGAGCTTCGTATAATTTTTGACGGACGTGAAATCGTCTTAGTTAAAGATGAAAAAAGCGTATGGGTTCAGAATGGTGGGGAACTGAGCCTGGAGCCAGACCTTGCCCAGGCACTTGGAAGGTCCGTTTCGTTAAGGTTCAGAATGTAATATCAGCTCCTGGTTATCGGCCATCTGGCATAAATCTGGAATTCAATATTAATGGAAATAAAGAACTGTAATTGCAGCGCTGAAATAAAGGTTAGAAAATTTTGACCTTTATTTCAGGTCTTTAATTACCAATGGTTCCTGTGCTTTCATTTTTTCTTCTTCCTGCTGGGCAATGATCTTTTCCTTTTTGAGATCAATGCGTATGATGTTATACAGGCTCATGTAAACGTTTGCGATCCAAACGATAGCGAAGCCAGCGATCAGGTAGCCACGCCAATCGTCATACATGACAGTGAACTGCGTTATGGCCAATAGAAATATGGTTACATAATGACTAAAGCAGTATTCACAGGTCAGCATATAGAAAAATTTTGAAGTGATGATCTGTTTGCTATTTTTGGATCGCTCCTGGAAATAGCCTCTTGCTTCCTTAAAAACCTCCTCTTTGGTTACTGTCCAGGCAATACAGGCGACGGGTAAAGCAAGGATAAAAATCCAGTGAATCTGACCTTCCATAATGATTAATTAATGTTTACGCTGTTGCGTGTATTCAATATTTTCCGGTTTGCAATATCAGTATTATAACATTTAGGGAAGCAATAGGTTCTGGAACTTTCTTGCACAGGTTAGGTTCTTTCGACAAACTTTATAAAATTCCCTTTGTTATAAGAAAATAAAAGTAGGTTTTTGTCGGATTTTATTTAGAAAATTATGGCCAAATATTCGAAAAAAGCGTCAGAGAAAGTTGAGGAAACGATGCATGAGATGAAAGAAGGGAAGCTGAAATCCGGAAGTGGTAAAAAGGTGACTTCTAAAAAACAGGCGGTAGCTATAGGACTTTCTGAAGCCAAAAAAGAAGGTGCGAAAGTGCCTAAAAAGAAATCCTGAGGGTTGTAAGATGATTCCGAGACATCTTGTAGGCGTTTATCTGCAATTTAGTACTATCGATACTCTAATTAGTACACTTTATGCGGAGGCTGAAAGTTGATCTTTAACTTTCATAATGAGATGGTCTATATCGAAGGGTTTTGCGAGAAAGTCGTTAGGAGAGCCTGGGAGTTTCAGTAGGTTTTGCAAGTTGTGACTGGCGGAGATCATGACAACTGGTATATATTTGAATATAGAATGGGCCTTTATTGACTTGCAGATTTCACGACCATCCATTCCACCAAGCATGACATCCAATAAAATAAGGTCTGGTCGGATGAATGAAATTATATTAAGCACGTCTATTCCACTGGTCAAAGTAGAAACTTCATATCCTTCATCCTCCAAAATGATCTTGATTACCTCTACGATATCTGGATCATCATCCACCGCTAATATTTTTTTCGACATTACAATTCCTTTTTCTTATCAATGAATAGCCATTTGTATGCCATAGATGTAAATACTGTAAAGGTAAACTCATATTTTATTAATAGCACTTAATATAAAATAGTATATACTAAAATAATTAGCATATTTGTTGTGTTAAATCAAGTAAACCAGTACTGATGTTATATGCAGTTGTAGATATTGAAACCACCGGAGGCTTTGCATTGGGGAATGGAATTACCGAAATTTCTATTTTGGTGCATGATGGGCAGGAAGTGGTTGATCGCTTTGAGACGCTGATTAATCCTGATCAGGACATTCCACCGTATATTGAAGCACTTACCGGGATTAGCAATGACATGGTACGGGCTGCTCCCTATTTCAAAGATGTTGCTGCGGAGGTTTATTCTTTTTTACATGATAAGATATTTGTAGCGCATAATGTGAATTTCGACTTTTCATTCATCAAGCATCAACTAAGTTTATCCGGATATGACTTACCGTGTAAAAAACTTTGTACGGTCAGGTTAAGCCGAAAGCTATTGCCGGGGCATAGCTCGTATAGTTTGGGGAAATTATGCGCCGCATTAAATATTGTTGTCAACAACCGGCACAGGGCAGGGGGGGATGCCGCCGCGACGGCGATCCTATTGACCTTATTGCTTAAAAG
>JAPSHM010000108.1:8087-11866 GCA_031179845.1 Pedobacter sp.
ATACGGAAGGTGCGATCGTTCAGGCGCTGAGCCGATCCTCTAAAGATCAGGTATTGCCACCTCACCTTTCAAAATCAGCAATTGACAAACTCCCGCGGGTTCCAGGAGTGTATTATTTCAAAGATCACAAGGGTGATGTGATTTATGTTGGCAAAGCAAAAAACATTCATAAACGGGTTTGCTCCCATTTCAGTGGAAGTAATACTGGGAAGCAACGTCAGGATTTTCTTAAACACATTCATGATATAGACTTCGAAGTGTGTGGAACCGAATTGATGGCTTTTATATTGGAGGCTACGGAGATCAAGCGGCTATGGCCGGAAAATAACCGTGCGTTGAAGCGCTTTGAGCAGAAGTATGGACTTTATGTGTTTGAAGATCAAAGAGGTTATATGCGCCTTGGAGTTGATAAGCTGAAAAAGCAGGCTGAGGTGTTATACAGCTTCAATACTTTACTCGAGGGCTATGATCTTCTTCGCGTTTTGATCAAAGAACATTTGCTTTGTGAAAAGTTGTGTTTCATCCAAAAGAACCGGATTGCTTGTACTGGTCACGAGGAAGGAAAATGTAGCGGGGCTTGCGTAGGCAAAGAGTCTGCCGCAGCTTATAATGTAAGGGTAAAGTACGCGATGGACTACCTAAAATCTATACTTCCAACGTTTGCAGTGCTGGGTGAAGGTAGAAATGAGGACGAACAAAGCTGTCTTTTGGTTGAACAGGGCAAATTTTATGGCATGGGTTATATTTCACAACATACCGATGTAGAGGGCAGGGAAATGCTGAAGTCGGTGTTACAGCCTTATCCTTCTGATGATTACATTTTGAATTTAATACTGAGCCATGTTCAGGCGTTTCCACAAAGAAAAATTGCGATCTAAATTGTGTGTTATTTACAAGGAAAGTTGCAAATAGATTTGCGTGTTTACTTCCTAAACTCTATCTTTGCGGCTCCTAAAAGGGAAATGCCTCGGTAGCTCAGCTGGATAGAGCGTCGGTTTTCTAAACCGAGGGTCAGGGGTTCGAGTCCCTTCCGGGGTACATCAAAAGCTTCTAGTGAAAACTAGGAGCTTTTTGATTTTAAGCCTTTTCCTAGCAGCCTTGATTTATGTAAATTTTATATAATGTCAAAAAAGTACCATAGTAGCCGATGTTGTGCATCCCTTGATTGGATTCAATGCCAGAGCCAACGCCTGTAGCATACATTATAAATCCTTATCTTGTGTTTTTACTGAGAAATATCCAAATGTTGTAAAGTAGTTTCTTGCAAGAATATAGCTTAAAGTGAAAATAATGATTGCTGAAAAAATGTCAAATAATTCAATGAATAGCTGTTCAGATATTGCATCCGATTTCATTGCTTGATGTATTTGATAGGGTAAAAAGTTGAAAAGACTTGGAGGCGTTAATACTGTCCAAAGAAATATTCCAGATAGTATTGTGGCTGTTATTAGGGATGAAATATTCTTTTTATTTAATAGGAGCATAACTTAGATCTTCTTATTTGTATCGACGTGTAGAGATAGTCTTCTTCAACGATTCTTAATCGCATATTTTACATTTCCCTCAGGGATATATTTTCCTTCAATATACCATGTTAATAAATCCCTAAAGGTCATGTCTGAAACTTGCCTCGCAGGTTGATAGAAAGATGGCTTAGGAATATGAATCATATTCAAGGTTAACAATTCTATTGTTTTGAGAGGGAGCCAAACTGATACAACTAGTAGATTATAAAGCGCGGCTGATGAATCATACAATTCGCCTTCAGAATAAAAATGGCTATCGTATTCAAAATCAGAATATTCTAATTCAAACTTATCAATAAATTTAGTTAGCATAAAATAGTTATCATCGCCTGTTAATCCTAAGTCATTTGCAATTTTTGTTTTGAGTGATCCTAGATCATCACCTGATTCGTTTTCAATAAAAATTTTTACAGCAATGTAGGCATGTCTTAGTTTCGAAAATTCTATTTGCTTTATTTCTCCCATTACAGTCTGTAAGTAAGTAAATTCAATTAAAATTAAGCAAATAATTTAGCCGTAGTATGTGTACTGATAAGATTAGATGTGTATTCATTGTATTATTATGAATTAATAAATGTACAATATCTATATTAGTAATAACCATTGAATTCTATTAGAAGGTGGTTATAATGGAATGATTGAAGAACTTACAAAAGAAGAATTTAAGAATACATTTGGTAAACAAATGATAATGTAACTGAAAACACAGAAGAAGCTGCAGACATCTGGCCTTTTGTAGGTCAACTTAATGCCATGACTATTGTAGATGATAAAGTTTGCCAGGAAAAGCCGATTAAATATGTTTATAGGAATGATACATTAACTTTTGATCATGTTCTTCTGCCAACCTTGCATAAGGATGTCTATATCGTTATTGTAGTAGATTTAGTTTTGAAGGTTGTCAAAGGTTATAGTCAGTTAGATTTGAATGAATTGTATGGTTCAAATAGCTAGTTGCTCAGTATGACGATTGATAATAAACTTAAAATCTTATTTGGAACTACATCATTGTTACTTCTGTTTACCGTGATCATAAAATTGAATTACGTTCCAGGAGGGATGATTTTATCGGGACTTTTTTTAGGCGGAATGTTACTAGTAGGTATTTTGATGGGGTGTTTGGTATTGGCTAGCATCTTGAAATTAATATTTAAATTCACCTCATTCTTGACTCTATTTGCGATTATAACAACAATCTCCCTTTTGATTTTTCGTTATCAATTGTACTCGCCGACATTGAAAATAATTGTTCCAAATAATTATGTTGGTGAAATTAATTTAGTCCGCTCCAATGTTGAAGAAAATATTTTAGTGGTTGATAGTAATGGGGTTGGTTACTTAAATGAATGGACATTTAAAAAAACATATACCAAACCAATTGTTGAACGGGTAAACGGAAAAAGGCTTGATGCAGAACTGGTATGGTATAATCCATCAGCTTTTTGGGCACGTGTAAAGAGTTGTTGTTTTCATGGACGGAATATAGAGAGTCTGAGTTTCAAAATACTATCTGAAAATAGTTTAGTGGGCGAAGATTATGAAGCTAAAGTATTAACAGAATTGGTTAATGAAAAGCTTGTTATCTTTTCTAGTCCTTATTAAAAGTGTCTGCCTAAATAAATGGTTATAAGAAAGTACTGACCCTTTATATGGTTTTAACAATCAATAGTTATGAAGACTACTTATTCAAAATACTCTACTAGAGATAAGTTCATTTTCGCATATCTCTAGTAGAGATAAAATTTGATTTTTATACACATCAAAAACACCCTACTAGAGATGAAAACGGATTTAAACCAAATTATTCTTAGAATAGATTTTAAGTTATTTCCTTTATTAAAAGCCTTTTTTAATCTTTTTTTCTTTTCAGATTCCGCCTATATTTTAGCTTAAAATCTCTACTAAGGGGTTCACTCGAAAACAGTTGTTCCAAATCAGCTATTTTCTTCAAATCATCATAAAACTTTTTCGAATTCAGTCCATGCTCGAGTACATCGAAAGCTTCTAGTGAAAACTAGGAGCTTTTTTGATTTTTCGGGTTTAGCTTGTTTCGTTTCCATTTAGCGCGGATTTGGCGCGCAAGTTTATGAAATCTGTTAGTTAATCAAAGATAACGCTCTATGTTACCTATCATGAAGGTTTAAAATCAGTATTGTAAGTGTATTGCATTTCTTTGTCTTCATACTTTTATAGGTTGTGTAGTTTATTAATTATGGTAACCAAACCAAGCTTTCAACACAATTAAGCAAAGGT
>JAPSHM010000109.1 GCA_031179845.1 Pedobacter sp.
TCTCGCGCACGCTGAATCGTGGCAGCCATATCGATACCTTCACCTAAAACCCCTGAAAAAAGGTCTCCGGTTTCCTGGAGTCTGTCCACCGCGTTATGGATTGTAAAGTCACGCATACTAAGTCCCGGTTTAACTTCATCCCAGGTTAGCGGCATCGAAACTGTGGCACCGGGTTTGGGACGTAAGGAATACACTCCGGCAATAGTCGCTCCAGGGCGATTCTGCAAATAATCCAAATACATCTTCCCATTCCGGTTGGCGATCATTCTTTCGAGGGTTGTATACAGTGGTAATTCACGGTGCACCAATTTAACTACTAACTGTGCAAAAAGTTGCGACTGGTCGTAAGTATACTTCGCAGCTAAAGGCACATAAATATGAATACCGGTAGAACCGGATGTTTTAGGATATGAGATGACACCCATTCCATCCAAAACAGATTTAGTAACCTGGGCCGCCTCAATCACCTGCTCAAAAGTATTTTGGTCGGGATCGAGATCGATTACACAGTAGTCGGGGTTTTCGGGTGACTGTACCCGACTGAACCAAGGATTAATTTCAATACATCCCAACGTAGCCATCCAAAGCAGCGTAGCGCGGTCATACCCTACAAGATATTCTTTTTCCTCCCCCTTTTCATTGGTGTGAGGCATAGTATGTGCCCAGGACGGAGCAATTTCTCGGACATTCTTCTGGTAAAAGCTTTTTCCGTGGATTCCCCCTGGAAACCGGTTTAAAGACATTGGCCGGTCCTTTAGGTACGGAACCATCAAGGGCGCAATCTGATCGTAATAGTTAAATAGATCTCTCTTGGTAATGCCATCCTCTGGCCAATACAATTTATTTAAGTTGGTGAATTTGATCAGTCGGCCATCGACTGACTTCTCGACAACTTCTTTTTTCCCTGTTAATAATGGCTCAACTGGCATTTCAATTTTGACGCCTTTTTCTCTGACCTCCGGCTCTTGAACCGGTTCAGTAGACGCTGGTTCTAAATCATTTGAACTTTCAGCGGAGATATCCTTCAGGCCGAACTCCAACACCACATCTTTCGGATCTTTATCTGTTCGTAATCCTTTGAATGAGGCCTGACGAACTTTCCCATCGCTGGTAAGCTCTGCAAATTCGATTTCACAGACCAGCTCGGGCTTAAGCCATGTGGGCTTCGCGCCCAGCCTTTTGGGCCGAAACCGTGAAGGCTCATCTACATCCGGCTCCACATCGAAAGGGCAAATACTACTTACCAATGGAGCAAAGATTTTCAGCAATGCCTTTTGATCGCGGTCGTTGAAACCAGTGCCCACCTTACCAATATACCGAAGCGTCCCGGAATCATCATAAACACCCAGAGTCAGGGCACTAAAACTTTGCGCTGTGTTTTCATTTCGGGTGTATCCAGCAATTACGACCTCCTGGCTGAGCTTTGCTTTTATCTTTAGCCATTCTCTTGATCGTGCATCACTGGTATAAGTACTATCCATGCGCTTGGCAATAATGCCTTCCAGTTTCATTTTTTTTGCCTCTTCATAGAATGTTTCACCATTTACCTCAAACACATGGCTAAGTCTTACCAGTTCGTGTCCCTTTGGCAGTACTTCCTCTAATATGCTCCGTCTTTCCTGCAAAGTCAGACCCGTGAGCAACTTGCCTTTATACCAGAGCAGATCAAAGACATAATAGGCTAATGTCAGATTTTTCTCGCTACGCCAATTTTGGATGGATCCGAAATTGGCCATTCCGATCTCGTCCAAAGTCACAATTTCACCGTCCAAAACCACATCCATGTTCCAGCTTGCCAGCAAGTTATTAATCGGTGAAAATTGATCAAACACCAAATTATTTCTCGATACCAGCGCTACATTTTTCTGATTGACCATTGCCAATGCCCTATATCCATCCCATTTTATTTCGTAAAACCAACCTGCACGATGAAAGGGTTGGTCTATCAGAGTGGCTTTCATTGGCTTCAAATTTCTAGGGATTTCCGCCTCGGGAGCTGAATCAATTAAGGCTTTGACAGTTTCACTTAAATTTGGTTCAGTCGAATTTTTAACCTTGCCCTTACCATTTGCCACAGGAGTATCGGTTTGCAGCAGGCCGACAATTCTGGCAGGCTCGTCTTCCTCCTGCGCCTTTTCAAGTTTTTGTTCTTCTGTTTCAACAAGTTCAATCCAAACCGGCGCATGATCACTGGATTTCTCCCATCCGCGTACGTGTTTGTCGACACCTGCCGAAACCAGCCGTTTACTGACAGCCGGATTAAGGAGAAAATGGTCAATCCGGAGTCCTGCATCCCTTGCAAATGCGTTTCGGAAATAATCCCAAAAAGTATATATTCGATCCGTGGGATACAATTTCCGCAGTGCATCAGTCCAACCCTGAGCTACCAATTCATGAAAAGCCGTTCTAATCTCTACTCTGAATAAAGCATCTTTGATATACTTCTCCGGTTTATAAACATCCAATTCCGTTGGCATGACATTGAAATCGCCAACCAGCATCACAGGTAATCCGGTTTCCAATAATGTTTGCGCGTGTGCAGCTAACCGAGCGAACCACCTCAATTTATACTCAAATTTTGGACCCGGACAGGGGTTTCCGTTGGGTAGGTAAACGCAGCCAATTACCATATTATTGGTAAAGCCTTCTATATATCGGCTGTGAAGATAGGATTCATCCTCGCCAGGCAGGTCATTGCGCAATTCCCTAATTTCGGTTTTGGACAGGATCGCCACTCCGTTCCAGCTTTTTTCGCCACGCCATATCGCCTGGTAGCCCGCCTGCGCAAGCGCTTCTTTCGGAAAACGTACCGTTTCCGCTTTCAGCTCCTGCAAACACACCACATCTGGTTGTGCCTCTTCCAGCCAGCGCAGCAGCAGCTGCAACCTTCCAATGATCCCGTTGACGTTATAGGTAGCAATTTTCATAACAATATATTTTTGAGCGAATGGTTGTTCCTGAGTTGAACCTTTTCATCCGGCAATTTATTCCACAAGTCGCCCTTTTCCCGAAGCCTGGCGATGACGGTCTCCATGGTGAAATCTACCGGCTTCATTTTCAAACTGAGTTCCTCCCAATCGATGGGCGTAGAAACAGCGGGCTGCTTACCGGGTCTGACCGAATAGGCCGATGCTACTGTATCCGTTTCATCGTTCTGACTAAAATCAACAAAGAGCTTGTTGCCGCGTTGATCAACTGACACTTCAAGAGTGCTGATCTTTGGGACGCGTTGTTGAATAGCTGCACAGATCCGCTCTGCGATCAGTCTCGCCTCAGGAAAGACAAAACCCGAGCAGGGGATTAAAATATGAATTCCTGTTTTGCCAGAAGTTTTAACAAAAGCTTCCAGACCCTGCTCATCAAAATACCCCTTGGCAGCTTGTGCAGTCTTCACTGCTTTTTTAAAGTCTTCATCTGATGGATCAAGGTCGATAACGATGTAATCCGGCTTCTGCGGATTAGGAACACGTGAATTCCATGGGTTTAGGTCAATACATCCAAGGTTAACCGTCCAAAGCAACGCAGGAAGATTGTTGCAAACGGCATAATCAATTACGTCTCGTTTTCCTTCGACCTTATGCTTACGGGGGGTCGGAAAAAGATCGACAAAGTCGGGAGCAAAACCCTCCATGTCTTTGATATAAAACCCTGGTGCAGCAGCGGAAATATTCTTGATGTGTAACGACATTGGCCTTTCAGCCAGGTAAGGCAGGATAAATTCCGAAACACTGTCGTAATAGCTGATCAATGCCGCTTTATTTACCGTCTTCCATAATTTTTTTTCGATGTTGGTTAATACCAGCTTTTGGCCGGCAACCTCAATGGTCCCCTCTGATTTTATTTTTTCCTGGAACACCTTATTCCAGTTGCTTTTTTCGTTTACTTTTGTAGGATTATCGAACAGTTCTCCAATTGATTTGTGCAGTGATTGGCCTGATTCATCATGCGGAGTGGCTTTTACTTCAGCCACTTGAGCAGCCGGTGGAGTTTGTTCTTCCTTGCGGTTACTATGCCATATTTTCGGTTGCTTACTTAAAGCTACTTCCAATATTGTTTTCCCGGACACAACGGAAGTATCCCTTAATGTGATGTTGGTGTTTAATGCCTCCCCATCTTTCGCTTTCGTTAACAGCCAACTGTTTTCTCCCTTCCCACGTGTTTTAACCAGGTTAAACTTACCTTTTAGTTTGTTGCCCCGCAGCATGATGCTCAAACTGTTTTTGTGGTAATGTGAAAGCAGCCAGCGTTCCTGCTCTTGTTTACCTACAATCTTTTCAGCAGGTTCATACGTACCCTGATCCCAAATGATCACTGTTCCTCCGCCATATTCACCTTCAGGTATTACGCCTTCAAAGTCCTTGTAATCAAAAGGATGATCTTCCACTTCCATGGCGAGCCGATGGTCTTCCGGGTTCATGGAAGGCCCCTTCGGAACTGCCCAACTTTTCAATACGCCCCGCATTTCCAGTCGGAAATCATAATGCAGATGGGTCGCTTTATGTTTTTGCACCACAAAAATCAGTGCATCAGCATTCGGACTTCCTCCTCCCGGCTCGGGCGTAACGTTCAAATCCCGTTTTCGGTGGTAAGATTCAAGAGAAGCAGCTGGTGCATCGGCCCCCGGTGCATTTTGTGAAAACGTTAACTGCTTTTCAATTTCGGCGGCCTCAAGTGGAACTTCGCGGACCACATCTTTAGGATCCTTATCTGAACGAAAACCCAGGAAGATCGCTGGCTTTCGAATTCGCCCTGATTTTGTCCATGTTGAAAATTCGAAGTTCGCAACAAGTCTTGGCATTACCCAATGGATCTTTGCCCCTTTGGTATCCAGTACCTTATTTTGAAAGGGAGATTTATTTGTTTCTAGTGCTTCAAGCTGCTTCAGAATTTCCGGCATATCAGCTTGCTTATAACCACCACCCGAGCGACCGATCCATTGCAGCGCACCCTGCTCATATGCACCGAACAGCAGCGACCGAAAGGACCTTGATTTATCCGACTCTGCCCAGCCACCGATCACAAATTCCTGCTGTTTTCGCGTTGGAATTTTAAGCCAGGCAGGTCCGCGGGTACCAGGTAAATATGGCGACATGCGGTTTTTAGCCACAATCCCTTCCAGATCTTCTTTCAGAACCCGCTCATATAGTTCCTTGCCATTTTGAAACGAGGCACTGTATTCCAGCACATCGTTCTCTAAAATCAATTTTTTAAGCAGTTCTTTTCTTTGATGGAGCGGCAGAGCAGTTATATCGGCACCGTTCAACCATAGTAAGTCAAACACGCAGTACTTAATTGGTTTGTCGTCTCCATTATACAATTGCAAAGCATCGAAATCCGGCTTTCCATTTTTATTGAGCACTACCACTTCCCCATCAATTAGCAAATCTACTCCCAATGCCAGCAAGCCTTCTGCAACGAGCGGATACTTTTTAGTGTAGTCGAGGCCATTCCTGGAATTTAGGCGCACAATCCCATTTTGTACGCGTCCAATAATCCGGTAACCATCCCATTTCAGTTCATACAGGTAGTCTGGATTGTCAATCGGATCCTTAACCAAGGTACATAACATTGGTTCCAGGTGCTCAGGCATTTCTTTTGAGATTTGTTGCTGTTCTTTCACCATAAGGTCGTCCTGTCTGGGTGCTTGTTTACCCTGATTTGCAAAGTCAGCAGAAAAAAGACCTAAAAGTTGAAAATATGTTTATCAAACGTTTTGAATCCATTCTTACTCATCCGCTTCACCTTCATGATCTGTTTCCTTTGCCAAAGCATCTCTCCAATCCAATATCGCTTCATGAGGCGTGGCTCCGCAACCCAAAACCCCGCTTTGCGGATCTAAGCCAGACAAGCAACAGTATTGCTCACCATCAATATATACCGTTGGCTGTATGGTTTGGGTGGCTGTATCGTACAATGAATAGTCTACATTGACAATGTTTTCTTCTTTTATTCCTTCGGGTTCCATATCAGTAGCAGTTAGTACCATGCAAAACATTTGTTTCGGCAATTGGTTTCTACATTTAAGCTGAATGAACAGTTAATTTCCTCCAGTTACCCCATAATCAACAGGTAGTATAATCTCCGGAACATTACTATCAATCTTTGGGTTACTAATAGACTTACTAATCGTATACGCTGCCATTTCGGTATCATCACATGGCTGCATCAACTCTATGACCCCTCCTTTCGGTAGGTTTGGGTCTATCCAGGCGTCCACGTTCCTTTTATCAATCATTAATGGCATTCGCTTCGCGCTGTTATGGATATCGGTCATTAATTCGTTAGCAGCTCCAGTTAATACACTGTACGAGGTCAATTGTCTTCTAGAAACAGGTTCAGTCCATACTGAATAAATGCCGGCAAGGTAGAATAACGGTTGTTCCTTTGGATGGATATAAAACGGTATCTTTTCCTTTGCAATGTGTTTCCATTCGTAAAAACCTGTAACAGGGATAATGCATCGGCGCGCCTTTATTGCATCTCTGAATGAAGCTTTTTCGAATACTTCCTCACTTCTGGCATTAAGTGTTTGATTGCGTAGTTTAACTGCCGAAGGCCAATCTTTAACCCAAAAAGGAATGAGGCCCCAGCTGAACAAGTTGATAGCTCGCCCATATTCCATAGACAAAACCGGCAGGTCCGGGTGGGCAAAACCATTTACATGGAACATCGGATCAAAAAGTTTAGCCTCTTCAAACGGTGCTTGAAGTGCCTTTGCGATCTCTGATCCTTTGATTTTTACAGATTTATGGTAACACATCTTAATGTAAAAATAGCGTAAATGAGTTAAAATCTCAATGACTATTTAACTGCCGTAAAAACCAGCGCAGCGTAATCCAGAGCTGACTCCCCATCCTGATTCCTGGATCTGAACAATTCCGCCACCTCGGACCTGATTTTTGTTATCGTACTTTCATCAGCATTACTTAAAGCAGCAACTATTGGTGCACCAATATCTAACATTATTTCCCAATACCGATCAAAACTCTGATAATCTACCTTGCCCTTGATCTGCTCGGTCCCGATATCCTTGAAACCGGCTCGCTCAAGAAAATTAGCCATTAGCCCCGGTTCTGCACAACGAAACATGCCTGGCGCACCTGGTTCTGATATGGGTGGCGGGATGTGTTTATGTATGACACTCATGATTGTAGTTACCCAATTGTTATGTTGCGCTTCGTCCCAAACTGCTGTAGAAAGTCTTCCGCCAGGTTTCAAGACCCTGTACAATTCACTCGCAGCTAACTGCATATCCGGAAAGAACATAAACCCCATCCGACAACAGATGGCATCAAATGTAGTCTCGTCAAACGGCAATTCGCAAACGTCAGCATTCAACGTTTCATAATTCCTTAATCCTTTCAAACTGGCGTGTTCCTCGGCAATTGCCAGCATTTCCTCTGCCAGATCAATTCCGATCACTCTCCCGTTTGGGACCAGTCGCGCAATGGTAAGTCCAGGCTCCCCGGTCCCAGTCGCTACATCAAGGACACGGTCAGTGTCTTTTAGCTGAAGGTTTTTGACAATTGCGTCGCCCATAGGCCTTAAAAAATTCATCGTAAAATCATCCCACTTTCTCCATCCCGGGGAAAAGTTGTTCCAAGCCATCTTTTGCTGCTCCCGGATTCGTTCTACTAGTGCTTCCATACGCATATATATTATTTGCAATTCATTAACTACATCTTTGTACATCAATGTGGATTGTTGATATATTACGAACTGGCGTAAAATGCTTTCCTGAAATATTTTTTCAAAATCGCACCAACTATGCGCGATATTTTTAGATTTGTATATCCCTAGAATCAACCATCATATTATGTCAAGTCCAATTTCAGAGTGTCTGTATTGCCAAAACAATGAAACATTACATCGTTTAATGATTAAGATCGGAACATTGGAGGTATCCGAATTGTTTCTATTTAAAGAGCAATCTTATCCAGGTCGCTGTAATGTGGTCTATAAAGACCACAGCGTTGAATTTCATGAGCTGAGCGAAGAACAACGAAGTTCTTTCATGAGAGATGTAGCGAAAGTTGGAAAAGCACTTGCTGCCGTATTCAACCCTGATAAGATCAATTACGGTGCCTACGCTGATACCCTATCACACCTACACATGCATATTGTTCCCAAGTATAAAGATGGATACGGTTTTGGAAGTGTCTTTGAAATGAACCCTCTAAGAGTAGCGCTTGCTGATGAAGAATATGCAGCAATCGTAGCTAAGATTGAAACAGCATTGCAATAGGCGCATTTATAAGTTCATTTTCTGTAATCACATAGCGCTCTGTTTCTTAGATTGTTAGCATAGTTTCATTGCAATAAGTATTAATGACGTAGCAATAAAGTTGCATCAAACTTTAATAAAAGTTTATCTATCTTGAAAGAGATATGCATCTTTATTGAAACAACTGAACTTATTAAAATGAAAACTTTTTATCTAACTGCATGCTTGTTGTTTGCAGCAATCACTCTTCATGCGCAAGTTACCCCTCTATGGCTAAGATATCCGGCCATCTCTCCCGATGGAAAACAAATCGCATTTGGTTACAAAGGTGATATCTACCTGGTGAGTAGTTCAGGCGGACAAGCTGTTCCCTTAACCTTGAATGAGGCACATGATATGATGCCCGTTTGGAGTAATGACAGTAAATCAATTGCATTTTCCAGCAACCGAAATGGCAACTTTGATGTGTTTCTTGTTCCAACAGCCGGAGGCCCGCCGGTTCAATTAACGCAAAACAGCGCCAATGATTATCCCTACGACTTCAGTCCTGATAATAAGAACGTACTATTTGGAAGCTCCAGAAACGGTACTGCCGAAAGTGCGCGGTTTCATAGTCCCAGAATCTTCCAAAACCTATACCAGGTAAATGTGACAGGCGGCAAGCCAGTATTGGTTAGTGCAGCCGGCATTGAGAACGCCCGTTACAGCAAAGATGGTAACCTATTGGTCTTTGAAGATAAAAAAGGCTACGAGGACAGTTGGAGAAAACACCATACTTCATCCGTTACGAGGGACATTTGGATTTTTGATATTAAAGCGAAAACATACCGACAGGTCTCTACTTTTGAAGGCGAAGATCGTAATCCAATCTTCAGCGAGGATGGCAAGAACATATATTTCCTGAGTGAAAAGAATGGCAATCAAAACCTGTTTCAAATGCCAGTTGCCGGACAGGCGAATTACCTCCAACTAACGAACTTTCAACATGATCCGGTAAGGCACTTAACCGCAGCAAATGATCAAACACTTTGCTTCTCCCAAAATGGTGAAATTTATACTTTAAAAGATGGACAGCCTAAAAAACTAAATGTTCGCATTTCCAACGACGGCGGAGTACATCAGACAAGAATAGAACCTGTAACTGGTAATGTAAGTGAATTCTCACTAAGTCCAAATGGAAAAGAAATTGCTTTTATCAATCGCGGTGAAGTATTCGTAACCAGTGTTGAAAACGGACAGATCAAACAAATTACAAATACCCCTCAACAAGAGCGGATGGTAACCTGGTCGCCAGACGGCAAATCACTGTATTATTCGTCCGAGCGCGACAGCAGCTGGGACATTTACAGGAGTATCATTGTACAAAAAGATGAACCGTATTTTTTTGCGGCAACTGTAATCCGGGATGAACCGATCATTCATGGCGTAGCAGAGCAGTATCAACCGGAGGTATCTCCTGACGGGAAAGAAATTGCTTACGTTGAAGATCGTAACACCCTTTGCATTTTCAACTTAAAAACTAAAACCAGTCGCACTGTATTGCCTAAAGGCCATAATCATTCTTACAGTGATGGCGACTGGACCTTCAACTGGAGTCCGGACGGGAAATATATACTTACTGACGATCAAAAAGGCAGCCTGATCCGCGCCAATCTCGCAATAATCAAGGCAGACGGTACAGGAGAAGCAATATATCCTGTAAATAGTGGCTTTGGTGAAGTCTCCGGAAAATGGGCGCTAAATGGCAAAATGATTACTTGGGCAAGTGGCCTGTACGGGAAAAAGTCACTGGCCAACCAAGGTAATAGCGAGTCGGATATTTTCGGTGTTTTTTTAGATCAGGAAGCGTACGACCGTGCAAGCATGACAAAAGCAGATTTTGATCTGCTGACTGAAAGAGAAGAGCGGGAGCGGTCAGCATCGAAAGACAGCCTCAAAGCGCCGAAGAAAAGTGTTAAGCAAGACACCAGTAAGAAAGGATTCGTTCCCGACTTCAGTAACCTGGAAAACAGAAGGGTGAGGCTAACCATCAACAGCAGTGCGCTTGGTGGCTACACATTAAATGCAGATGCAACCAAACTATATTACCTGGCTTCCTTTGAAAGCGGGTATGACATTTGGGTTACGAATACACGGAGCAAAGAAACTAAAATACTAGCCAAACTTTCAGGTAGTCCGAGTGGTGTGGAGATGAGTAAGGACGGCAAATTTTTGTTTGTTATAAATAAGGGAAATTTAGTTAAAGTTGAAAGTGAGAACGGCAAGATCAGCCCAATTGGAATTAGTGCCGACATGACTATCGATGCCGCAGCTGAAAGGGAGTATATCTTCAATCACGCCTGGCGACAAGTTAAAGCGAAGTTCTACGATCCAAAATTACACGGAGTAAACTGGACGATGTACAAGGAAACCTACGAACGCTTCCTTCCTCATGTAAACAACAACTTTGATTTTCAGGAATTATTAAGTGAAATCCTTGGAGAATTAAATGCCTCGCACACTGGTGGGCGCTATTCGCCTTCCATTAAAAACGCAGTGGAGACCGCCAGACTGGGCTTGTTATTTGACGAAACAAGACCGGGTAATGGATTAGAAGTTACTGAGATCATAGCGGGCGGTCCACTATCTACTAACAAAAACAAGGTTAAGCCAGGTCATATTTTAACAGCTATCGACAATGAACTAATTACCTCGGAAATCGACTGGGCAAAATACCTCAACAATAAAAAAGGTAAGAACACCCTACTGTCCTTTTATGATGCGACCAGCAAAACCAAATGGACGGAAACGATCAGACCAATTGGAGTGTCGGACGAGAACAACCTGATGTATAACAGATGGGTCAAAAAAATGGAGCTCATGGTAGAAAAATTAAGTGGTGGAAAAGTTGGTTACGTCCATGTTGAAAGTATGAATGACGCAAGTTTCAGGGAGACTTTCAACGTAGTTATGGGCAAAAACCTGGATAAAGAAGCACTGATCGTCGATACACGTTTTAATGGTGGGGGATGGTTGCATGACGACTTAAACACCTTCTTATCTGGAAAAAAATATTTAGAATTCTCGGCTCAGGGCGACCGTTTAAAAGGAGGTGAACCCATTAGCAGGTGGTATAAACCCAGCTGTGTGGTCATGAACGAGGCGAATTATAGCGACGCCTTTATCTTCCCGTATATTTACAAACACAACGGCGGAGGTAAACTGATCGGCATGCCGGTTGCCGGAACCGGAACCGCAGTATGGTGGGAACGTCAGATGGATCCAACCTTGATTTTTGGTATACCAATGATCGGAACGATAGGAATTGAAAATTTGGTTACGGAAAATCTACAGGTTGAACCGGACATCAGGGTACCCGTTAAGTATGAAGACTACTTAAGTGGGTCAGACACACAAATCGAAGTTGCTGTTAAGGAGATGTTGAAAAGCATTAGCAAATAGTCGTCCTGAGGACGACGAACAGAACAAAATGAACTTGTTTTTGTTGCCTATTAGGTGCTATTATCTAAAAAAGACTTATGAAGGCTATCGCAATTACTCCCGGTGTGTCAAAAACGCAGATCATTGATATTGAAGAGCCGCAGC
>JAPSHM010000372.1 GCA_031179845.1 Pedobacter sp.
TAGTAAGTTTATGTAAGCGCATTGCAGTAAATTCTAAGTTTGATCAACTGGATTTTGTCCAGGGCTCAATTGAGAAATACGATGTAGATCAGATTGATTTATTGATTGCACTTCATGCCTGTGATACGGCAACTGACGAGGCAATTTACAAAGGAGTATCTGCTGAGGCTAAATTAATCGTGGTTGCACCTTGTTGTCATAAGCAGATAAGAAGGGAAATGGAGCAACACAAGGCGATCAATGATCTTTCTTTCCTGACAAGACATGGCATTTTCATGGAACGCCAGGCGGAGATGGTTACTGATGGAATACGTGCATTGATTTTGGAGTACTATGGATATAAAACTAAAGTTTTTGAGTTTATATCGGATGCCCATACTCCTAAAAATATAATGATAGTAGGGGTTAAATCTTCTAATGACCCCACTCCGTCGAAAATTCAGGAGCAAAAAACAAAGGAGATTCTTTTGAAAATTAATCAAGCGAAGATGTACTTTGGAATTGGGTGCCATCATTTAGAAAAGTTATTAGATTTGGGTCAGTAGAGACTGCATTTCTGTCATACTGTCACATTTTTATTACTGGTTTCCGCCATAAATATCCTTATTTTTTCTCTTCAGCGGTCATTTTCTGCCAAAACCCAATTGGCACATTGCTTGTTAAACAGATATTAATAATACAGATTTCATAACATAAAAGGATATAAATAACATGTCAAAAATCATTGGTATAGACTTAGGAACAACGAACTCTTGCGTAGCCGTAATGGAAGGTAACGAACCTGTAGTTATAGCCAACAGTGAGGGGAAGCGTACTACGCCATCCATTGTTGCATTTGCAGAAAATGGCGAGCGTAAAGTTGGCGAGCCGGCTAAGCGTCAGGCCATCACCAACCCGACAAAAACGATTTCTTCGATCAAACGTTTTATGGGTAGTAGTTTTGCTGAAGTTTCGAAAGAAGCAGGCAGGGTTCCATATAAAGTTGTAAAGGGAGATAATAATACCCCACGAGTAGAGATTGATGACCGTAAATATACTCCTCAGGAGATTTCTGCGATGATTCTGCAAAAGATGAAGAAAACTGCAGAAGATTTTCTTGGTCATGAAGTAACTGAGGCGGTTATTACCGTCCCTGCCTACTTCAATGATGCACAACGTCAAGCTACGAAGGAAGCTGGTGAAATTGCTGGTTTAACAGTTAAGCGTATCATTAACGAGCCAACTGCAGCGGCATTAGCTTACGGTTTGGACAAAGCACACAGAGACATGAAAATTGTTGTGTTTGACTGCGGTGGTGGTACTCATGATGTTTCCGTGTTGGAATTGGGTGATGGAGTATTTGAAGTTAAATCTACTGACGGTGATACACATTTAGGTGGTGATGATTTTGACCATATCATTATTGAGTGGTTGGCTGCTGAATTTAAAATTGAGAACGGCATGGACCTTCACCAGGATCCAATGGCATTGCAACGTTTGAAAGAAGCTGCTGAAAAAGCTAAGATCGAACTTTCAAGCACAACGTCTTCAGAGATCAATCTTCCTTATATTACTGCGGATGCTACAGGGCCTAAACACCTTGTAAGAACTTTGACGCGTGCTAAATTTGAGCAATTGGCCAGCGATTTGATCAAACGTACAATTGATCCTTGTAAATCTGCATTGAAGAATGCCGGTTTAAAAACAAGTGATATTGATGAGATCATTCTAGTTGGTGGTTCTACGCGTATTCCAGCGATCCAAGAGGCGGTAAAAGCTTTCTTTGGTAAAGAGCCATCGAAAGGTGTAAACCCGGATGAGGTTGTTGCTATTGGTGCTGCAATACAAGGTGGCGTTCTAACAGGAGAGGTTAAAGATGTATTGTTATTAGATGTTACTCCACTTTCATTAGGTATTGAGACCATGGGAGGAGTAATGACTAAGTTAATTGAAGCCAATACTACTATTCCATCTAAGAAAGCTGAAACGTTTTCTACTGCAGCTGATAATCAGCCTTCGGTTGAAATTCATATTTTACAGGGTGAGCGTCCTATGGCTGCTCAAAACCGTACAATTGGCCGTTTCATACTAGATGGTATTCCGCCAGCGCCGCGTGGTGTTCCTCAGGTTGAGGTAGCGTTTGATATTGATGCTAACGGTATTTTGCATGTTAGTGCTAAAGACAAAGCTACTGGTAAAGAACAAAAAATCCGTATCGAGGCATCTTCTGGTTTAACTGAAGAAGAGATCAAAAGGATGAAGGAAGAAGCTGAGCAAAATGCAGATGCAGATAAAGCAGCTAAAGAACAAGCAGAGAAAATTAACAGTGCTGATGCATTGATCTTTTCAACAGAGAAGCAATTGAAAGAGTTTGGTGACAAGCTTTCTGCTGATAAAAAAGCACCTATCGAAGAAGGTTTGAAAAAACTTAAAGAAGCTCATGCTTCGAGAGATTTTGCTCAAATCGACTCCGCTCAGGAAGAATTACAGAATGCATGGAATGCTGCATCTGAAGAAATGTATAAAGGTGGTCAGGAAGGTGGCGCTCAACCAGAGGGAGATTTCAATGCTCAAGGTGGTGCTCAAGCTGCTGACAGTGGCGATAACGTTACCGATGTAGATTTCGAAGAGGTGAAGGATGACAAAAAGTAGTCTTCGATATTCATAAATAGAAAAGGCCTGATCATTTGATCAGGCCTTTTCTATTTATCTGCTAATTTATTTCCAAAGACTTTCTGGATAGGTTCCGTTTTTAACAAGCTCATTAATACTGTTTTGAACAAATGGCTTGTCTTCTTTATAGGTAACTCCAAACCATTGACTATCAGTTGGAATTACTTTGAATTTTGCCAGGTCGTTTTTAACCAGATTTTCGCCGATTAAAGGAATAAAAAATTCTGCTTTAGGTTTATCTTTATTAGCTAGTGCAAATTCTTTGAAAAGATCTTCTGTCAATTTAAATACCGCTGGAGTGAATCCCCAGAAGTTCATAGAAACAGGTGTATCATATTCTAATGGGTATTCAACACCATTCTCTTCGTAGACAATAGCATCACCTTTTTTATAGACTTGCGTACGTTCTGTAATTTCAACAAGGTAGCCCTCTTCATTTGTTTTACATACACCTCGTGAAACAGATCCGAAGTCGGATAGTGTTTTTCCAATCTTATAGCC
>JAPSHM010000373.1 GCA_031179845.1 Pedobacter sp.
ATCCCGAGGAGATAAGCGATCAATGCCCGATCAGGATCTTTATCTGAAGTTCGGTCTAAAAGCGATAGGAGTTCAGTTTCCGCTTTATCCCTTTCTCCCGAATACAGTGTTTTTGTCGCTTTACTAATCAGGTATTTCAAAGAAGTAGTAGGTAAAACCGAAAGAAGTGAATCCCGGTATTGCTCGCTCTTCTGATAGTAAGTGTAATCATTATTGCTTTGACCATAATGACTACAAAAAGCAATATAGGATTCATAGTAATCAGGAAGTAATTCTTTCGAAAGGCTGCTCCTGTCTATACGATCCAATAGTGCTTTGGATTCAATATACAATCCTTTTGTAGAGTATAGCGTCGCCAATTGAACATTGGTTTGGTTTTGCAATGCTTGATCACTCAGGTCATCCGCGATCTTCTTATTTTCCAAAACATAGAAGACAGCCGAGTCTACCTTGTATTTTTTATACGCTTCATAAAGTTTAAGGTTGATTTTGAATTGTTGAACTGGATTCAAATCCCCGAGGCGCACTATTTTTTTTAGATTAAGAATTTCCTGCTTCTTCTGCGATTCGTAATAATTTCGGTTGTCTGTTACGATATTCAACCGAACAGTTATGGAATCCTTTATTAATCTGGCATGTATATCTTGCCCCATCAATAACAGGAAAACAAGTGCACATGTTGACTTTATCATATTAACATTAAACATCATTGCGAGAATAATTTAGAGACTGCATCGATAAAAATATCAATTTTATCCATAGTAAATTCTTAATCCATCAACATATGTAAACGTTTCTCAAATTTTAATACCTCATCTTTGTCTCCGATTAGAAAAGTAGGAAGATGAAGAAATATAGAGCGGTTGCATATGTGCTCATAGGAGCGGCTAGTTATGGTTTATTGGCTACCATTGTTAAATATGCCAACCAACTGGGTATAGGAACCAGTGCACTTACCTTCTGGCAATATTTTATCGGGTTCGTTTTTTTGTTGGGCCTGGAACTAGTATGGAGAAAAACCTCTCCCGAAGAAACTAAGAAGGTGCCATTTAAGTCGAAATCAAAGCTAATTCTCTGGGGGACTTCACTCGGGCTTACGACTACACTTTACTATCTATCCATTCAATATGTCCCGGTTTCTGTGGGGATAATTCTGCTCATGCAATCTATTTGGATCAGCCTTTTGCTCGAGATCGTGGTCCATAAAAAAAGGCCAAATAGGGCTAAAATATTAGGTGTAATTATCGTTTTGATTGGAACTTTGCTGGCAACCAACATTTTTGATGCAAAGCTTGACCTCAGCATAAAGGGACTACTTTTAGGTCTGGGGGCAGGTGCTTCCTACGCCCTATCTATCTTTGCATCAAGCTCAATAGCTACAAATGTACCCAGTCATGTACGGAGCAAATTTTTAGTCTTAGGAGGTCTATTGTTTATAATGCTGTTTTGGAGTGTCCAAATCATTCAGGAATTGAGTTTAAACAGCCTTTATTGGGGAATAGTGATCGCGGTATTTGGGACCATTTTGCCGCCACTGCTTTTTACCAAAGGCATCCCTCAAGTTGGCATTTCGATGGGGAATATCTTTGCAAGTCTCGAAATCCCTGTATCTATCATTTCTGCTGTCATTATCCTTCATGAATCGGTTGCTTTGATTCAATGGGGCGGGATCTGCTTTATATTATTTGCTATAATATTGATCAATAGAAAAGCTGCGCAGAGTTAGCATAACTCATAGCAACTGCTGCAATGCTACTGGTCCATTACTGCTTGTGTACTGCTCTGGTACTGCAAACGTAGTAGCAGAGTAGTATCAGAGTAGTAGGTAAGTAGTACTTGAGCAGTAGTTGCAATAAGCTAGGTATTAGGCATGAGTAAGCTTGAATAAGCACTTCCGCTGGAATATGAAGGATATCTTTTAGCTTACGGATCATAAATAAGCTCAATTTTCGCTTTCCGGAACAAATTCATTTGTTCCGTTTTAGCATTTATTTTATTGTATAATTCTTGAATTCCGAACCAAACCACAAAAATGGTTATTTTCTGCAACGTTCAATATATAAATGCGTCTAATAGATAATATCACTAGTAATTCAAATTCATAGAAAGTATACATGAACCAGAGAATAAGACTACTCATTCTGTTTTCCATTGCAGCATCGAATGTATTGGCTCAAAGCAAACGAATCAATTTAGACAAGTACTTTTCCACTTTATCGGAGATCGGACAGTTTAATGGTGGCGTTTTAATAGCAGAAAATGGGAATGTACTATATGAAAAATCTTTCGGCTATGCCGATTTCTCCAATAAAAGAAAAAATAATAACGAATCTTCTTTTCCAATAGCCTCTATTACAAAAACATTTACCTCAACAGCGATTTTACAACTGAGGGAAAATGGAAAAGTCAGTCTATCAGATCCAGCATCAAAATATTTACCTGATTTCCCATACCCTGAAGTAACAATCAGACAGCTTCTATCGCACACTTCAGGCTTGCCAATTTACGATACACTGTTCTATTCACTTATACCAAAAAACCCCGATACTGTTTTTACCAATGAGGATATTATCTCTGCCTGCATTTCAAAAAAAGCTCCGTTGATTTTTAAACCAGGTGAAAACTTTTCCTACAATAACCTGAATTACAATATCCTTGCGCTAATCATAGAAAAAACTTCAGGTTTGTCCTATGAATACTACCTTAAAAAACACATCTTCATTCCAGCTGGGATGAAAAGCACATCCTTATCAACGTTTTTTAACCGGAAAGATAAACATCTATCTAAAAGGTACGCCCTCAAAAACCTATATACCAACGAACGGGAATGGGCTGATACTGCGGCTCAATATAGATCTATTTACAGTTTCAACTTTGAAGGACATGGCGATATTATAAGTACTACACATGATTTGTTTAGCTATGATCAGGCGCTTTCTAACGGTAGCTTACTTAGTGATGCCACGTTAAAGGAGGCATTTACACCAGTTAAGCTCAGTAATGGAAAAGACAATGTGCAACGATATGGATTAGGATGGATCATTAAACAAGACACATCAAAAGGAGAAATTGTTAAGCACGATGGAGGTCTGCCTGGGGGACGTTCTATGCTACTTAGAAATAACTCCAAACATCAAACAATTATTAT
>JAPSHM010000374.1 GCA_031179845.1 Pedobacter sp.
CTTTAAGGAAGAGGTATATAGCTTATCAAAAGGAACTGCTTTGTAGCGTTGATAGAATGCTGCGCCTTGTCCGCGTCCTACATCGTTCAGATCGCTGTTGATGCCGCGTCCCTGCACAATGCCAGCAGCATTTAAATCCGTTTCACCATGTCTGATGATATATATTTCCTTATCCATGCTAATTAATTACGGGCAACTTATAATATTGAGGTTTCAATTCATCTTCAAAAACAACATCGCTATAATCGGTAACCACACGATATAACGTATCCCTTTCTATTGGCTTGCGATTTACCTGTTTAATCAGGTTAACCAGTTCCTGGGTATTCATGGCCGGATGTTGCTCTTCAGCCCCTGCCATAGAATATATTTTTGTGGTATCATCCAAAGTTCCGTCAATATCATCCACCCCAAAGTTTAAAGATAGCTGGGCGGTTTGTCTGCTGATCATTGCCCAATACGCTTTGATGTGATCAAAATTATCGAGGTAGATACGGGCAATGGCATAATTTCTTAGATCTTCAATCACTGAGACCTCAGGCACATGGTCCATCTGGTTATTTTGATTCCTGAATTTAAGCGGGATAAAAGCTTGGAAGCCGCCGGTCTTATCCTGCTGCTGACGCAGACGTTCCATATGGTCTACCCGATGCCAAAACTCCTCAATATGACCATAAAGCATGGTTGCATTTGTCTTCATACCAAGCTTATGCGCTTGCTCATGAATGTCCAACCATTGTTCAGCATTACATTTGTCATGCGCAATCTTCTCCCGGATCTCCGGATGAAAGATCTCTGCACCACCACCCGGCATAGAATCCAGGCCAGCTTCCTGCAAATACTTCATCCCATCATAATGGCTAAGTTTTGCTTTTTTGAAAATGTAATAATACTCTACCGGCGTTAGCGCTTTGATATGTAGATCAGGCCGATGTGCTTTTGCACGCCTGAAAAAGTCACTGTAAAAATCCAGGTTCTGCTTAGGCACTACGCCACCGGTAATGTGTACTTCAGTTACCGGCTCTTTGTCGTACTTCTTCAAAACCTCCATCATTCCATCAACACTCATTTCCCAACCTTCCTCACGCTCTTTGATCAGGCGGGAATAAGAGCAAAATTTACAATCATATACGCAAACATTGGTTGGCTCAATATGAAAATTACGGTTGAAGTAGGTATTGTCCCCATGCTTTTGCTCCCTGATGTAGTTGGCCAGAACGCCAAGATAACCCAATTCCGCGTTTTTATAAAGGTAAACGCCTTCATCATAGGTGATTCTTTCCTGATGTTGAACTTTTAGCGCGATTGCCTTTAGTTCGGCCGACACATCAGTATCGTTTAAGATTAAAGCAAGTTTTGAAGTAGTATCCATCTATTAGGTATGTGTGGCAAATTTAGTATAAAATCATCAGATACCCGTTTTTTATACCGATTAAACCTGTCAGCACTTTGTAAAGGCTTTCTAATCGCAGCGCAGAAATGTGCAAATTTTAAGCTAACTTTAAATTAATACCAAGTAATCCCTGCATGACAATTAATCCTATATTTGTGTATGACAATTGAAGAACTTGAAGCCTATTTTTCAGGAATAGATCTACCCAATTCATTGGAACTTAATGCAGGAACCATCGTAAATGATGTGGCACATTGCATACAAACCCATCTAACAGTTCTAAAAATCAACGGTAATGTAAGGCCATTTGAATGCTTTTACGACCGTCTTATTCAAATTAAAGAAATCATAGAAAATCAACATGCATAGAATTTCCCTTCTTTTAGCCGCCTTTTTAATCCTGCCGGTTAGCCTTCTTTTTGCCAATAAACCTGCAGCAAGAGATTTTTATCAGATCAAGATCTACCATTTAAAAAGTGCTGCACAGGAAAAGCAGGTCGATGATTTTTTACAGTCGGCCTACCTACCTGCACTACACCGTGCCGGAATTGCCAAAGTAGGTGTTTTTAAACTTATCGATGGCCTCAACACCGACAGCAAAATAGCAAAACCTGACGAAAAGCTGGTTTACGTTTTCATTCCCTTCAAATCTTCAGCCCAATTCCATAAGTTAGAACAGCAACTAGAAAAAGACGCAGTTTTTCAGCGCGAAGGAAAAAGCTATCTGGATGCGATCCATACTGCCACGCCATATGAAAGGATTGAAAGTATCCTGCTGACTGCCTTTGACGGAAATCCCAGGTTCAATATTCCAAAACTGGGTGCAGCCAAAAAAGATAGGATCTATGAACTTCGTAGCTATGAAGGGGGTACAGAAAAGTTATACCAAAACAAAGTTGATATGTTCAACCAGGGAGGTGAAGTTGCTATATTCGACAACCTCGGTTTCAATGCTATGTTTTATGGAGAAGTAATTTCTGGCAGCCGGATGCCCAACCTGATGTACATGACTACTTTTGAAAACAAGGCAGACCGTGACGCGCACTGGAAATCGTTTGGAAATGATCCATCATGGGAGAAATTAAAAGTGAAGCCCGAATATCAGAACAACGTGTCGAAGATTGACACCTTGTTTTTATACCCAACTGAATATTCGGACATTTAACCTTCTAGCTTCACTGCTAATCTTATAGCTTCACTGCGATCTTGCCTACCGTTTTTCCCGTCTCTATCTGCAGATGAGCTTCTGGAAGTTCATCAAATGAAAATTCATGGGAGACGTGAGAAACGACTTGTTTGCTTTCTAGAAGTGCTGCTAACTTTCGCAGATCATCGCCATTGGAATTCACCAGCATAGCATAACCTTCAGCGCTTTTCTTTTGTAGCTTTTCATTTGCTGCATCATCGAAGGGAGAAAGCAGACTGATGATCCTTCCTCCAGGATTGACCACTTCTGCTGAGCGCAGGAGATGTTCTCCGGTATGACTGACTCCATCTATTACAATATCTGCCCCATCCACCAGTTGTTCAAATTGTTGGTTCTGATAATCGATATGCGCATTAGCTCCTAGCGACAATACAAAGTCCCGATTTGAGGCTGAAGAAGTCCCGGTTACATGTGCGCCCAGATGTTTGGCAAGCTGAACTGCGAAATGTCCCACTCCTCCAGATGCCGAATGAACCAAGACCTTATCGCCCTGCTTAATTCTTCCATAAGTAACCAGTGCTTGCCAGGCAGTTAACCCTGCAA
>JAPSHM010000110.1 GCA_031179845.1 Pedobacter sp.
CACTTTCAATTCCATTGGCAAAACGAAAATATGTGTTTACCTATTATGGCGGTTCAAATTATAGCAATAATGTATCCTTTACCAATAGCGAACGTAATGTAGGCAGAAATATGGTCCTTACCCAGGGATTGAAGTTTAGACTTGATCTGGAGGATAGGATGGATACAGAGCTAAATACCTCTTATTCCTATAATACCACCGCCTACTCGGGCTCCTCGTTTACAGATCGTTACACAAACCAGGTCAACCTGGGGATCCAGGGACGTAATTACTTTTTTAAGCGCTGGATATTGGGATATAATTTTTCGCAGGTCTTTAACAAAGGCTTCAATGCAGCTATTAATAATCCAAGCCTGCTCAGCTTTTACCTGGAACATCGGTTCTTAAAAGGAAAGAAAGGCAGCTTGCGATTGCAAGGCTTTGATCTTTTGAATCAAAATACAGGTGTTTCCAGAGATGTATTTGATAATGAAATTGTTGACAGGGAAAGTAACAGATTAAGTACTTATTTCCTGGTTTCTTTTAACTTTCGACTCCAGCATTTTGGAGGATAATTCTTGTTTTAAATACTTTTATGGATACCCATTATGATAACATCATACAGGACCTTGTGAAAATTGTACAACATATGTTGTTAAGCGTACATTACTTTTGAATTAACCAGATTTATTAAACCTTCTGAAACTTGTATCGAAGTTTTCAGTCATTTGTTTCTTTATGAAAAAAACCTATTTTACTGTTTTATCGATGTTATGCGCTGGCATATCATTCGCACAGTATCCCGTGATCCCGGCTGCTTTGGAAGCCAGGGCAGACGCTGCTTTGGCAGCCATACAACATGATTCCGATTTAAAGTTTGAGAAAATAAAGTCAATTATTGACAACGATGCAAAAAATGGAAAGCCATTTATTCCCTGGGCTGCAAAGCCTTCGGATCTTCCGCAGTCTAAACTGCTCGCCTTTCCGGGAGCAGAAGGTGGTGGTGCTTATTCATTTGGCGGTCGTGGCGGAAGGGTTTTCGTTGTAACCAGCCTGGCTGATTCAGGACCGGGTTCTTTGCGTGATGCCTGTGAGCAGGGCGGGGCAAGAATCATCGTATTCAATGTTTCTGGAATCATTAATCTAAAAACACCACTGATTATCCGTGCACCCTATATCACCATCGCGGGGCAAACAGCCCCGGGTGATGGCGTTTGTGTGGCCGGAGAATCGGTATGGATCAATACCCATGATGTTGTGATCCGGTATATGCGCTTCCGTCGTGGTGCTACGGAAGTAACGCGCAGGGATGATGCCATTGGTGGAAATCCAGTTGGTAACATCATCATTGACCATGTTTCGGCAAGCTGGGGATTGGATGAGAACATGTCGATCTACAGGCATGTTTATGATCCGAAAGACGGATCTAAACCTGTAAAGCTGCCAACGGTAAATGTGACCATACAAAATTCAATTTTCTCAGAAGCACTCGATACCTATAATCATGCCTTTGGTAGTACGATCGGAGGTTTAAACAGTACTTTCATGCGCAACCTTTGGGCGTCTAACATCAGTCGCAATCCCTCTGTTGGAATGTATGGTGATTTTGGCTTTGTGAATAACGTAGTTTTCAATTGGTGGAACCGCAGTGCAGATGGTGGTGATAACAACTCCTTTTACAATTTCATCAACAATTATTATAAGCCGGGACCGATCACGCCTTCGGGTCAGCCAATAGCTTACCGGATCTTAAAGCCGGAAACTGGCCGGGACAAGCGGTTCAGACATCTTTTCGGCAAAGCTTATATCAATGGTAACATTGTGGAAGGTAACGATCGGGTGACCAGGAACAACTGGGATGGTGGCGTTCAGATTGAAGGTGCGGTCGATAAGCAAAGGGTTTTGGACTCTATGCGCGTGCGTAAACCACTGCCGATGTCGAAAGTTACGATTATGGATACCCAAAAAGCATACGATTTTACTTTAGCCAACGCAGGTGCAAGCTTGCCACTTCGTGATGCGGTCGACCAAAGAATTGTTGAGCAAGTTAAAACCGGAATAATCAAGTATACTGAAGGTGGAAAAGAGTCAGCGGGTAAAGAATTTATCAAACGTCGCTTACCAGCTGATTCCTATAAAAAAGGCATTATTTCTGACATCAGCCAGGTTGGAGGTTACCCCGACTACAAAGGAACTCCATATAAGGACTCAGATAATGATGGTCTGCCTGATGCCTGGGAGATCAAACAAAAACTGAATCCTAACGACGCATCAGATGCTGTAAAGCTTACTAAGAATGGTTATTCAAATATTGAAAACTTTCTGAACAGCGCTGTTCCACTGCAGAGCGTAAAACCATAAATATTAGTTAAATTGACCATCACCCCAAAAAAAAGATGTTGATAAATAAAGACCAGGCCGCTAAAAACTACAGGAATAGAGTTACCAGGCACTTGCTGTTTCTTTGCGGAATATGGGTTTGTTTAACCAACGGGCCGGTATTTGCGCAAAAGGTTAAAATTGTAGAGCCGCCAAAGCCCATCTTTACGGGGAAAGACGGTAAACTGGATTATACGCCCGACGAGAAAGGTAACCGCATTCCGGATTTCTCTTATTGTGGTTACATGGCTGGTGAACAGGCGATTCCTGAAGGTACAATTAAGGTTGTAGTACCGGTTAGTGCTGGCGATGCAACTTTGAGGATCCAGGCTGCGCTTGATCATGTTGCCAGTTTGCCTATTGGCAAAGATGGCTTAAGAGGTGTAGTCTTATTGAATAAAGGAAAATACGAAGTTGGCGGATCGCTTCGCATAAACGCTTCCGGTGTAGTGCTGCGGGGTAGTGGAATGGGCGAACAGGGAACCGTTGTGTATGCTACGGGATTAGACAGGCTTGGCGTGTTACGAATTATGGGAAAGGACGACCGGATCAGGCAAGCGCCTGTGGCCGTTACAGACCAATATGTTCCGGTAAACGCCATGAAGATAACGGTGGCCAATGCAGGAGCTTTCAAAAAAGGCGATTTTGTCATCGTTCACCGTCCCTCTACCGAAAAATGGATCAATACTTTGGGCACAGCTCATTTTGGCGGCGGCATTACTTCGCTTGGCTGGAAGCCAGGGCAGCGTGACGTGTTTTGGGATAGAAAGGTGCTGGCAATTGCTGGAAATACATTGACGTTAGATGCGCCGGTAACGACTGCATTGGATGCAGCTTATGGCGGTGCGACCGTTACGAAATACAACTGGAATGGCCGGATCTCACAATGTGGGGTCGAGAACATTCAGTTCGTCTCGTCGTACGATACCAATAACCTTAAAGATGAATACCACCGCTGGACCGCCATATCCATAGAAAATACGACAGATGCCTGGGTACGCCAGGTCGTATTCAAACATTTTGCCGGATCGGCAGTAACCGTTCAGGAAACCGCAAACAGAGTTACAGTAGAAGATTGCAAGTCGATTGCCCCCGTTTCAGAGATCGGTGGTGAACGCCGGTATACTTTTCTGACAACTGGAGGTCAGACTTTATTTCAACGGTTATATTCGGAATATGGATACCATGATTTCGCAACAGGATATTGCGCTCCGGGGCCCAATGCTTTTGTCCAGTGTCAAGCATATTTGCCATTTAGCTTTAGTGGTGCAATCGACAGTTGGGCTTCGGGCGTATTATTTGACCTGGTCAACATTGATGGACAGGCGCTGAGTTTCAAGAATCGTTGGGTGGATGGCCAGGGGGCCGGATGGGCAGCAGCAAATAGCGTGTTCTGGCAAAGTACAGCAGCAAAAATAGATTGCTATCAGCCTCCTACAGCACAGAATTGGGCTTTTGGTACCTGGGCACAATTTGCCGGCGATGGATATTGGGATATGTCGAACGAACAGATCCAACCACGTAGCCTATATTATGCACAGTTGAAAGACAGGCTGGGGAAATCGGTAGAAAGTCGCGCATTTGTAATGACATTAGATACCGAAGCTTCCAGCAGTCCGCCTGTTTCCGTAGCCCAACAGTTAACTAAACTTGCTGCTGAACCTGCGGCAACGTTGTCTGAATATATAGATAACGCTGCGAAAAGGCAAGAGATTTCCCTCGATGCCAGGGCTGCTAAAAACATAGATCAAATTGCGAAGGGTACAAGATTAGCTGAAACCAACCAGCGTGCCGGTATGACCGTGAGCAATGGCTGGATTTTACGCGGGAACACGTTGGTGACTGGCGACAGGCAGGATGTACAATGGTGGAGCGGCAGTGCCCGGCCACATGGGGTGATCAAGGCCAAACCGCACATTACCCGTTTTGTTCCGGGACGTTCGGGCAAGGGACTAACGGATGACCTAAACGAAAATACAGATTCCATGCAAACCGGAACTGTTAAGATCCTGGACCATAATTATGGCCTGTGGTATGATAGAAGGCGTGATGATCATGAGCGGATCAGAAGGATGGATGGTGAAGTATGGACACCTTTCTATGAGTTGCCATTTGCCAGAAGTGGGCAGGACAAAGCATGGGACGGTTTAAGTAAATACGACCTCACCAAATACAATCTCTGGTATTGGGACAGATTATCGCAGTTTGCAGACCTCGCAGATCAGAAAGAACTGGTATTAATTCATCAAAACTACTTCCAGCACAACATCATTGAGGCCGGAGCACATTTTGCTGATTTTCCATGGCGTACCGCAAATAACATTAACAGCACCGGCTTTCCGGAACCGGTACCTTATGCGGGCGACAAGCGGATCTTCATGGCGGAACAATATTATGACATCAGCAATCCGGTGCGCCGGAAATTGCACCGGGACTATATCCGCAAATGCCTGGATAACTTCAGGGGCAATACCAGTGTGATCCAATCCATTGGCGCTGAATTTACCGGACCTTTGCATTTTGTGGAATTTTGGATTGACACCATCAAAGAATGGGAGAAGGAGACCGGTAAGGAATCCCTGATCAGTTTGAGCACCACCAAGGACGTTCAGGATGCGATTCTTGCCGATAAGGACAGAGCGGGTGTAGTTGATCTGATCGACATCCGTTACTGGTATTATCAGACAGATGGGACAGCTTATGCACCGAAAGGTGGACAAAACCTGGCCCCACGCCAGCATGCACGCTTGCTCAAACCTAAGAAAACTTCTTTCGAACAAGTTTACCGTGCAGTTTCAACCTACCGCTTGCAGTTTCCTGAGAAAGCAGTAATGTACTCGGCCAATAGTTACGATTCCTATGGTTGGGCGATACTGATGGCCGGAGGCTCATTGTCGAATGTGTTTGGTGTTGACCAAAGTCTGCTTTCAGTAGTTGGTAAAATGACACCAATGAATTTAACGGGTAGGCCTGAAGGTCAGTATGCATTAGCAGATGCTGGTAACGCGTATTTGTTATATAATAGCTCATCGACACCACTAAAACTTGATTTAAGCGGGGCTTCTGGTAGGTATACCGTTAAGCACATCAACCCAAGAAGTGCCGCAGTGGTTAAAGAAGAAAAAGTAAAAGGTGGCGCTGTCATCGAATTTAATAAACTTTCATCGGGAGACGAGATCGTTTTCATCAATAAAATTTAAAATATTTTGCCATGTATCAAAGGATAGTATTATTTGTCATTATCTCGGTAACCCTGTTTGCCTGTACTTCAAATCAGAAACCAGCAGCACCGGTCAAAAAAGGGCTGCATGTCTCTGCGAACGGCCGCTTTCTGATCAAAGACGGTAAGCCCTTCTTTTGGTTAGGTGATACGGGATGGTTGTTGTTCAATAAGTCGAGCCGCGAACAAGTTGAGCAATACCTGGAAGACCGCAGAAAGAAAGGCTTCAACGTCATTCAGGCGATGGTGTTACATACCGTTCCGTCTGTTAACTTGTATGGCGACTCTTCACTGGTAAACGGAGACATCGCAAAGCCGGCAGTAACAGAAGGTAATGCCATTGGCGATTCTACCCAATATGATTTTTGGGACCATGTGGATTTTGTGATCGATAAAGCAAAGGAAAAAGGAATATATATGGCATTGGTTCCGGTTTGGGGTACCAATGTGAAGGAAAAGAAAGTGACCCCGGAACAGGCGAAAATCTACGCGGAGTTCCTGGCCAATAGGTATAAAAACAAACGCAATATCATCTGGCTCAATGGTGGTGACATTCGTGGAACCGAAGGGAAAGAAGTGTGGGATGTAATTGGTACTACTTTAAGAGCCAATGATCCCTATCACCTGATCACCTTTCACCCAAGAGGCAGGACCGGTTCGTCGGAATGGTTCCACAAAGAAAAATGGTTGAATTTCAATATGGTGCAATCGGGCCACCGCAGATATGATCAGGACACCATTAAGAAAGAACAATGGCATTACGGCGAGGACAACTGGAAATATATTGAGAAAGATTATAACTTGAAACCGGTAAAGCCGACCATCGATGGAGAGCCTTCTTATGAGGACATCCCTCAAGGTTTACATGATTTTAAACAGCCAAAATGGAATGATGCCGATCTGAGAAGATATGGGTATTGGTCGGTCTTTGCCGGCGCTTTTGGCTATACTTACGGAAATAACCCAGTAATGCAGTTTAACAATCCGAAGGATAAAGACCCTGCATACGGTGCAACCCGCCCATGGCAGGAAGCCTTGAACGATAAAGGGGCCGGACAAATGATACACCTGAAGAACCTGATGTTATCGCGGATTTCTACTGATGAGGATATGTCAGCGGAAGAAGCTGCTGAAGGATATTTCAACAGAATCCCTGATCAGTCTGTAATTGCTGGAGCAGCAGGTGGTGATGGCGAAAAATACAACAGGTTGATGGCCACACGCGGGAAAGATTATATTTTCGTGTATACCTATACCGGCAGAAACATTCCACTTAAAATGGGACTAATTGAAGGCGATGAGGTGAAAGCTTCCTGGTTCAATCCCCGCACTGGAATTTCAACCTCAATTGGTAACTTTTCCAATGTTGGGACGCATGAGTTTGATCCACCGGGAGCAGTGAAAAATGGTAATGATTGGGTATTGATCATAGATAAAATATGATGAGGAACAATCTTAAGCGTTTGTGTTTTCTGCTGGTGTTGGTGGTTACTTTTAGTGCTTGTTCTAAAAAAGCCTATTTGTTTACATCCTTTCATGAGCCCGCAAATGAAGGTTTGCGGATGTTGTATAGTTACGATGGCTACAAATGGAATGACCTGAACAGGATCCTGCTGAAACCCGAGATCGGGAAACAAAAGATCATGCGCGATCCGTCGATGGTGCAAGGACCGGATGGCGTTTTCCATTTGGTGTGGACTTGCGGATGGAAGGGCGACAGAGGTTTTGGTTATGCCAGTTCGAAAGACCTGCTCACCTGGTCTCCACAGCAGTTCATTCCGGTGTTAGCGCAGGAGCCGACCACGGTAAATGTATGGGCGCCTGAATTGTTCTATGACGAAGAAAAAAAGGATTTCATCATCATCTGGGCATCAACGATCCCCAATCGATTTGAAAAAGGGATAGAAGCGGAAGACAACAACCACCGGATGTACGTGATCACCACGAAGGATTTCAAATCCTTTACGGAACCGAAGCTGTTCCTGGAACCTGGTTACAGTGTAATTGACGCTGTGATCGTCAAAAAAGCTTCGGAAGATTATGTACTCGTATTGAAGGACAATACCCGGCCAAACAGAAACCTGAAAGTAGCCTTTGGTAAACAGGCCATTGGTCCGTATACCGGTGTTACGGAGCCATTTACCGGCACGCTGACTGAAGGGCCTACGGTGGTAAAGATTGGTAAAGATTGGCTGATCTATTATGACGCCTATGGTGAAAAAAGATATGCTGCCATGAAAACAAACGACTTTAAAAATTTTAAGGATGTTTCTGCCGAAACGGTCATACCCGAAGGGCATAAACACGGAACAATAGTAGAAGTAGACAGAAAAGTGATTGAACGTTTAAGGATTGCCGGTTCTGCCGGTTCTCTTTTGAAAAAATAACAATGAAGATATACAACAGCATTTGGTTGGCCACGGTACTATTGACAATGGTACACACGGCAGAAGCACAAGATACTTTAAAATATACGGGTAACACCCTGGTGAACGCCGATTATCACCATGGTCAGCTTGCGCCTGCAATTGGGGTGCATAATATTCAGGCTTTCAGAGCCAACAGAGAACATCCTGAGCTGGCTGATGGCCTGGACTGGACCTATAACCATGCGCCAATGATGGCTTATTGGAACAATACTTATTTTCTGGAATACCTAAGCGATCCGGTTGGAGAGCACATTCCACCCAGCAGAACTTTACTGCAAACCTCAAAAGATGGATACAACTGGTCGAAGGCCGCAATCTTATTCCCCCCGTATCGGATTCCCGATGGCTGGAAAAAAGAAGGCTATCCAGGTGTAGCAAAAGATCTGTACGCCACGATGCACCAGCGCGTAGGTTTCTATGTGTCTAAATCCGACCGCCTTTTTGCATTGGCCTATTACGGTATTGCCATGGATAAAAAAGACGATCCCAATGATGGAAAAGGAATTGGAAGGGTAATAAGAGAAATTAAAAAGGATGGGAGCTACGGACCGATCTATTTTCTCAGACCAAATTCAAGCTGGGACATGAAAGATGCAGCTTATCCAATGTATACAAAAAATAGAGATAAAGGATTTGTAAAAGCCTGTAATGAGATTTTGTCCAGTCCGCTGATGATGCAGCAAATGGTGGAAGAGGCCGACCGTAATGATCCTTTAATCCCTTTTAACAGACCGGTAAAAGCATTTAGTTATTATCATTTGCCAGATAAGAAAGTTGTGGGACTTTGGAAACATGCACTAACATCTGTGAGCAATGACGGTGGTAAAAGTTGGCAGTATAACCCATTACGTGCGCCAGGTGTGGTGAACAGCAATGCGAAGATCTGGGGACAAGGTACGTCTGATGGCCGTTTTGCCATCGTTTACAATCCTTCGGAGTTCCGATGGCCTTTGGCGGTATCTACGAGCGACAATGGTCTAAATTACAAGGATCTTTTGCTGGTGAATGGAGAGATCTCACCAATGCGTTATGGCGGTAACTACAAATCATACGGTCCACAATATATCCGGGGAATTCTTGAAACCAATGGAAAGCCTGCTGACGGCAATATGTGGCTTACCTATAGCATGAACAAAGAAGACATCTGGGTGGCAAAAGTTCCTGTTCCTGTTGTGTCGACGGTACCTGGTCCGGTTGATGAAGTATTTCATAACCTACCTGATGGAACGGAGCTTAAGTATTGGAATATCGTTAGCCCGCTTTGGGCATCGGTAAAAATAGAAAAAGCGCCGGATGGTTTGAAAGCGCTGACCCTTCGCGATAAAGATCCCTTTGATTATGCCAAAGCTGAACGGGTAATCCCTGCAGCAAGAAAAATAAATATCGAGTTTGAAGTTACGCCGGCACAAAATAATACCGGTTCATTAAATATAGAATTTCAGGACGCAAAAGGAATTGCTGCCGGAAGGTTGATCTTTGATTCAGATGGAGAATTCAAGGCAAAAGTTGGTTATCGCAATTCTGGCATCATCAAATATGAAGCAGGAAAATCGTATGCCATTCGTGTAGCGTTAGATCTGGACAAGCGGATGTATCAGGTATTCGTAAATGGGGTAGACAAAGGCGCAAAAATGATGTTCGCTCCGGTATCGGCCTTTGAAAGAGTAACCTTCAGAACTGGTGATGTTCGCCGCTTTCCCGACGTAGATACACCTACAGACCAGGATTTTGATTTGAAAGATCCAGGTACACCTGTTGCAGAAGCAGTATTCCACATCAGTTCCCTAAAAACAGCTACATTTTAACGATGGATATAAAAAGACTTTTCCTGCTGATCGTATGTTTTGGAACAATGGCTACGGCCAATGCGAAAATCCTTTTGCCTCAGATTCTTTCGAGTAATATGGTTCTGCAGCGCGAAAAGCCGCTGAACATCTGGGGCTTTGGCGCAGCAGGAGAGGCGGTTTCTGTACACTTTGCCGGTCAGGTTAAACAAACGGTGACAAATGCCAATGGCAAATGGAAGGTCGTGCTGGCACCCTTGCAGACTTCTTCGGTTCCTGCTGCTATGGTCATCAAAGGAAGCAACACCATCGTATTGGAAAATATTTTAGTTGGAGAGGTATGGCTCTGTTCCGGGCAATCGAACATGGAATTTAGCATGCGCAAGATCGCAAAGGTTAAACAGTCGATCAAAGAACAACCTGGTTATCCCGAAGGTGCATTTGAAAAAGCCACTAATCCGCAGATCCGGATCTTTTTGGTGAACCGCAAACAGTTGAGCAAGCCAGATTCTATTCATAAAAGCTGGAACATCGCACAGGACTCCGCCTTGAAGAACTTTTCGGCAGTAGGATATTTCTTTGCCAAGGAACTGCAAGACAGCTTGAAAGTGCCGATTGGAATGATCTCATCCGCTGTAAGCGGCAGTGCAATTGAACCCTGGATCCCGAAAGAAAGCTTTGAAACAGGATATTTTGAGGATAAAAAGGTGAGCAATGATCCTGGTAAGTTCTACGGGCCAATGATCGAACCACTAACGCCCTTCGCCTTGCGAGGGATCTTATGGTACCAGGGAGAAACAAACTGCTTTCTAAAAGAAACGATCAGTTACAGTTATAAGATGAAGGCGCTGATCAACAGCTGGAGGGCGAATTGGGCAGCGGCTAGCGGAAGTGTTGGTAAAGACATCTTGTTGCCTTTTTATTACGTGCAGATTGCGCCCTTTAACTATTCGACATCTAAAGGAAAGATTAAACTAGACGCACAAACTGAGCCGGAATTTTGGGAAGCGCAGGCAGAGTTGCTGCGAATGCCGAATACGGGTATGGTGGTGACAACCGATCTGAATGATCTTCTGGAGGATTTACACCCGGGAAATAAATGGGACATTGGCCGGCGATTGGCACGCTGGGCTTTAGCAAAAGAATATAACCATCAGCTTAGTTATTCAGGACCGGTGTTTCAGTCGGCCCGCTTTAAGCGCAAAACTGCTCAGCTTAAATTCAACCATGTTGGCAAAGGCTTGATGGCTGTCGATGGGCTTGCCTTGAAAGGGTTTACCATCGCGGCGGCGGACGGGAAATTTGTACCTGCCGATGCCCATATCAAAGACAAAGAGATAATAGTATCTGCAAAAGGCATCAGAAAGCCAGTTGCTGTACGCTTTGGTTTTCACGAAGCCATGCGAACGAATCTATACAATAAAGATGGCCTGCCTGCCTTGCCATTTAGAACAGATAACCCATTGACAAAACAATTTAACCCGATATAAACGGAGACCATATTCATGAAGCTTACATCGATCTTTTCTTTTATTTTGCTGATGCTATTTAATACTGTCCGCGCCCAGCAGACGGAGCAGCTGTACTTGTCAGGCACCGGTAACGACCATACGGTGAATTGGGATTTCTTTTGCACGGCGGGAATGAACGCTGGCAAATGGGCAACCATTCCAGTACCCTCTAACTGGGAGTTGCAGGGCTTCGGAAAATATGATTATGGGTTTGCGAAAGACAGTGTGAGGGGAAAGGAACAGGGTCTTTACAAATATAAATTTAAAGTGCCAACCGAATGGAAAG
>JAPSHM010000375.1 GCA_031179845.1 Pedobacter sp.
CCGCCACCGCTCCATCCCCACACTGCAACCCTGTTTTTATCAATAAATGGCCATTCAAGTATTTTTTTAGCTGCCATTGCCTGGTCTCTGATGTTTAAGATGCCGATGTTTTTATAGATACTTTTACGCCACTCACGACCTTTCGGGGCTGGTGCGCCTCTATTTTCAATAGATATGTATACATAGCCATCTTTAGACATGTCGCCAGCATACAAACGATTCTGACCAGCTCCATAAGTATCTGTAACCGTTTGGCTCGCTGGTTCGCCATAGACATAAAATACGACCGGATATTTTTTAGTCTGATCAAAATTATCGGGCTTTTTCATCCAGCCATCTAGCTCAATTCCGTCTTCAGTTTTAATTTTGAAGAACTCTACCTTATTTTTTGGCGGATTGATCCTGCCGAGCTGATTGCTAACACTGCCAGCCATAGTCAGCGGATTTAGAGTGCTCAACTTCATCCACTCAGTAATTGGGGGTACAACCGCACTGGTATACGTATGACGGGCAAAGTCGCCATTCGGTGAGATTTGGTACGAATGAGTCCCTGGTAGTATAGATGGGGTCACCATCTCAGCTTTTCCACCGCCACTCAATTTGGTTTTAAATAGGTATTTCTGCGTGGCATTCAGAGGTGAAGCCATATAATACAACAAGTTGTTCTTTTCATCAACCAGTGAATTTTCAATTACGTCAAAGTCGCCTTTGGTGATGGAAACCTGTTTCTTTCCATCCTTACTGATCCGGTAAGCATGTCGCCACCCACTTTTTTCACTCAGCCAGATAAATTCTTTACCGTCATTTATCCATTCCCAACCCGTTGTCGGATCAATCCAGGCTTTGTCTGTCTCGGTATAAATGTTTTGAGCTGATCCTGTTGCGGCATTTGCTACAAAGACTTTGCTGACGTTTTGCTCTCTGTTTAATTGTTGCAGGATAACTTCATTGCTATTGGGAATCCAGTCCATCCTAGGAATATAGTTTTGTACCTTATCGCCCGGAATATTTAACCATTTGGTGTTTGCAGTTGCAATGTCAACGATACCTATCTTACAAGATGAAGGATCTTGTCCGACTTTAGGATATTCCACCGGAATGGTAAAAGCATAAATAGAATCTGTATTGTTGATCATTAAAAAATTCCTGATTTTAGTGGCGTCAATCTGCCAATAAGCGATCGACTGACCGTCAGGGCTCCATCGAAAACCATCCCGGCAATCAAATTCCTCTTCATATACCCAGTCGAAAGTACCGTTTATCATTCTATCCGTGCCGTCGGTCGTCAACGCTTTGGTCGTTTTAGTCTGGAGGTCGTCCACATACAAATTATGTTTGCTTACATAGGCCACCTTACTGCCATCCGGTGATAATTTGGCAAACATCAATGACGAGGCAGGGCGATCTTTGCCGATTTTGGTAAGAGTATTCGTTTTTAAATCGGCGACAAAGTAATCTCCACGTGTTTCAAAACGCCAAACTTTCTTGGTATTGGTAAAGATCAATACTTTAGTACCATCTTTTGAACGTTCAAAATCACTGATGCTACCTCTCCCGGAACCATTAACGCTAAGTAAATTGCGTCCAACAACGACTTCTCGTTCGTGTTGTGGCAAAGAAATGGTTACCAGTTCGCCGTTTACAATTTGATAGTAAGCTTTTCCATCACTTGTCCATTTCAGCTCAGATTTCCTTTGTGCACTGGCGAATCCGCAAAAGCCAATTAATAGAGCGAATAAGAGGTTTGAAAGAATTTTTTGATAGTTCATATTATTAAAGTTCAATAAATTGACGATATACATTTTGAAGGTAGGCTTTTGCATGACCAAGTGTTTCTGTTGTTTGTGCCGGATTTTTTGCATTGCTGTTGTAAATGATCATCTGACCTATGTTGTCAAATGTAACACATTGCTCGTTATCAATAAAGCCCATTCCATTGTCCCAGCTGAAAAACGCGAATGGTTTACTATAGGGATTCAATAAATTTTTACTCCATTTAAAATCGTTGGAAGGGATGTTCAACTGCGTTAGCAGGGTAGCCGCCAGATCGGTCTGACTTCCCACATTATTGAAAACCTGACCTTTAAATTCATCTTTGATCACATCGCCATAAAATAACAGGGGGATATGGTAACGTTGGGGATAAGAAATCTCGAATGAGTTTTTAGGTAACTGGTGACCGTGATCGGCCACAAAAACAAATAATGTATTTTTATACCAGCTTTGTTTTTTAGCTCGGTTCAGAAAATCATTGATGCAGGAGTCAGTGTAATATGCTGTACTTTTAAAATTGGCAACATTATCAGCCTTTCCAAATTTAGGACGACCAGGAAGGTCAAACGGTTCATGATTCGTTAAAGTCAGCAATGTAGAAAAGAAAGGTTGTTGTTCTTTATTTAGTTCTTGCAACTGCCTGTTAAACACAACTTCATCAAATACACCCCATTTGGTGTTCGTTTCCGCCTTGAAATTATTCCTGTCGATTAGTTTTTGGTAATCATGACTTAAGATAAACGCCTTATAATTGTCAAATTCAGATTCTCCACCATAAAAGAAAGAAGTGTTATACCCTTCTTTATACAGCGACTGCGAAATTGCGGGCAGTCTTTGCATTTTTTCAGGCCATTTTACAATGCTGCCTGTTCCAAGAGTAGGGAATCCCGCCAGGGTTGCGACGATCCCTTTGTCTGTCCGGTTGCCGGGTGCATAGATCCGACTAAAAAGCACCCCCTTATTAATTAACGCATCAAAATTAGGGGTAATGCCTTCTTCGTTACCCAAAGTCTTCGTCAGGTCGGCCGTAAAACTCTCAATAATAATCAAAACTACGTTAGGGCGTTTAGTAGTCAAAATATTTATTGTAGTGTCCTTCAATGGCGTATATAATGCCTTTACATCTTTTTCTGCCGCTAGCTCATCGAGATAGACATAAGGGTTTTTCTTGGTCATCCTGGAAGCCAAAACACTTGAAACAAGGTTCCACTCTGTATTTACTGCGGCACTATTCAATAGCTGGTTCTTAGAAAAGTAGGCCATACTCTGAGTGATCGGCGAGCCAGTTAAACCGCCCCTGATCAATAAAAATATGGAAACGATCAAGCCTAAGCACAATAGCGCTTTG
>JAPSHM010000111.1 GCA_031179845.1 Pedobacter sp.
ATGGCATCATGGTGTAACCGTAATGGCTTTGATTTTTCTGCAGATTACTTTTTTAAACAGGCTGAAGAAGAAAGAATGCACCAGCTGAAATTCTTCAAATATGTTTTAGATATGGGCGGAAATGCAATTTCACCGGACATTACAAATGTTAAGGCTGAATATAACTCCTTCCGTGAAGTGTTTGAAGAAGCGCTGGATCAGGAAATTAGCGTTACACAGTCGATCAAAAATATCGCTGCCCGATGCTATAAAGAACACGACTTTGTAACCCTCGAATTCTTGAACTGGTTCTTCAAAGAACAAAGAGAAGAAGAGTACAAAGCGAGAAGAGCGCTGGAACTATTTGAAGTGATTGGCGAAGAAGGAACCGGCAGGTGGCAGATTGACAAACATGTTGGTCAAATCTCTTACAGCGAAGAAGCATAAGACATAACGTTTCTGGTTTTACAAAATATTAAAGTACATACTCTGCAAAGGCAATAAGTATGTACTTTTTTTGTTATTATCTTATCCATCTGGTCATGTCGAAGAAAAAAGATAAAAAAAAGAAAGAAGAGAAAAAGAAAAAGAAGTGCTGTGAAAAGTACCTGGAAGGGAAACGATGTAAAAATTGTCCCAACGAATAATGATTATTTCTCTTAATGATACGTTAGTGGTTGTCGCCGTCTCCTAAATGAAAACAATGTCTGCATCGTGGTTCGTAACTGTCTTTTTCACCTAGAAGCACTTTGTTAGCATTGGCTACTGTACGGTAGGAATAAACAGCAGGGCTTCCGCATTGAACACAAACCGCATTCACTTTCGTCACCAGTTCGGCAATAGCCATCAAAGCCGGTATCGGGCCAAAAGGTTTGCCCTGAAAGTCCATATCTAAGCCTGCAACGATCACCCTGATTCCTTTTTGTGCAAGTTGATTGCATACTGCAGGCAAATTATCATCAAAAAACTGCGCTTCGTCAATTCCTACCACCTGTGTGTCAGCTTTAAGCAGCAAAATGGCAGTTGAATTTTCTACCGGTGTCGACTCAATTGAATTCAGATCATGAGAAACTACCGCCGTCTGATCAAAGCGGGTATCGGTAACTGGCTTAAAGATCTCAATGTTTAATTTGGCAATCTGGGCCCGCTTCAATCGTCTTAGCAATTCTTCCGTTTTACCAGAGAACATACAGCCGCAAATAATCTCAATACTTCCGAAAGCGCCCCGCCGTTTGTAGTTTTGTTCGCTGAATAACATGTTTAATGGGTGTTAAAGCCTGCAAATATCAGAATTTTGTAGTACTTTTGAGTGTCAAGTTACCAACATAAACCATCAAATCTGCCGTAATTTAGCTATGATGAACCAAGAAGATATTTTCAAAAAAGTAGGACAGATATTAGGCGAGCTTCAGGATCAATATGAGTTTTTAGCTCGAAATCCAAGTCAGCTTAATGAGTTGGAACTGGAATTGTTTCTGGCAAATGCTAATTTTTTAACTGACCATGTCCACATTGTAAAGAAGATCAACAGCAATAAACCACTAAAAGCCATTACCGAACATATTGCCGTACCGCCGCCACCTGTGGTTGAGACTGCAGCAAGCAAGCCTGAGATCACTCCGCAAAAAACCCTTAATGAACTCGCGGCAGAGTATGCTGCATCAAACGAGGAGGAACCGGCATTTAAGTTTCAATTCAGGCTGGATGAAGAACCTCCGACCGATAAGTTCGAGTTTGAGGAGCAATCGGGGGCTGCCATCTTCGATAGGCCGCTTAGTAAAGAAGAGGAAGCAATTATTGCGGAAAAACAAAAGTTGAACGCACGATCGTCGCAGGAACCTGCAGCGGAAGAACCAAAACCTCAGCCCATCCCGGAACCCTCTGTTCAAGAGAGACAACCGGATCCTGTTCCACAAGCCTGGGCAACCGATAAGGTGTCGGAAAAAGTTGTTGCAGAAGTCGCGGCGGAGTCTGTTGTTGATAAAGTAGAAGAAAAAGTGGTGCAGCAGCAGGAGGAGATTCCGGCAAAGCGAACACTTAACGAAATGTTTAGAAGTAAAACGAATGCTTTAGCGAACACCAAAGAAGAGCACAATAAACCATCCATTGCTAACTTAAAGCAGGCCATAAATCTCAATCAGAAATTGCTCTTCATCAAAGACCTTTTTAACGGATATAACCTTGCCTACGCCGAGGCCATTGATCTGATCGATAAAATGCCCGACTTCAAGTCGGTTGACACGTTTTTAAAGTATAATTATGCAGTAAAAAACAATTGGTCAGCTAAACAGAGTACGGTTGATCAGTTTTATGAACTTCTGAACCAACGTTTTCCTGCTAAATAAAGCCCATTCTATTAGAATCCAATTTCAGAAAGATAAAAAGCAATACGGTGAAGCTCCAAAGTGAGGATCCCCCGTAGCTGATAAATGGAAGTGGGATGCCAATTACAGGAATAATGCCGATGGTCATCCCTACGTTGATGAATACGTGGAAAAAGATGATACAGGCAACGCAATAGCCATAAACTCTTGAAAAGGTTGAGCGCTGTCGTTCTGCCAGGTTAATGACCCTTAGCAATAAAAACATAAATAAGGCAATGACTACAAAGCAGCCAACAAACCCCCATTCCTCACCAATAGTTGAAAAAATGAAGTCTGTACTTTGTTCAGGAACATAACCGTACTTTGTCTGTGTCCCCTCTAAAAATCCGCGACCGGTAAGCTGTCCGGAACCTATGGCGATCTTGGATTGATTTACATTATAGCCCGCCCCCTTTGGATCTGTTTTAAGCCCCAATAGTAACTCTATACGCGTGCGTTGATGTTGTTGTAATACATTTTCGAACAAAATATTAGCAATAAAAAGATAACCGATGGCAGCGATCGTAATGATGCCAATCATCATCATCTTTTGCTGCTTTTTCTTATTCACAAAGATGAACAGTGCTCCAAGACCGAGGATTAGCGTTATGAGCACCCATTGTGGAAGATAAAGGTTTAGGATGAACAACAGCACCATACCCCAAAAAATGATCAGCAGATAACCCGGCAAGCCTTCCCGGTACAAAGGGAACATAAACGATAGGAATACCAGCATGGAGCCTGCATCTGGTTGCAACATGATCAGCCCCATTGGAAGCAGTACAATTGCAGCGGCAACCAAAATCGGCCTTAGTGTGTTGAGCTTCGCGTTGAAAGAACTGATGTACCTGGCCATTAAGAGGGCGGTGCCAAATTTGGCAAGCTCCGAAGGCTGTAATCGGAAAGATCCCAAAGAGATCCAGGCCTGGTTACCACCTACATTACGCCCTACGATCAGAACCACCACCAGCAGGAGCATGGTGACGCCGTAAATAACGGGGGAGAAGATACTAAAGAACTTACCATCCAATAGTAAAATGGAAAATCCCAAAATCAATCCGGTAAGAATAAAAATGAGTTGCTTACCATAGTTGGTACTGAAGTTGAAGGCAATAGATTCGTCAGCATTATAGATCGATGCATAAATATTGATCAGTCCGATAGTACATAAAGCGACATAAATAAGAATAGTTACCCAATCTACATTAAAAAAGAACCTGTTACTGCTTTGCTGATTGATCATTTGGTACTGGTTGGTTTACTGGTACTAGGATTGCCATTACTGGTCAGTTTATTTGTAACGTTCGATTTATCAGCGCCATTGATTTTTGCTGCTGTTCCGGCAAGGGGTACAGCAGTGGCTGCTGAGTCTTTACCTGCTGGTTTCGGTTTTACTTTCGGTTTTGGAGGGGCAGGCAAGATTACCTGTTTCTTCATCCATTCTATCTGTGCAAGCTTGTTCTTAGGTAGAGCTCCTTTCAAATATCGCTCAGCAATGTAACTGGCAATTGGCGCTGCGTAAGTACTTCCGTAACCGGCGTTCTCCACAATTACAGCAATTGCAATTTTTGGGTTGTCCCTGGGCGCAAAACCGATGAATACGGAATGGTCTTTGCCTCTTGGATTCTGAACTGTACCCGTCTTTCCGCACATGATAATGCCATCGATACGTGATAGTATAGCCGTGCCCCATGGCGCATTTACCGCATCCTGCATCCCGTCAATTACCGGTTCGAAGTGCCGCGCATCAATGTCCACATAGTTCTTCTTAACATATTCTTTTTTAATCACCTTGTTCTTTCCAATGGCCTTCACCAGGTGCGGTTTAATGTAGTATCCGCGATTGGCAATAATAGCCATGATGTTGGCGATCTGTAGTGGGGTAGCATCCATTTCACCTTGTCCTATCGCCAATGAGATCACGGTTCCATAATTCCAGTATTTACTGTACTTACCCGAATAGTAGGCGGCATCGTAAAGACGGCCGGAGCGTTCAAAAGGAAGGTCAATGTCTAATTTTTGGCCAAGGCCAAACTTACTGACCATCTTATGCCAGGCGTCGAAAGCCTTGTGCTGATTGCCATATTTGCGCTGGGTTAGTAGTTTCTGAAACACATAACACGCATAAGTATTACAAGAACGGGCCAACCCTTTTCGCAACGCAATCACGCCATCGACATGCTCACATTTTACGGTATGATTGCCTACCCGGAAATAACCAGGGCAATTAAACGTGGTATTTGGGTCAATTACACCCTCCTGCAATCCCAGTAAGGCATCCAGTGGTTTAAAGGCGGAACCGGGTGAGTAATACCCTTGAATTGGTCTGATGTTGAATACACGGTTCGGGTTCTTCAACAGGTCCATATAGTTGTTCCCCTGGTTTCTGCCCACCATTAGATTTGGATCATAGCCGGGACTGCTCACAAAGGAAAGGATCTCTCCGGTTGCAGGTTCAATAGCTACGATACTGCCTACCTTGTTCCGCATGAGCTCTTCCCCGAGTTTTTGCAGGTTAAGATCCAGCGACGATATAAGTTGATCTCCTGCAACAGCAGCTGTATCAAACCGGCCTTCTGCATAGCTGCCTTTCGGTACATTTAAGGCGTCATACATCATGTTTACGATGCCTCGTTCTCCTCTAAGCGAAACTTCGTATGATCTTTCAACACCAGATTTTCCAATATAGTCACCCGGGCGATAATACCCTTCGGACTTCTTGATATCGGTTGGAGACACCTCTTTGATGTTACCAAGGAAATGGGCCGCAACACTATCAGGATAATGTCGGATGGTCCGGCTTTGTACAAAAAAGCCTGGAAAGCGGGACAGCTGTTCTGATAAAGTAGCGTAAATCTGTACAGACAGCTGCCGCTCGAAAATGCTCGGCTGATATCTCGATTGACTAGCTGCTTTATTGAAATTTCTTTTAAACCGCTTCATGTCAATATCTATGATGCGGCAAAGTGAAGCCGTGTCGAAACTCTTGACCTGGTTAGGAATTACCATAAGGTCATAAACAGCTTCATTCTGGGCAAGTGGCTTTTCGTTACGGTCGAAAATAACTCCCCGTGCAGGGTACGTATAGATCTTTCGCAAAACATTACTCTCCGCCGAAATGAAATACTTGTCGCTCGCCACCTGTATGTAGAAAAGCGTTCCAAGTAAAATTAAAGCAGCAATAATGAATAGTCCTTGTACAATGTATTTTCGGTTAAACAGATTGTCCATTAGCGCATTCTTCGATTATAGAATATAAACTCTATCAGTATAACGGTAAATAAGGTAAATATAATGCTAAAGACGCATCTTAAAAGTGTGTACGAAATTTCCGTCAATCTGAAAGTTTCCAAAAAGAATAGCACAAAGTGATGGGCTAACGTACACAATGTGGCATAAATGACAAACCATTTGAAACCCATATTTCCTAAGGTAGGCTCTGGTTCGTCAAACCCATCGCGGTTCATGGTTACTGAGATGAACAGGATTCGTACAAAGGCCAGGGCTACACAGGCCGCGGCATGTACCCCAAGCGTATCGTAGAAGGCATCCAAAGTCAGACCAGTAATAAAAGCAATCAGGTATAGCAGCAGATTAGGTGTCCCGAAAGGAACTAGCAAAAGGAATAAAACGTATACAAATGGTGTGGCCATGTTGTAGAAGCTCAAGTTTCTTAACAAGAGGATCTGAATAAAGAGCAGTATAAACCACCTGCCAATGTTCACCAAAACTAATCTGCTATTCATGAGGTAATTTTGCTTCTAATTCTTTTTGCTCTGGTGCATATTTATCTAAAATAACGTATACATATTGCAAGGTGCTGAAATCGTTGAAAAGCTTGATCTCGATTGACATAAAATTGTCGCCGGTCGACACACTGGAATTGGTCACTGATCCCACTGGAATGCCTGGAGGGAAGGAAGAAAATCCTGAGGTTACAATTGTGTCTTTAACATTTACTTTAAAGTGATTTGGAACTTCTTTTACAAAGGCCCTGGTGATATCCGCATTGCCAACCCCCCATACCAAAGAACCTAGCGCATCACTCTTTTTAATATTCACACTTATTTTGGTATCCTTATGCAACAAGGACCGGACCGTAGCAAGATGCTCGGATACGTCCATCACTAATCCAACAACACCTTTGCCGGGGGATATGACTGGCATATAAGGAGCAATACCATCGGCCGACCCCTTATTAATAGTAATGACGTTATTTCGCAGTGTGATTGAATTCTTGATCACCCTTGCAGATAAGTAAGTGTATTGAGGAATATTGGCCGTATCAGTTACCGTGACCTGCTTTGTACTGTCGATATGTTGTAAAGAAAGGATCTCGGTCCTGAGTTTCGCATTTTCAGCAGCAAGACTGTCATTCACTGAACCCAAATTCAGGTATTTCCTCCATACGTTCAGGTTTTGGTAAACGTTACCTACGATCTCATTTGTGGAATTGACTGTTACACTACGCTGATAGGAATTATTTTTTACGGCTAAGATAACGCCAATCGCAAAAAATATGATAAAAAAGAAAAATGCGTTATATCTATTTATGAAGATCCAAAGGTTACGCATATTCAGAGAGATATTTAATGAAGGTATCTAATTTTTATTAAATACCTTCATTAAGCTATTATTCATTTAATTATTGCATTAAAAATTTAAAACCGCCAATGTTCTTCAGAGCGATACCAGTTCCCCGTACTACGGCGCGAAGTGGGTCTTCGGCCACATGGACAGGAAGCTTTGTTTTTGCTGCCACACGTTTATCAAGGCCACGAAGTAAGGCACCACCACCAGTCAGGTAAATTCCGGTTTGGTAAATGTCAGCGGAAAGTTCAGGAGGAGTGATCTCCAGTGCTTTCAAGATAGCCTCCTCAATTTTAGAGATGGATTTATCCAGGCAATGGGCAATTTCAGTATAGGATACTGTAATTTGTTTAGGTACCCCTGTCATCAAATCTCTTCCCTGTACCGCAAAGTCGGCAGGTGGATCCTGAAGTTCAGGTAATGCAGCACCAACTTCTATTTTAATCTTTTCAGCTGTACGATCGCCAATCATAATGTTATGCTGACGGCGGATATAGTTGACAATATCAGAGTCAAAGTTATCTCCCGCTACGCGGATCGATTGGTCGCACACAATACCAGACAAAGCGATTACTGCAATCTCTGTAGTCCCACCACCTATATCAATGATCATGTTACCCATTGGTTCTTCCACATCAATTCCAATACCAACTGCTGCTGCCATTGGCTCATGAATCAGATAAACTTCCTTCGCACCAGCTATCTCAGCCGAATCCCGTACCGCGCGTTTTTCCACCTCTGTAATTCCTGACGGGATACAGATCACCATCCTCAAAGAAGGGAACATCCAGCCTTTACCGCCATTCAACATGCGGATCATTCCTTTGATCATCGCTTCTGCCGCATTAAAATCAGCGATTACTCCATCTTTCAGGGGCCTTACTGTTCTTATATTATCGTGCGTTTTACCCTCCATCTGCATGGCCTGCCTACCGATAGCGATAATCTTATTTGTTTGTCTGTCGAAAGCAACAATCGATGGTTCATCAACTACAACTTTGTCATTATGTATAATCAAGGTATTAGCCGTACCTAAATCGATAGCAACCTCTTGTGTAAACCAATTAAATAAACCCATTTATTAGGTGATAATTTATGTTTTAAAAATTCTTTGTTCTATAGTAATGTAAAACTACGGCTTTTTATTGTAATCGCTGATAAAATATATTAGTGTTTAAAGTGACGTACGCCGGTAGTAACCATTGCAATTTCTTTTTCATTGGCCATATTTACTGAATCCGCATCTTTAATCGAGCCTCCCGGCTGTAAAACTGCTGTAATTCCTGCCTCAGCTGCAATTTCGACACAATCTGGAAAAGGAAAAAACGCATCAGATGCCATTACAGAACCTTTTAGGTCAAAACTGAAGGCTTGTGCTTTAATTATTGCTTGTTTTAACGCATCAACCCTTGAGGTTTGACCCACACCGCTTGCTAACAATTGATTGTTTTTAACAAATACGATGGTATTTGACTTTGTGTGCTTCACAATTTTATTGGCAAAATAAAGGTCTGTCAGTTCCGAAGCAGTCGGCACCTTTTCCGTTACAGCTTTCATTTGTTCCGGACCTTCGATGATCAAATCTTTATCTTGTTCAATTACACCATTTAAAAGTGTTTTGAATTGTTTTTTGCTCAGTTCAACAGGGTTGCGTTGCAAAATCACCCTGTTCTTTTTAGCGCGGAAAAGCTCAACAGCTTCAGGCTGGTAGGAAGGGGCGATCAGCACTTCGAAAAATAGGTTGTTGATCTCGGTGGCGGTTGCCAGGTCAATTTCGCGGTTAGCGATCAGTACACCTCCAAACGCTGAAACCGGGTCACAGGCTAATGCCACAGTCCAGGCTTCCAGGATAGTCGACTTTGAAGCAATACCACAAGCATTGGTGTGTTTTAAGATGGCGAAGGTAGGCTCTTCAAATTCATCGATCAAAGCAACAGCCGCATCTACGTCGACCAGATTATTGTAAGAAAGTTCTTTCCCGTTCAACTTGGTGAACATGGCATTTAGATCGCCATAAAATACACCTTGTTGATGTGGGTTTTCGCCATACCTAAGCGTTTGTGCCTGGTTGATGCTATGTTTAAATACATGAAGTGGCTCTTCCGTATTGAAATAATTGAAAATTGCAGTATCGTAGTGCGATGAGGTATGGAATGCTTTCTTCGCATACGCTTTACGCTGCGCCAGGGTTGTTTCGCCATTCTGCGCCTCTAATTGCTGTTGTAAAGTTGAATAATCGTCTTTAGAAGCAAGGATCACTACGTCATTGAAGTTCTTTGCAGCAGCCCTGATCAGGGAAATGCCACCAATGTCTATTTTTTCTATGATCTCTGATTCCGAACCTCCGGCTTTAACAGTCTCCTCGAAGGGGTACAGGTCAACGATAACCAGGTCGATCTCCGGAATCTCATATTGGGCAATCTGCTCCTGATCTGACTCCAGTGCTCTACGGTTTAAAATTCCACCAAAAACTTTCGGGTGCAATGTTTTTACTCTTCCACCTAAAATAGAAGGATACCCAGTCAGGTCTTCAACGGCTGTAACAGGAATATTCAGGTCCTTAATAAACTGTTCTGTACCTCCGGTAGAGAATAGCTGAACACCTTGCTGTGCAAGTAGGCGAACTAAGGGTTCTAATCCGTCCTTGTAATAAACTGAAATTAAAGCGTTTTTGATCTTTATGGATTGACTCATTTGGGAAAAAATTTTGAGCCGCAAAATTAGGATTTTTAACTGGAAAATTTATTTTTTTATCTTTTTAATAATGCCCTCTACGATCCTTGGGTAGTGTTGGTGCTCCAATTGCTGGCCTTTGAATTTAATCATCTCCAGATTGTCGCCCTTTTCAATTCGATATTTCGCCTGGTAGATGTATTCACCCTCATCATAGGACTCATTTACATAATGGATAGTGATGCCACCTTCGGTCTCCTGAGCAGCCAGAACCGCATGATGTACATAATCACCATACATACCTTTGCCACCATATTTCGGTAGCAGCGCTGGATGGATGTTGATGATGCGGCCCGGATATTCGGCAATCAGTCTTTTCGGGATTAACCAAAGGAAGCCCGCCAGCACAATAAGATCAATGTCCAAATTTTTGAGCATATCGATGATATTGTCAGTTTTGTAGAACTCGTTTTTATCAAATATGTGTGATGGAATCTCAAAATTATCAGCACGCTGCAGAACGTAGGCGTCAGGATTGTTTGTGAGTACCAAAGCGATCTCCACTTCTGTACTTCTTTTAAAATGCTCCATTATTTTTTGGGCATTAGACCCTGAACCTGAAGCGAATATGGCGATGCGTTTTTTCATAACTGTAGTAATGTTTCGGTAGAATGCTAAAATAAGCGTTTCTACCAGTGATCAAAGATAAAAAATTATCATTATGATCAAACTTGGCCTCGCAGATCTGCCCATTTGCGGTTCAAGGGATTCGCTAATCGCATATCGAGGTGCATTAGTTTTTTTAATTTTCTATAAGCGCAAAAATATCTTGCCGACATGGAATGCAAATCCCCGGGGCTACTGCCCTACGGTAATTGTTCAGCGTATGTAAAAAAGACGTGAGCAAAGAACTTTTTACAGAGAAATCAGTTAGTTTAACAACGGAACAACATTTCTTTTTTGAATTGTTATTTGCACAATCATTATTTAAACGATAGATGTCAGAAACTATGGAATCAAATACGCGGAGAAAATTCATTAAAAACACCTTAACGGCCTCTTTAGCTGTTGCAGTAGGAACCCCTATCTTATTAGATGGAGGACTGGCTTTTGCTGCTGGATCGGACGCAGGTGTCGCCCCATTGAAATTTAGGCAGCTTCCCCTGAAGTATGCTTACGGAGCTTTGGAGCCTCATATTGATGCACGAACTATGGAAATCCATTACACGAAACACCATGCGGCTTACGTCAAAAATGTGAATGAAGCCATTTCAGCGGAAAACATTTCCTTTTCATCAGAAACGGAGTTCTTCGGAAACGCTTCTAAGCTTTCTGCCAAAGCGCGTAACAATGGTGGCGGAGCGTGGAACCATAACTTCTTTTTTGATAGTTTAAAGGCTGGCACTGCTACAGGACCTGAAGGGCATTTGGAAGATGAGATCGTTAGAACTTTTGGATCTTTCGCTACCTTCAAAGAACAGTTCTCTGCGGCCGCATCATCCCGTTTTGGTTCTGGATGGGCATGGTTAATCAGTGATCAGGGAACGTTGAAAATCACTTCAACCGCTAATCAGGACAACCCCTTATTTGATACCGCAGAAGTAAAGGGGACACCATTGTTGGGTCTTGATGTTTGGGAACATGCTTATTACTTAAAATATCAGAATAAGCGGGCAGATTATATTGCGAACTGGTGGAATGTGGTAGATTGGGATGTGGTCGCAAAAAGGTTTAAAAAATAACCGTTCTCTTCAAGAGCTGCATTACTTCGCTGAAGAGCGAAGAACGCTGAGGCTCTTTCAGAGAAGTAATTTTTCTTCAGAAAGCAAAGCGGCCAGACTTTATGTCTGGCCGCTTTGCTTTTGGGTGTAAAATTCAGGAAGCTGAAGGAGCAGCTAGTGAG
>JAPSHM010000112.1 GCA_031179845.1 Pedobacter sp.
CGACAATCTCTTTCCATTAAGCATATTTGAGAATACAAGGGGATATTTAGTTGAATTTGCTGGGGAGGCTTCATGTAGTTACGATTTTAGTCTATATAATTCATGTTTTTTCATGCTAAGAAAACTACTTGAAACATTAATAATAGAATTATTCGAAAGGCATGGGCTAGAATCACAAATTAAGAACGGAAATGGCGGTTATTTCTTTTTAAGCGACCTTATTTCGAGAATGGTCGGAGAAAAATCGTGGCATCTAACAAAGATTGTAAGGGAAGATATTCTTAAAGTTAAGAAGTTAGCAGATTCAAGCGTGCATAGTAAGAGGTTTTCTGCAAGAAAAACGGATATTGACAATCTTAAAACGGAAATTAGAATAATACTTCAAGAATTGGTAAACCTTATCGACTATCCAAGTTGGTCTAGTAAAGATAAAAGCTAGTGCTTATTTGTAATTCTATTGGATATTCAGAAATAGTGATCACAAAAATAAGCTGTCGGGAATACTCTTGCAAAATACTCATTTTATGAGTAAAATTTTGTAGCATTGCGAAAATTTAACGTGCCTTTATATGAAACTTACAGAATTCTATTCACTTAGAAACGACTTTACCATCATTGGATTAACTGGAAGATTAGGTGCTGGTTGCAGTAAGATTGCACAAAGCCTTACGAAACCTGACTTTATTACCTCCCAAGCAGCTAAAACGATTACCAACAAGAGTTCACTTGAAGATCTAAAATACAAAATATCTCTAGATTTTCTAGCGTATGCTGGGAACTGGATTCCTTTTCAAGTTATTAATTATAAAAATATCTTGCTACTGCATTTTTTATTTGAATGCCTTAAAGAGGGAGATTTGGAAGATTGGATTAATAATATCATTGACACCCTAGCACAAAATGGCTATAGTGTCAACCCGCAAACAAAAAATCGTTTTGACAGAGAACAGGATGCCGATTTTTTTCAAAATGAACTGTCAAGTTTTTTGAGGACAGAGCATGATTATCTAATAGAATTCAGGACAAAATTTAATTTTGAAAAATCTTTGGCAGAAAATCTGCGGAATAGGACAATGGTTTACGAACTTTATTTCCAAGGGCATTTTATAAAGTTTTGTGATGGTTTTTATCAAACGATAAATAGCTATAATATGATTAAACGCACGAGATTTACCCATGATTTAGCCTTATACCTAAGGGCTAATGGAACGGTTAAAAAAGGTGAGCTAAATCTTGAATTAAAACATATCAATACCATTGCTGATACTATTAACCGTGTTATTAAATCCTGGCGGAAACAAAGCAAACAGCCAACCAGATTTGTAATTGATTCGCTGAAAAACTCTTTAGAAATAATGTACTTTAAAGAGAAGTTTTCTGCATTCTACATGGTTGCAAGCAATAAGACCGAAGTTGATCGTTTGCAAAGTATAACGGAAGCCAACCGGAAATATGGTCATGATGAGCAAAAGGACAATTTGGCCTTAACCTATCTTGATGATGAAGAATTTAAGACAAATGATTTTAAGGCAGGCAAGTTTTACAGCCCAGATATTGAACATTGCATACAAAAGTGTGACTACCACATATTTATTGAAGGTGAAATAAAAGACAAAGGTAAAAAGTACGTATCATTTGAAGATCAATTGATTAAGCTAGTTGCACTTATTAAAAAACCAGGTTTAATCACACCTTCGGTGAATGAACATTTTATGCAGGTTGCTTATAATGCAAAATCGAATTCCGGATGTATATCCCGCCAAGTTGGCGCAGTGGTCACTGATGAACAATATTCCATTAAAGCCATAGGGTGGAACGATGTTCCAGAGAATCAGGTACCATGTGGTCTAAGGGATCTAGGGCATCTAATCAGGGGTGAAAATTCATTTATGTTCTCTGAATTTGAAAGATCTGGCAGTAATTATGATGATGGTGTAAGTTTTAAAGACAAAGCGGAGAAAGAATTTTCAAATGCTGAGGTGGGTCATTTGGATGGAAGAATTTGTAACTATTGTTTCCGGGACTTTCATAATGCTTTTGAAGGTGAAAAAAATCAAGTGCATACACGTTCCTTGCACGCTGAGGAAAATGCAATGATGCAAATCACTAAATTCGGTGGCGTTGGGATCAAGGGAGGAAAGTTATTTACAACGGCAAGTCCATGTGAATTATGTTCAAAGAAGGCTTATCAGTTAGGGATAAAAGAAATTTTCTATATCGACCCTTACCCGGGTATTGCAACCACTCACACCTTAAAAAATGGTACCGAGGAAAAACTAAATCCCGAATTAATTATGTTTCAGGGCGCTGTAGGCAGAGGCTTTAATAAACTATACGAGCCCTTTATTTCACAAAAAGATGAAATAGCAATTCTTACTGGGCTAAAACCAAAAGCTAAAATACAGGATAAGCTAAAAACTTTGACTAAAAATCCTGCATTACAGGAAAAAATTGCTAAGAATTTCGATGGTAAATCCGCTACAGAGCAGCAGGAACTGTTCGATAAATATCTTGACAGTATCTTTGAAGAATAAGGATAAAAGAGTAGTACGAAGTGGAGCCAAAACTTAAAGGGAACCATAATATAATTTCCCTTTTTTCTAAAAAATGCTTATATTTAACTATAGCAATTGCAGCTAAAAACGTACAAATAAAATGGTGAGCGATTAGGTGAGTCAAAATCGAAAACCGCATAAAATATTATTTAAACGTTGATATTTGAACTAGGTTCGAATCCCAGCGGGATCACCAGAGTAAGTAAAATGCCTTGTAATCGATAGATTGCAAGGCTTTTTTGTTTACCGGGACCCCACCCAAATTATCCAAAAATTCAGAATCAATGTCAAATGTTGGGAGCATTGCCAGATGTTGTGAAGTAGGTGTGTCTATTTTAAAAATTGTTGGAATAATTTGGATATTCATAACCCAGACTGTAGTCAATTTCGGAATAGTTCCAATAGACACTGATAGTATTTTGGTGTCATTCTCACAGGTTAGGGGAGGTGTATTATACTTTTTTTTCCTTATTTATATCACACGATAATCGATTGAAGCTGATAAGCAAACTACATAATGTTAATCACTTTTTATTTTATGGATTACATATTCCAAAAGCCCATCAGTGTTCAGATCAACCTGGCTCTTATATTCCAAATCAGGAATTACACCTTTACCATCATCGCCAGTACCTATCATATATAATTTGGAGGTAGAAACTGAACATACAAGTTTAGTCTCTGGCAAAACGAGTTCAACCGTATTTGCTGTAAATGTTGTTGGTTGCCCTGTTTCTTCACCAATTAAAGTACCCAAGTTATAATGCTTAAATGTTGCGGCTAAGATTGCTGCAGCAGAGTAAGTTTTCGTACCTATTAAGATATAAATATTACCAGTGAATAAAAGGGGATTTGCCTTAGGCGATTCTGTAGGAAATCGTTTGATAAGGGTACTGCCATTTTTAGCCATCAATATTTCTCTTCTATCATTATTTGAAAGAACATATATTGGGTAATAGAGATAATGGTACCATCTGAATGATTTATTATATTTTCTATTGGATTGGATAAACTCCCTTTTTTTTTCTCTGCTAATATGGGTCTCAATCTTTTCGAAATCAGTTATTTTTTTTGAAGTAACATATTCATACAGAACCTTTCCCAATCGAGTAGTGCCGCCTGGATTATTTCTGACATCTATTATAAGGTCTGTACTGCCGTTAGTTTTTAAGGTGGAAAACACCCTATCACAAAATGGCCTAAAATTTTCCAAATCTTCACAAAGATTGTATTCGATTAGTCCAATATTTGTTCCATCAATTGTCCTGAAACTAAAATTTTCTTTATTATTCCTCTTAGTTCTACTTGACTCAATTGCAGACTGCGCAAGCCCTTTTACTTCAACGCTTTTCTCCACTCCAGTTTCTAAGACATAAGTAATTGTATAGCTGTCCATGTTTCCGAAAGTGTACCAATATGATCCACTAAACCATGGTGAATTGGTAGCTTCAGCGAATTCTTTACTTTCTGCATTATAACCGGCTAATATTCTGTCAATGACAACTTGAGATGAAAGGCCATTAATTGTTGTAATTTCAGCGCCGAATGGCACCACTGTAGTTTCTGAATCACAAAATATCTTATGATTTTTCATTTGGATTGGTATGGGAAATAATAACCCACCACCTTTCAAGTATTGTTCGAATTCTTCGGTAGGCCCATTGACATAGTTATGCCCATCCTCGACAATGTGATACAATACAGGTGCAAACTTATTCATAAATTCAATCCTGTTTAAAGGTCTTACAATACTTGCTTTAAGCTGTTCTAGTTTTGAAGCAACATCGATTTTAGAAACATCTTTATAAAATTCTGGATGAATAATTCCATATTTATTAAATACATAATCTAAATCATGCTTTAACAAATCAACATCAAATTTCTTAAATTTTGGGTCAAACTCTTGGGCTTGTAAACATATAAATGAAAAAAGAGATGGTATTATAAAAAGCACTTTTTTAAATTTCATTCTCATAGTATTCGTGATTATTTATAGTCTCTGTTTTTCACTTTAGATAACCGCCCACTTAAAGTTTTATTAAAAATAACTTCTTTAAACTAACAAAAGAAAGAAGTACAGATAATAATATTACTTATGCAGTTCGGCCAAAACATTATTTAAGGTGATCAAACAGTATTGATACTGTTGATAATTGACTTTATTAGAAAAATGCAGGGTTTTTAATTTCAAGGGAGATAGCAAAAAAGACACCAGATCAAATTTTCGATTGTGTAGCACGTGACCTATGTACAAGTACTATAGACCAAGACGAACAACTCTGTAAATACCAAGCGCGAAAACTGCGAACTGGCTTTTTAGCGAAGGGATATACCAGAATACCCTTGAGCGTAGGGATCATTGGAAAAGTCAGTAGGTATCCGCGAATTATTAAAATGAATGCTTCTTACCTTGCCAGCCAGAACTGCGCAAAAACTGTTCCCAGTTAAGGGTGTTATCATTCACCTGTCTGCTCCATTGCAAGTCACGATCCTTTTTAAAATATCCATATTCAACTGCGTATTCTGCCATTCCCAGAATTTCACTAACCAAAAGTTCGTTAGCGGTAAATTCCGGAAAATGATGAAGCATTTGCTTCCGCGTAAAGGCTGAGCTATACACAGCCTTTCTCCCTGTAACTCGAGCGAAAGTGTCAACCATTTCCTGTGGGGAGATGATTTCGCCGATCACCGGTAAGGACTTACCGGCATAATACTCGGAATTTGAAAAAATTTCCAGTATAGCTGGCCCCGTGGCTGTAAGGGGGTCTACAAATGGCGCAGCGAAGTCCTTCGGAAAATAAATAGGGAATACCAGCGTGTCATCTTCCATGCGGGGAGGATAAAACTCCATAAGATTGGTATAGAAAAAAGCCATGTAAATAAATGAGCTTGTAATTGGAAGGGTACGTATATATTCTTCAATTTTGGCTTTGTCCGTAAAATGGGGAGCAAATTTCTTCCCCTCCGTAATTTGGTCTACATTTTCCAGGCTGCTAAATATAACATGCTGCACCCCTGCTTCAACTGCTGCATCAGCCAGGTCTATGCCCAATTCCATCTCATGGGTTTGGGGAGGAGCAATGCTTGGTGTCATCATGAAAACACCATATGATCCCCTAAATGCTTCTACGAAATCTTTCCTAAAACCGAGATTAAGCGGTATGCTAACCAATTCAACGCCTCGCTCGGCCAAAAGCTGTGCATTGGGCGAATCAATCCGTCGGGTAATCCCGCGCACCCGGTATCGTCCGCTTTCCAATAACGTACGTGCTGCACTCAGCCCCTGTTTTCCCAAAACACCAACGATAGTGATCAGGGGCTTGTCTTCATGTCTCATTGTTTCATTGGCATTCAAATCTGATTTCATATCTATTATATTTTTAACTATAAAAATTATAGTTGCAAAAGTATTTTTAGGAAAGTAGATTTGCAATAACTATCCATATCGATAGGTCAACAATTATCAATGAAAACAGAATGTAATGCGGATTATGTAAAGCTAGAAGGGAAAGTTTATCCCTGTACCGTGAGCCTTGCGATGGATTTAATAGGTGGTAAATGGAAAGCAGTCATCCTATATCATTTAAAAGACACTGAAAGACGATACAGTGAACTTCGAAAAGAAGTGCCGCATATCACCGAAATGACATTGAGTTTACAACTAAAGCAGCTGGAAAAAAGTGGCTTGGTATCAAGAAACGTGTATGGCAAAAAGCCACCGATTAAAGTTATTTACAAGCTTACTGATTTTGGAAAAACATTCATTCCGGTCTTAGATACAATTACCATGTGGGGAAATCAGATCGTATCGGAAAAAGGTGAATTTGTAACAGCAGAACTATAGATCTTCAAAAACGCATCTTTTAATCACAATCGCTCTAATCAACAACTCGAAATGGTATTATTGCAGAATAATAAGTGATATACGTCATCTGCTCAATGAGGCCAAACGAAACGGATAGCTTTAAGTTCTTTTGTTTAAATCTTAAAAACATGAAACAAAAAAAACTTTTAAGCCTTGGAATAACTTTGTTGATCGGGCTTTCACAAATCTTTGCTCAAAAACAGAATCCCACATCGCCGCTCAGGTTAGCAGACTGGTTTGAAACAGATATTCGAATCCGTAATTTAACGCATACCTCCGACTATCGCTTTGATGTGAGGTGTGAAGTCTCAAGTAAAACACAAAATGGAGAGTTAGCTTTTAACGTTTCTATTGAACGAATGAGATTGAAATATGCTGGTGCAGACAACACCTGGTTGGGATATGATTCATACTATCCGCCATATGTAGAAAATCGAAAAAAAAATCTAACTAAACAGATTTACGAAATAACAGCCGATAGCCGTGGAAAAGTGTCGAAATTGAAGCTATTATCAACCTCTCCAAAAGTCGTCTTTTCAGTAATTGATGTTAAAGCACAACCTTATACTCCAAAAAATGAATTGTCCGTCAATACATTTTTCCCACCGGAACATGTAAAGCAAATATCTGAAACAATAATAAACGCTCTTATTTTTGGCAAGACGCTGGCTAAAACAGTAGACTTATCAAACTCAGCAGGTGAGAGAACCATTGCTAATCCAGTTTTAAAATCGGCCTCGTTTGCACTATTAAAAAATGCAGTTATCAAAGGTAAAATTACAAATTTATCAAAGGCAGATAGCATTTACTCAATCACTTCTGCGTCTTCAAGATTTAAAGATGAGATTTTCAAATTCAATAAAGAAGGGTCTTTTATTGCCAATATATTGGCAGACCAAAACTCAAGGCGAAGGTTTGTTTTTGGCCAATTTGATGAATATAAAACTTTCAGTATCCTTTTAGAACCCTTAGATACACTGATTGTTAAAGCAGATGCGCTAGATTTTGACAATACTGTTTCTTTTGCGGGCAATGCTGCAGCAAAAGCTTCGCTAAGTAAAGATTTGGTTGCTCTTTTTGACAGACAATGGGTCATTAAAAGTGATTACCGTTCTAAATCAATAAAAGAATTTATAGCTTATCAAAAACAGGGACAAAAAGATCTTGATGCTGTTATTAATATGTATACCAACCAGGTTTCGTCAGAAGTTCTCAATTTTTGCAGAAACGAATTTAAGTATATACAGGCCGGAACGAAACTGATGTACATTTCTGAATACCGTAAAAATCAAAAACCGACTGAGCTTTTAGATGGGTTCCCTGAAGGGTTCTTTCTAAGTATTGATAAATTACCTGTTTCGATGAGTACTTCAGAAGGTAGTATGTATTATGGATATTATCTAAAATGGTTACTTTCCTATCAGCAAACAAAACTAGGTATGGTCAATGCCAACCAGTATGGCTTCTTTGCTGATTACGCAACGGCTATAGCATCTTTTGAAGGATATCCTTTACATTTTTCTATTTTCGAATCACTAATAAAAGAGCTTCATAAAAGTGAAGTGGAAAGTACAGAAAGGCTCAAATATTATTATGAAGATTTCATCCATAATTGTGGCAATTCTTGGTTTACAAATCGAGTAAAAGAGGAATGGACAAAAGCAAGGCTATGGCTGCCCGGAAATCAAAGTCCGCTCAAAAAACTCTATTTACAAGATGGAACTGCCCTTGACCTGGCAAAGTTCAAAGGAAAGCCTTTGGTGTTAATTGTGAACTATAATGATCCGAATGTTTTAAAAGGCTATATAAATCTGATAAAAAAGCAAAGTGGAAGTAAGGTCCATTTCGTTATTGCGCAAAGAAACTTTTCCTTTGAGAAAACTAACGTTGATCAAATACTGAAGGATCTGCCCAATGTTACTTATCTGGAACTAGATAATGGCTCAAACAAACAAAAAAATATTAACCTTTATTATCAACAGACAAAGGTATTTACATTTACTTCAGACTTTAAAGTCATATCCAGTTACTTGATTGATGAATCACCTGATGATCTTCAAGTTATACAAGAAATGACAAAAAAAGCAATTGAATCAAGTGTAATGACCAAAGAGCAAAAGGCATCATTGATCAGTACTATAGGGTGGAGCATTGGCTCCGCTCTACTGACGTCTATAGTCATCTTTTTAATTTATAGAGCAAGGGTTGCCAACTTAAGGAAGAAGGTTTTACTAGAGACGAAGATCAAAGATTTGGAGATCAAAGCTATACGTTCACAGATGAACCCACATTTTATGTTCAACGCGCTAAATTCCATACAATCCTTAATTAATAATTCACAGTATAATGAAGCTAATATTTATCTGGAGAAATTCGCTTTGCTGATGCGCAGGGTACTGAATAATTCAGAGAAAACCTTCGTAACGCTGTCGGATGAGCTAGATGCACTCACACTCTATTGTGAGCTGGAGCAATTGCGCTTTAACTTTAAATTTGAAATTGAAGTCTCTCCCGAAGTCAATACCCAATTAATGGAAATTCCAGGAATGATCATTCAGCCGCTTGTAGAAAATTCTATTTTACATGGTTTGGCCCAAAAGGGAGATGCAGGGCGTCTTACTATACATATTAGTTGTGATCAGAGCTACCTTAAAATTGTAATCAGAGACAATGGCACTGGCTTAAAGAAAAAAGTAGCTGATGGCAATCAAAGCTTTGGACTAAAACTGGTGAAGGAACGACTAATTCTGCTTAGTGCCGATGGAAATGTGGGAAACTTGCGTTTAAGTAGTAATTTAGGAGAAAACGAGAATGGCGTTACTGCCGTGCTAACTATTCCGATAGAGTAATGGAAATCTTAAAAGCGATATTGATTGACGATGAATTGAAAAGCAGAGATAACCTGCGTCAATTGTTGTTGAAATATTGTCCTAATATAGAAATCATTGCCGAAGCATGCTCCGCTGTTGAAGCACTTAATTTAATTAGGAATTTAAACCCCGATCTACTTTTTCTGGATATTGAAATGGGGGAAGTTTCTGGGTTCGACTTATTAAGATTATTAAATGGGCAGCAAAATTTTGAGGTTATTTTTGTTACCGCTTTTGACAAGTATGGCATACAGGCAGTTAAAGCATGTGCTATAGATTATCTGCTTAAACCAATTAATATTTTGGAATTGAGCCATGCAGTTGAAAAAGCAGCGATCCAGATTAATCCTAAAAAAGAAAATGAAAGGCTAAAAGAGCTGGTTGCTAATATAGATAGAGGAGAGGAGGAGCAGAGGATCGCTATCCCTTTATCAGATAAAATAGAGTTTTTAGCCATCAATAAAATCATTAGGCTCGAGGCTGAGGGTAATTACACGCATATATATCTAGACAATAAAAAACAATATCTGGTCTGTAAAACTTTGAAAGAATATCAGGAATTACTCGAAAGTCATCATTTCATTAGGACGCACCAGTCCCACCTGATCAACTTCCGGAAAATCTCCGCTTATGTTAAAACCGATGGCGGATACATTGCCATGGAAGATGGTAGTCAGGCTCCAATATCAAGACAAAAAAGAGATGAGGTTTTACTCAAGATCATGAAAGGAAAATTTTAAACTTAGGCTATTATTCAAATTACTTATACCTTTAAAACTAAGCAAAGAAACTATGAATGTAAAGGAAGCCCTAATAGGATGTTACAAGTTTAATCAACTAGATATCGCAGGGGATTTTGAATCACATTGTGTAAGGCTTTACATTGGCTGTATTTTAGCTCCAGTACCAAATATCAAGGCCAGGATGAAATATTTGAAGTTCCATGATTTGCATCACATCATGTCGGGTTACGGTATTGATCGAATTGGTGACAGTGAGATCAGCGCCTGGGAATTGGGCTCGAGAAGTTGCCGGAAACCCATTATTTCTATAATGAACCTTTTTGCCTTATCTACTGGATATAATTCCCACTCCTTGATTAGTACATGATCCAGTTCCTTATCCAAATCCAATAAATCCATAAAATCTCGAATGGAAGGTTAATGTTAAGGTGGTTACAATGATCTCTTAACTCATTGCCTTAGAAACAGTGATCGGCAAATTTTCTGTACCGGCATAGAAAACAATGATTTCAGCAGCTACATCTCCTTTATTCACACCATAATGGTAAGAGTCTACAAGTTCAACTAAAGCATCACCAGCTTTTAAATCCTTAAAATTTTCTTCCTCATCAACAACAGTTAATTCTCCTTTTGTCAACACACCTACATTGATTACCAAATGTTTATGAAGGTTCAATTTAGAATGTGGTGGTATGGTTATCTTTAAAACCGTAATTTTAGGTTCCCCATCTGGATATTTTGGCAAGACATTGCCGTTCCAACTCTTATTCGTTTCTACCAAGGTAACTGATTCAATCTTAGCGGCTTTATTTAGTTTCGGGGGAGAAGGAAATAGGCCAAGCCAGAAGAATAAAGATCTGTTTTGTTTCATAAATAGGGATTTCAATAGGATGAGGAGATGTTCTAAAAACTACATATATGGAACTACAATTAAATTGTCAATGAATGTTGCGTTGCGTCTTGATAAAGACAAATAAAGTGCCCTTATTTATAGCAAACATAGTAGAGTGAGGTTAAACAAAACGCGATTTTATAACAATTTAAAGTTAAACTTGCTACGAAAACAAGCACTTCTGTTGGGGAGGATTGACCTTAGTCATGGACACGCCATGGCGATCTTTGCTACGACGGTATTGCTGTCAATTTCAAATTCAGCAACGCACCTAATGGATCGGGTAGGAAATGGCTGTTTTCGTGCAATGCGATACCTCGCTATCTGGATGTAGTGGTTAGAACGACTATACCCAACGGATATAACAAATCCGAACTGTCTTCAGCAGTAATGAAAAAGTATTTAGGTTCAAAAGAACTAACCGTATTCAATTCCCCTTCCAATGAGTCAGAAAAGAATCCACTGGAGCTTTCCAACCGCCCAAGGTTTTTTGTAATACTATCCCTGGTGACCATCCAAACAACATATAGTCTCCGCTTAGGTTGAAGCCTGGATGGCTCTGCAAGATTGATCACTTCA
>JAPSHM010000376.1 GCA_031179845.1 Pedobacter sp.
TTTCCCGAACCCTCAATAAAAGTTAGCTGGGCATTGCGTTGCAAATATTCGAATAACTCTGTTTTATAAGAAGAAGCGGTATTGGTAAAAGCACTCTCCCATTCGCCGCGTTGTATGACATAATTGGCATGTGGAAAGCTGAGTTCCATCTGATTGTTGTGATGGTGAACCATCCCTCCAGCATGATCGAAATGTAAATGCGACATCAATACCGTATCGATGTCATCCGGATCAAAACCAGCCGCTTTGATATGTTCATGCAAAAATAACTGTCCCTGATCATTACTAAAGCCAAGGCCGGTGTCTATTAATACCAGTGAATTTTTCAATTGAATCAGAAATGGCTGAATGTTGATGAACAACGATCCAGGCCGGCTCTTCGGATCATCTGTTTCAGAATTAAAGGGAACAAACTTTTTGCTTGCGTCTACAGAATAGGAACCTTCGTATAAAGTGAAAACTTGCAATGGCGTAGTTATTAATAAGAAGAAAATTAAATGATATATTTACGAATCGTTGCAAAGATATGGAACCTGCACGAACTTCCCTGTCATATATGACAGTATTAAGGTCATGCAACATTCATAACAATGGATAATCAAACAGAAAAGGATGAAGAAAAGATGGGTGCAGGCAAAGAAGGCAAATATTGAAATCACAACGTTGCTTGCGCAGAAACTGAACATAGATAAAAGCTTAGCGGAAGTTCTCGCAGAAAGGGGAATCTCGACTTTTGAGGATGCACGGGCATATTTCAGGCCAGAAATGGCTAAACTACATGATCCTTTTTTGATGAAGGATATGCAGCAGGCGATCAGTCGGATCGATGTCGCACTGAGCAACAAAGAAAAAATTTTAATTTACGGCGACTACGACGTAGATGGGACCACTTCAGTAGCCCTGGCCTATAGTTTTTTTAGTCAATTTACCTCTGAAATCAAATATTACATACCCGACAGGCATAAGGAAGGTTACGGTATATCTACAGCCGGAATCGATTACGCCAAAGCGAACGGATTTAGTTTGATTATTGCGCTGGATTGCGGGATTAAGTCGAACGATAAAATTGACTATGCCAATAGTTTGAACATCGATTTCATCATTTGTGACCATCACTTACCGGGCAACGAACTACCTGCCGCTGTGGCCATACTTGACCCTAAACGTGCCGACTGCAACTATCCGTTCAAGGAACTGGCGGGATGTGGAATAGGATTTAAACTGGCACAAGCGTATTGCCTAACCCATCAATTGCCTCAGGAACAGTATGAAAGATATATTGACCTTGTTATGGTGAGTATTGCAGCTGATATTGTGCCGATTGACGATGAAAATAGGATCCTTGCCTATCATGGCTTAATAAAACTGAACAACAGTCCTTGTAGAGGCTTGAAAGCGCTCATGGATATCGCCGGCAAGGACAAAGATTATACGCTGACAGATGTCGTATTTTCTCTCGCGCCCCGCATCAATGCGGCCGGAAGAATGGACCACGCCAATGAGGCAGTAAAAATGCTGCTATGTACAGAGGAAGACCTTGCGCAGCAGCAGAGTTTATTTATTAATTTTCAAAATACGGAACGTAAAACCTCAGATCAAAACATCACCGCTGAAGCACTATCGCTGATTGGCGAATGTGAGATCCTGATCAATAAAAGCACAACAGTTGTATACCACGAAAGCTGGAACAAAGGCGTGATCGGCATTGTGGCCTCCCGATTAACGGAAAAATATTACAGGCCTACGGTCGTGCTCACCAAATCAAACGGCTTGCTAACTGGCTCTGCAAGATCTGTAGCAGGTTTCGATCTTTATGAAGCTTTACTGAGCTGCGAAGACCTGCTGGAGCAGTTTGGCGGACACAAATTTGCTGCAGGACTGACCATTAAACCGGAAAACATTGTTTCATTCTCTGATCGCTTTGAAGAAGTTGTAAAGGCGAGCATCCATGAAGACCATCTTTGCCCCGAAATCAGAATTGACAACGAAATTCAACTGACGCAGATAAATGGTAAATTTCAGCGTATCATTGCACAAATGGCTCCGTTTGGCCCTCATAACACGGCTCCTATCTTCGTAAGTAATGATGTAACTTTAGTAGGCCGGCCTTATGTTGTAGGTACAAAACATTTAAAATTAACTATAAAACAACAAAATTCACCTATTTTTGAATGCATTGGTTTTGGAATGGCAGAGGAATATGAACAGCTTCTCCAACCAAATCAGCCTTTTTCTGTTTGTTATACCATTGAGGAGAATGTGTGGAAAGGACAAAAACGATTGCAATTGAACATTAAAGGAATAGAACTGGATTAAAATTTGAATATTGAGATCTGAAGGCGTTATGCAAAAACCGAAACTATAAAAATGATATTAAGAGCTGAGCATCTAATTAAAAAATATAAACAGCGTACAGTAGTTAACAACGTCTCATTTAGCGTGGGGCAAGGCGAGATCGTTGGATTACTTGGTCCAAACGGGGCTGGAAAGACAACATCATTCTATATGATCGTTGGATTGATCAAACCAAACGAGGGAACGATTTTTTTAGATGACGAGGATATTACCAAAGATCCGATGTACCGCCGTGCAAAAAAGGGCATTGGGTACCTTGCACAGGAAGCTTCAGTTTTCAGAAAGCTTTCAGTGGAAGACAACATTATGGCGATCTTAGAAATGACACCAATGAAAAAGGAGGAACGTCATGAAAAGCTCGAAGAACTGATCAATGAGTTTAGTTTGCATAAAGTGCGAAAAAACAGGGGTGATTTACTTTCTGGCGGAGAAAGAAGACGGACGGAAATTGCCAGAGCTCTGGCGGCCAGTCCAAACTTCATACTGCTTGATGAACCGTTCGCTGGGGTAGATCCGATCGCAGTTGAAGAAATACAGACGATTGTAGCAAAGTTGAAACAAAAAAACATAGGTATCTTGATTACCGATCATAATGTTCAGGAAACTTTATCCATTACCGACCGGGCCTATCTTCTTTTTGAAGGAAAAATCTAATCACGCTGACCTGGCTGATGCTGGTTTATGTGGCAGTCGCGGCTACATTGATTGCCGGTTCCCTAGCGGTGACGGACCTCGTCCGTCGCAGGTTGCGC
>JAPSHM010000377.1 GCA_031179845.1 Pedobacter sp.
CATGTTCTCGTCTAAGGACTTTGAATTGTACGAAGCCATCCGCAGCCTATCTATTCTAAAAGAAGCAGCGGACGCTCCGGAAGACGTGATCGCCAGGTCTGAAAAACACCTGCAGGAGATCGCTGAAAACATGGGTGAACCCTCGGAAATGGCCCTATTGAGCCGACTGCATTGGTGGACGGTCGAATATGGTCTTATCGGCACCCTGGAAGATCCAAAGATCTACGGCGCCGGTCTCCTTTCCTCGATCGGTGAAAGCTCCAGTTGCATGCGGGAAGAAGTAAAAAAATTATGGTATAATCTCGATACCATAAATTATAGCTATGACATCACTAAGCCTCAGCCCCAGCTGTTCGTAACGAAAACCTTTCAAAACCTGATCGATGTTTTGGAAGCGTTTGCAGATACTATGGCTTTCAGAAAAGGCGGCGCGGAAAGTATTGGCAAGGCAATCGAATGCAAAAATCCGGCAACAGCCGTGTATAGCTCGGGCTTACAGGTAACGGGTGTATTTACTGATATGGGAGTAAGCAATGATGAACTGACCTTTATCAAAACGACCGGCCCATCTGCCTTGGCGGTAAATCATAAACAACTGGATGGTCATGGCAAGTTTCATCACAAAGATGGTTTCTCCTCGCCGGTTGGTAAGCTTAGGGGCATTGCCAAGCCAATTGAGGACATGAACCTGTCGGAATTAGCGGATTGCGGAATAGAGGTTTATACCATTACAGTGCTGGAGTTTGAAAGCGGCATAACCGTAAAAGGACTGGTTACAAATATATTACGTGTTGAAGAAAAAACAGTGCTAGTTACTTTGGATAACTGTATGGTCAAAGAAACCAGTGGTAACATTCTTTTCCAACCAGAGTGGGGCGTATATGATATGGCTATTGGAGAAAAGATCGTTTCTGTTTTTAACGGTGCTGCGGATAAAGATGCCTATGAGGAGCTTACGCATATCAGCGACGCGCAGACGCACAAGGTGGTTTACGATGAACAAACCACTCAATTACACGGTATTTACAAAGCCGTTAGGTTGATTAGGGAAACCGAAACCGGATATGAACAGCTGCCCGTTCTTTTTGAAAATTTAAAGACCACACACAAAAATGACTGGCTTTCCGCACTGGAGATCCTTGAAATTTTATATCATAAGCAACTATATCCTGAACTGGAAAAAGAAATCCGTGCTTATCTGACACTTAAATCGGCAACAGAGCCAGAACACAACAAATTGATCAATGACGGCCTGCATGTTATTGAAAATCCAGTCACACAACTCATCAACGAAGAAGAAAAAATTTAATGAATATAGTATTAACAGGTGCCAGCAGTGGAATTGGCTTTGAAGCGGCTTTAGAATTTACTTTGAATAATGACAACAAGGTAGTATGTATTGCCAGGTCGGCCGACAAACTACGCAAACTGCTGGAGATTGCGCGGGGAATCAATCCCGACTGCACGTTATATCCGGTAGCGTTCGACATTGTTCATGACGATTATGCCGCGCTGGTTCCATTCCTCAAAGAAAAGCTGGGGAATGTAGATATTCTAATCAACAATGCAGGAGCCCTGATCAACAAACCTTTCCTCGATACCAGCGCTGAAGACCTGGCTACAATGTTTGAAAGCAACGTTTTGGGGCATTTTAATATGATCCAGCACCTTGTTCCACTCATGGGCAGTGGCAGCCATATTGTAAACATCGGCAGCATGGGTGGCTTTCAGGGCAGTGTAAAATTTCCCGGTCTGTCGGCCTATTCATCAAGTAAGGCAGCATTGCATGCTTTAACGGAATGTGTCGCTGTAGAATTACAGGAAACAGGGATTAAGGTCAATTGCCTTGCGCTTGGCTCTGCACAGACAGAAATGCTGGAAACAGCGTTCCCTGATTACCAATCTCCGGTCCTTGCCTTTGAAATGGGTAAGTACATTGCCGACTTTGCCCGTACCGGTCACAAATTTTTTAACGGAAAGATTCTCCCAGTAGCTGTAACGACTCCTTAGTCGTTAAGTTTTCCACATCACTAGGCTTAGCGTATTATTTTAATAACTTTAGGCCAGTTAGCTATGAAGAGAGTCCCTATTTTCTTATGTTTCCAACTTTTGTTACTAAATGTGTCTGCCGCGAAAGCGCAGACGACAGTTCCCGTTGAGTATCAACAATTGGTTAATAAACTAATTGACCAGCGCCCCCTGCAGAAACCGCAAAAAGTAGAACCTACGAGTAAGTTGCTTGAATTTGCAAAATCTATGTTGGGCATCAGGTACCGAACAGCTTCGAGCAGTCCCAGTACTGGCTTTGACTGTTCAGGATTTGTAAATTACGTATTTAGTAACTTCGGATTCAAAGTACCGCGCTCTTCCAGAGAGTTTGCCACTAGCGGAGAAGCGAAAAAATTAGAAGAGGCAAAGATCGGGGACGTCATCTTATTCACAGGCACCGACAGCAGGAGCAGAACTCCGGGACATGTTGGCATTATCTACTCCATCAACGGTGATGAAGTAAAATTCATTCATTCCTCGTCGGGACACGCTAAGGGGGTGACCATCTCTAGTTTAGGCGATGGTTTCTACAAAAAGCGTTTTCTGAAGGTAGTCAGTATCTTATAGCAAAACGATTTTCAGGGCGTCTTCAATTTTTCCTTCTTTTAACCATTGTCGTGCCAATTCATGCAGCTCCCGTTCACGGTTGTTTGCATCGCCGATCGTTGCATCAAAAATCTCTTTTACTTCAACGTGACGCCTGATCAGATCAAGTTCTTCATCGCCAGGCAGGTGCTCAACATTCCCCAGCATACCCAGGTCATTTCCAGTGAGCACCATTGAATAGCGCACCGCCTTTGGTAAAGCATCTACGCCTATTCCCAATGTAGTCAACGGTTTTGCCACTTTAAACAAGCTTTCGGGTGTAACCCGACAATACCAGTCGCCTCCTAGTCGGGCCACCAGATCAATTTTTACCTGATCGATCTTTCCATCCTCATCCAAAATCTCTTCCCTGATATGAATCAGTTTAACTTCAGCAAGAATCAAGTTACCGGCACCGGGATTCTCTCCGAGATGAATTACTTCCCTGACGACGCATTCCAT
>JAPSHM010000378.1 GCA_031179845.1 Pedobacter sp.
TGCTGACCTCATTGTTGAAACTGAAAGAAAAATTTACAGGAATACCTCTCTTGTAATAGATAAGACTATCAGGCAAATTAACTTTTATGTATAGACTATCTTGCGAAAATCTATTCTCCTTTTTTAACTCATATTTAAACCCTTCTTGCTGTTGATAATAGTCTTCACTTGTTATTTCCAGTATGTCTTTACTAATTTGCTTCCATTTGCCCTTCGATGCGTAATTACATTGCTCTATTTCAAAATGGCCATTGCCTTCAGGATGATATAGAATATAAGTGCCATCGGATTTTAAATTTAATTTCACACTTGACCCTTTTTGTTTATAAATGCCTTGAGGATCTTTGTACATGGCATTTTGTGCCTTGCAATTCAATTGAAAATAGGCAAGGAAAATTATCAATATTGGTGCTTTCATTCTGCGCTTTTTTAAGTTTACGTTTTTGTGTTTGACAGGAACATCATGAACGGCTAAAATGGGGAGGGAAATTCACGTTTCACTGGCGATGGTAAAAAAGGATATTTATGTTTGGTAACACCTCGATAAATGACCTCTGATCCTACTAACATATATTACACTAATTCAGATATTCAGTTGCCTTTCACCGGATCTCAAAATCAAGCACAATGAACTAGCTAATCAGCTAGCAACTCAAGTCGGATTGGGATTTGAATACTTGCATTTACGGGTTTTCTATCTTTAAATCCAGGAATCCATTTTGGCATTTTCTTCAGAACATTCAAAGCTGATAGATCACAAAAAACACAAAGCGACCTCTTTACTTTCGCATCAATTATATTTCCTTTTTTACTTATAACTGCAGACAGAATCACGTAACCATTATATCCATAATCCTCCGGCCATTCGAGATACTTTTTCACAAATTCTTTCATAGCATTCACTCCCCCAGGATATGCTGGTTTTGAATCCAATTCTTGTTCATTATAAATCTGGTTGTTATTAATTCCATGATAGGCTCTACAAGAAACTGATAGAGTGGATAAGATTATCAATATACAGATTACAGTTCTTTTCAACATTTCATTAGTATTCTTTTAGTCTCTTCGACTTCTCTCTTGATTACTTAGCTAACGAAACTATTTGATGTCCGAAAGGGTAAAAAAATTGAAGATTTAATCAGAATCTAGATGGCTTTCAAGCACCGCTTCTAACTAGTGGCATTTCACTCCGAAATGTCGTAAAAATTTGCAACATCAAGCCATACTTTAGCCAATTGTTTATCTTTCTTTACACCAATACCATAATAATACAGCCTGCCAACTTCATAAATGGATTTCTTATCTCCTAATAAGGCTGCTTTCGTATAATTATAAAATGCTTCATTTAAATCTATTGGTGTTCCAATTCCTTTTTCGTAGGAAACCGCGATGTCATAACAGGCCTCTGGAATATTATGCTCTGCAGCTTCCAAGAGTAATTCAAAAGCCTTATAAACATCCTTCTTAACATGTGTACCAAACAAATACCAGGTTGCCAACGCATATATTGCCTTATAGTTGCTGACCTTTTTTGCTTTCATCAGCAATGAGAACACTTCATTTAAATCAACATCGTCCATTAAGGCTTTTTTCAATGCCAATTGATATAACCGATCTCCCTTCATAATTATTGTTTTTAATATTATTTTTTTGGTGGCCAACTTCCTCTCCAATTATCTGGACGTTTTCTTGGCGGTAAACTTTCTCCTTTTTCACCTCCACGAGCTTTTTTCTTATTTGCTTGCCCTTTTTGATGTTTACTTTTTGTACTCGCCCTTGCTCCTTTTTTATGTTCAGCACCCCCTGAAATCAATCCCTCCAATTGCTCAGCTTTTTTCATTTGCTGATAGTACTCAGTAGCTTCATCAGCTATAACAATTGCGGAGACAGTTGTCATTGCAATAGCTCCTATCAGTTTTGTAAACGGCTCAAGGTCTGCACCCACAGCGGTCCACAAAGGTGCAGTGCGAAAAGTTAAACCAACGCCAATTGCTGCGAACATTGATGTAGGCTTCTTTTTTGCAGTTATTTAAAGCGATAGGGTTAGGATCATATAATTAATCGCTCAATCGTTGGATCAATGTCTTCTTTTTATGAAAAATTATCCTAATTGTATTATGTCTAGACTCTTTCACAAGTCCTATTACATACAATTCCCCATTTCTATCATCTATTTTCACAATATCACCCCATGAATAATTAAAAGCATAAGTAAGTATATTATTTAACTTATAATAATTGCCAACTTTCGCTGCCCATGCGCTTTCAATGGCATACCCGCATTCATGTCTTGATATTCGAATAATATCTTTTTTATAACTAAATTTAAGGACGTTTTACAGCATCCTTATCACTTTTAATATTGTAGCCTCTACATAATACTTGCCCATTATCAGGTATTCCACTACCATTTTTCGATTAGGTTTAATATGATTGACTTGTCTTCTGTGCGAAACAAGAGGTAAGAAACAAACAGAAAATTACACCATATAACATAGTTTTTCATAGCTATTAATTACCAATTTCCAGGAGCCCAGATTACTTGATCAATATATGCGTTGGCCTATAATATAAACTAAAAAAGCTTTTGCAAATTAAACAAAGACATTAATCTTTGCCTCAAACACAACTCATGCAGATTTAAAAACAATAAGCTGCACAAGTGTTTATCCAGCCTATTGGCTAACTAGCAGTCTATAAACAGTTTGAAACTTGAAATGAGTTGCTACTCTTTCCTTAGATACACAAGGTTATTACTAGAGCTTAATTCAGAAAATGGTTTCGTGGTATATTCGCAAACTTCTTCTACTTCCTCAAAATCCAAATCACTTAATATTTCTCCACAGACATCACTTAAACTTTCATAATCCATATCCAGTGGCTCTCTTTCAAGATAATAACTAACCTTTAACTTTTTAAGGCTTTTTACTTCAAATGCGACCGCTCGTATTGAAGGATAAATTTCCCCAAGCAAGGCTCTTTGCATTGATAGCCGTAAAACTTGATTTAATTGTGAATCTTCCATGTTATACTCCTTA
>JAPSHM010000113.1 GCA_031179845.1 Pedobacter sp.
TGGACGTGCTTTCCGAGAATTATTTAAACTATTCTCCGATCTCGATCACCACCTTAATTGGTGCCAAAGGGAAAGGCCAGGGCACATTGCGGGAGGTTCCGGTAATTGATGTTGTAAATTACGCTGCTGAAGACGCTGACATCACCTTGCAGTTGGCCAAGGTGTTTACTCCGATGTTGAAAGATCTGAATGCGGAGAAATTGGCTACGGAGGTTGAAAATCCTTTGATCTACGTCTTAGCTGATATTGAGAAGGAAGGTGTACGAATTGACATGGAGACGCTGATCAACTATTCGAAAGAACTGGAGTTGGACATCAGGAGGTTTGAACAGAATGTCTATGACAAGTGTGGCATTAAGTTCAACCTGGCATCCCCAAAACAGCTTGGTGAAGTGCTATTTGATAAACTACAACTGGATCCCAAAGCTAAGAAAACAAAGACCGGGCAATATCAAACCGGAGAAGATGTGTTATTGGCTTTGGCAAATAAGAGTGATATTGTTCAGGATATTCTGGATTTTCGGCAGCTTCAGAAATTGAAATCAACGTATGTTGATGCATTACCCTTGCTTGTTAACCCAAAAACCGGTCGTGTACATACCAGTTTCAACCAGGCTGTTGCAGCAACGGGAAGACTTAGTTCAAACAATCCCAACCTGCAGAACATTCCTATCCGTACGGAGCGCGGGAGGGAGGTCCGTAAAGCGTTTATTCCAAGAGATGAAAACCACGTGCTGCTGTCAGCGGATTATTCGCAGATAGAGTTGCGGATCATTGCGGAGATCAGTAAAGAAGAAAATATGCTGGACGCCTTCAATAAAGGAATTGACATTCATACGGCAACGGCAGCGAAGGTATACGGTGTTTCCATCGAAGAAGTGGATTCCGCACAGCGCCGGAACGCGAAAGCGGTAAACTTTGGAATCATTTATGGGCAGTCTGCCTTTGGTCTTTCCCAAAGTCTGGGCATTCCGCGGAGAGAAGCTGCGGAGATCATTGAGCAGTATTTCACCCAATATCCTGGGATTAAAAAATATATGGCTGACACGATGAACTTCGCCCGGGAGAACGGATTTGTGGAGACGATCCTCGGTCGAAGAAGGTATTTACGTGATATTAATTCTGCCAATCAGACGGTTCGTGGGTTTGCCGAGCGAAATGCGATCAATGCGCCTATCCAGGGCTCTGCAGCGGATATGATCAAGGTAGCCATGATCAACATCCACCGGGATATTCAGGAGCAGGGTTTACAATCTAAAATGACCATGCAGGTGCATGATGAGTTGGTCTTCGATGTATTGAAAACGGAGGTTGATGCGATGAAGAAAATTATTGCTCACCGCATGAAAACAGCCATCAAGACCACTGTGCCAATTGAAGTAGAGATTGGTGAGGGCGACAACTGGCTGGCCGCACACTAAAGTTCAATTGTTTCTCCTATTGCTGGCAGGAGTAGCATTTTGTTCTCTCTCTTAAATTTGGCCTGTGCTTTTTCCGTGTCGATCTGGATTGGAGGGAATGTATTGTAGTGTACGCCAATTACTTTATTGCAATTTAAAAATTCGGTTGCAACCAGTGCGTCATCGACATCCATGGTATAGTGGCCTCCGATAGGAAGAATGGCATAATCAATGAGATAAAGATCAGCGAGGATCTTCATCTCCAGTGTCAGGGCGGTGTCTCCGGCATAATAGATGCATTTGCCACCGAGTTCCAACACAAATCCCGCAGGGTTACCACCATAACTTAGGTCGGGGTTGCTGCTGGAATGCACGGCCCAGACCGTCCTTAAAGCTCCAAAGTCGAAATGTGATTTTCCAAAATTCACATCCGTTACATTTTTTACCCCTTGTTTCTTGATCCAGGCTGCGACTTCAACCATGGCAATTACTTGTGCATTTGTGCGGTTTGCAATTTCAACCAGATCAGCAATATGATCAGTATGACCGTGACTGATCAGGATATAATCCGCCTCTATCGTATTTTTATCTATGTGCTTTGCCAGAGAATTGTGCGTGATAAAGGGGTCAAAAAGAAACTTTTTGCCTGCAATATCTAATTGAAAACAGGACTGGCCGTAATATGTATATTTCATCAGTAGCTTATTAAGCAGGAATTATTGTCCAAACATTCCACCCAGACCGCCGAGCATATCTTTAGTTGCCGCCTGCATTTCAGTGGCGCTAACTTGTTCTGCTTGCGTTAAGGCTTTATTTATAGCAGTAAGTAACAGCTCTTCCAATTCTTCTTTATCCGCTTGCTTGTAAAAGTCGTCCCGTATTTCTACTGCTGTGATCACTTTATTTGCTGTTGCGGTGACACGAATTGCAGCACCCTCCACTTCACCTACAACGAAGATCGTGTCCAGGCGTTTCTTTATCTCATCGGCTTTTTGTTGTGCAGCCATCAATTTATCTAACATAATCGCGTGTTTTTTATATAACAACGAAATTAAGGGAATTTGGTTTAAAGTATAGGCATTAAAATGAAAAAAGAACTATTTCATCAGTTTGTTATTAAAATCTATGATGAGCTTGAAAAGGTTGTTGTACGCGGTGAGCGGAAGGTTGCCAGGCAGATCATATACATCGTGGTAAGCTTTTGAGCCGCCAGTAGTGTACATAAAGAATGCCGGAACCCCCTTTTCTGAAAAAAAATGGTGGTCGCTGTTGGCTGCCTTTCCTCTTGCATTGATTTCGGGCAGGTAATGATGCGCATCATTGATCTGGTTTAAACATTCAAATTCTGTTGGGTGCTGAGTGGCGTTTACTACTGTTACTCCCGTTTCTCCGGTGCCGACCATATCGAAATTGATCAGGAAACGGATTCTTGCCAGGTCCAGAAGTGGCTGCTCTGTGAAATGTTTGGAACCCCAAAGCCCAGCTTCCTCCGCGGCAAAGCAGATAAATGCCATGGTATATGGCGCTGGGTTTGCCGCATAATGTTTGGCGAGGTTCAGCAAAAGCGAGATGCCACTGCCGTTGTCGTTTGCCCCGGGGAAATAGGTGTCTTTGCCCATTCCGCCCAGGTGGTCGTAGTGAGCCGTAATCACAATCATTGAATCTGGCTGCATGGTGCCAGGCACGATTCCACAAACGTTTGCTGTTTCAAAATGGTTTATGAATTCGTTTGTAGCATTCAATTCAATAGTGGAGGGATTTTCTACTGACCCTTTTAAGATATCAATTCCAGTGTAGTCGGCCACCTGGTTACTTACCGACCAGGTTAGTTTGTCTTTTAGGGACACCAGAATACGATCGGCCGCGGCAATAAACACGGCGCTATCCCTTTGCAGTAGTTTGCTGCTAACTGTTTTGCCGGTACTCTCAGGCATGATGATAAATTCTTTCCCAGGAATGAGTTGTTTTCCATTTATTTTAACTTCCATATCACCGGGAAATGTATTGACAGGAATAGAGAAAGGCTGTTTAAATGTATTACCGCTCATGGGCTTCAATCCGTAGGCCTCGAATTTCCCGTCTATATAGTTTGCGGCTTTGTCAATTCCGTTTTTAGTATAGCCTCTTCCCCACATGGCTTTAGAACTGAGTGTGTCTAATATGGTTCTTGCCAATTCAATGTCTTGGGAAAACACTGTTCCGGGAATGATCAGGCAGAAGATTAACATGTATTTTTTCATTTCAATGGGTATCAGCATGCGAGATTCATTGTAGTTATGGTAAATATAGTTCCTTATCTTCTTCCTGATTTCAAATAAGTGCGTTAATTTAATGCTGCCTTACCATTATTAAATGATTAAGGTAGAAATCTGATTTCATTTAATCGGCCCTGATGCGGTTTAATCACTTAAAAATCAACCGAAAAATGTAAAAAAATAAAATACGTATTGCACAACTCGATTATTATTTAAACCTTTGCGCCTCAACTCATTCAAATTATTATCAGACACAGGAAATGATTAAGCAGATAACACATAAACTTTCTATTGTAGAAGCAAAAAATATTGCTTCCAGAAGTTTGTTTATTGAGCGCTTGCGACCCATATTTTTTGTGTCATCAGACCGGCAAAACTATACGCCGCGTATTTGAGTAAATTCCTGAGCATGAGCTCGGCGCATTTGCACAGAGGATTGCCTCTCAAAAAACAATTAATCAGAACATTCATATTTTTTCGTTAGCATATTAATGAATATAAACGATTTTATAGTGCAGGTTGCACTTCCTGAACATCGTGTCTTTGCAGAAGAAATCTGTGAAGAAATGGCCGAATCGGCTAAGGCACGAGGTACAGGGATCGCTAAGCGCTCTCCGGCATACGTTGCAGGGAAAATGGCGGACGGTAAAGCCGTTATCGCTTTCCATAAGGATGGCTCATGGGCAGGATTCTGCTATATTGAGACCTGGACACACGGTCAGTTTGTGGCCAATTCGGGTCTGATCGTCAGTCCGAAATACCGTAAAGCAGGCTTGGCACATGCCATCAAAGAAAAGATTTTCGAACTTTCCAGACAAAAGTATCCAAAAGCTAAAATCTTTGGGTTGACTACTGGTCTTGCGGTGATGAAGATCAATTCTGATCTCGGGTATGAGCCGGTTACTTATTCTGAACTAACACAGGACGAAGAGTTTTGGAAGGGTTGTGAGAGTTGCGTGAATTTCGACATCTTGAAAATGAAGGAACGTAAGAATTGCATGTGTACGGCTATGTTATACGATCCGATTGAGCAAAAGCACGAAGTAGCAAAAAAGTTTGCCGAAGAACTGAATAAAAAACCCAAACTTTATGAGCGCTTTATGCGCATCAAGCAAAGATTGGTACTGAAATCGAAGCCTGCCAATAAGAAAGGTTTCAAATCCCTGTTTCTAATGTTTAGTGTTTTATTTAAATAGCTGTTATATTAAGATGAAGAAGAAAGTTGTTTTAGCGTTTAGCGGAGGTCTGGATACCTCATTTTGTTGCATTTACCTTGCTCAGGACCGCGGACTGGAAGTACATTCGGTGATTGTAAACACAGGTGGTTTTTCTGAAGAGGAGCTAAAAGAAATAGAAAAGCGTGCATATGCTCTTGGTGTTGCTTCTCATGCGGTAGTTGATGAAACTGCTAATTATTATGACGGCTGTATAAAGTATTTGATATTTGGTAATGTTTTAAAAAATGCCACATACCCACTTTCTGTTAGTGCTGAGCGCGTAAGCCAGGCAACGGCCATTGCCAATTATGTAAAGAAGATTGGGGCCGACTATGTTGCTCATGGCAGTACGGGGGCAGGAAACGACCAGGTGCGTTTTGACATGATCTTCAATATTATTATTCCTGGTGTGGAGATCATCACACCGATCAGAGATTTAAAATTATCGCGCGAAGCGGAAATAGAATACCTGAATGCCCATGGTGTAGCGTACAGTGCTGAGAAAGCGAGATATTCTATCAATAAGGGTTTATGGGGAACATCAGTTGGCGGGAAAGAAACGCTTACTTCACATGAAACACTGCCGGAAGAAGCCTGGCCTACACCGGTTTCTGAATCTCAGCCTCGTAAGCTTGAACTGACTTTTGAGCAAGGCGAACTGGTAGGTATTGATGGGGAAACGTTGGCACCTGTTGCCGCGATCCAGAAACTACAGGGCATTGCACAGCCTTATGGCATTGGCAGGGATATCCATGTCGGCGATACTATCATTGGAATAAAAGGCCGTGTTGGCTTTGAAGCTGCGGCGCCAATCGTAATTATTAAAGCGCACCATACCCTTGAAAAACATACCTTGACCAAATGGCAACTTTCATGGAAAGAGCAGTTGTCGACTTTTTATGGCAACTGGTTGCATGAAGGGCAGTTTCATGATCCGATCATGCGCAATATTGAAGCATTTTTAGCTGATTCTCAGAAGGTAGTTAGTGGAAAAGTATTTGTTGAACTATTGCCATACCGTTTCAATATTATAGGAATCGAGTCTGCGCATGATCTAATGAGCAACAAATTTGGCAGCTATGGAGAGATGAACAATGCATGGAGTGGTGAAGATGTGAAAGGGTTCTCTAAAATATTTGGCAACCAGGTCATGATCTGGCATAAAGTGAATGATCATGAGAATTAAGGCGGGCATTGTTGGTGGTGCCGGGTATACCGGTGGCGAAATGCTGCGCATACTCATCAACCACCCATCGGTGGACATCAAATTTGTACACAGCAACAGCAATGGAGGAAACCTGATCTCTGATGTGCATACTGATCTTTTGGGTGATACAGAACTTCGCTTTACAGGAGAACTTTCTTCCGATATTGAAGTGCTGTTTTTATGTGTTGGCCATGGCGACGCTAAGAAGTTTATCGATGCCAATCCAATTGATAAGTCGGTTAAGATCATCGACCTCAGTCAGGATTTTCGATTGAAAGCCAACGCGGGGTCGGACTGGGTATACGGTTTGCCTGAGATGAACCGTGAAGAAATAAAAACTGCAAATAATATTGCTAATCCAGGCTGTTTTGCCACTTGTATCCAATTGGCTTTACTTCCTCTTGCAGCGAAAGGGCTTTTAAAGAGCGAAGTCCATATCAATGCAACCACAGGGTCAACAGGTGCCGGTCAGAGTTTATCCGGCACTTCACACTTTAGTTGGCGCAATAATAACCTCTCTGTTTACAAGGCGTTCGAACATCAACATTTGAATGAAATTGGAGAAAGTCTGAACAAACTCGATTCAACTTTCAACCAAATGATTAGCTTGATCCCGCAGCGCGGTGATTTTACAAGGGGGATCTTAGTTTCGTTGTACATGGAAAGTGATTTAACAGCGGACGAGGCTCAGAAACTTTATGAAGATTACTATGCTGCGCATCCGTTTACGCATGTAAGTAAGAAGAATATAGATCTAAAACAAGTGGTGAATACCAATAAAGGGCTGGTGCATGTAGAAAAGCATGGGAATAAGCTTTTTGTCATCAGTATCATAGATAACTTGCTGAAAGGCGCGAGCGGACAGGCGGTGCAGAATATGAATTTAATTTTTGGTTTGGAAGAAAGCACAGGACTGCGGCTTAAAGCATCGGCGTTTTAAGTAAACCCGGTGCGCAATCGCTCCGTTCTATTTGCCCGGACCTGATTCGGGATGTTTAACCAATCACCAATTAAAAGAATTACAAAATGAACCTATTTGATGTTTACCCACTTAATGATATAGAAATCACAAAGGCATCCGGAAGTACTGTTTGGGATGCGAACGGACAGGAATATTTAGATTTGTACGGCGGTCATGCTGTCATTTCTATTGGGCATACCCATCCGCATTATGTACAGCGTTTAACCGATCAACTTCATAAAGTTGGTTTTTACTCTAACTCGGTTAAAATACCGCTACAGACTCAGCTTGCTGAGAAATTAGGCACCGTTTCTGGCAAAGTTGATTACCAATTGTTTTTATGCAATTCCGGGGCGGAAGCAAATGAGAATGCTTTGAAACTGGCTTCTTTTTACAATGGAAGAAAAAAGGTCATTGCTTTTAAAGGAGCTTTCCATGGACGAACCTCTTTAGCGGTTTCTGCGACGGACAATCCAAAGATCATTGCACCGGTTAATGAAACGGATAACATCATCTTTCTTCCTTATAACGATGAAGCGGCACTCGCTGCTACATTTGGCGAATATGGAAATGAAATCGCTGCTGTGATCATTGAAGGAATTCAGGGTGTAGGTGGCATCAAAGAAGCTTCTATCAGCTTTCTGCAAAAGATCCGTTCACTTTGTGACGAATATAATGCAGTTTATATAGCGGACAGCGTTCAATGTGGCTACGGAAGAACCGGTAAGTTTTACGCACATGATGCTGCTGGCGTTGATGCCGATGTGTATACCATGGCAAAGGGCATGGGCAACGGTTTTCCGGTAGCGGGGATTTCTATCGCTCCAAAATTTAAACCTTGGCATGGGATGCTGGGTACTACTTTTGGTGGCAACCACCTGGCTTGCGCAGCCGCTTTGGCCGTTCTCGAAATAATCGATCAGGATGAACTGCTGAAAAATGCAGAAAAGGTTGGCGCCTATCTAATTGCTGAACTTCAAAAGGTAGAAGGAATAGTTGAAGTTCGTGGACGCGGTTTGATGATTGGCATTGTCCTGCCAGAACACATGCCAAATGTTAAAAAAGACCTTCTATTTAAATATAAGATATTTACAGGAGAGGCAAAACCTAATGTGATCAGGTTGTTGCCCGCTTTAAATTTAACTAAAGATCAGGCAGATCGATTTTTGAATGACTTTAAAACCGCTTTGAAAGGATGAACCAATTCACTTCAGTAAATGATGTCCAGGACATCGGCCAATTGGTTAAAGACGCATTGGCACTTAAGGAAAACCCTTATGCGCACCAGCATCTGGGCAAAAACAAGACACTTGGACTTGTATTTTTAAATCCGAGTTTGCGCACGCGTTTAAGCACGCAGAAGGCTGCGTTGAACCTCGGGATGAATGTTATGGTCATGAATATGGACAAGGAAGGCTGGGCATTGGAAACACAGGATGGTGTGGTGATGAACGGTACTACAGTAGAACATATTCGCGAAGCTGCGGCAGTGATGGGTCAGTATTGTGATCTGCTGGGTTTACGCTCCTTTCCTAAATTGGTTAACCGGGAAGAAGATTACAATGAGGATTTTTTCAATAAGTTCATCAAATTTTGTAATGTTCCTGTGGTGAGTTTGGAAAGCGCTACACGCCACCCTTTACAAAGCTTGGCCGATCTGGTTACAATACAAGAAACCTGGACTGGTGTTGCTAAGCCTAAGGTTGTCCTGGCCTGGGCGCCGCACATTAAAGCATTGCCACAAGCGGTACCCAATTCATTCTCGGAATGGATGTGTAAAGCACAAATGGAAGGCATGCTTGATTTTACGATTGCACAGCCAAAGGGCTATGAATTGAGCGAAGCTTTTACACCTGGCGCGAACATTACACATAATCTGGATGAGGCCCTGTCGGGCGCAGACTATATTTATGTAAAAAACTGGTCCAGTTATCAGGAATATGGTAAAGTGCTTACTTATCCTGAAGGCTGGATGTTAAACAATGACAAGCTGAAAGGAACCAACAATGCGAAGGTATTACATTGCCTGCCGGTTCGGCGCGACCTGGAACTTTCTTCAGAGATATTGGATGGCCCTAACTCTCTGGTTATTCATGAAGCCGGGAACCGACTTTGGGCAGCTCAGGCGGTATTGAAGCAAATGTTAGAAAAACTATAGAATGAAGAAGCTAAGTGTAATTAAGATCGGTGGAAATGTAATTGATAACTCAGAAAAACTATATCAGTTCTTACTGGATTTTACCGCACTTCCTGGCGATAAGATTTTAATTCATGGAGGTGGAAAGATTGCTTCGGAGCTAGGCGCAACACTTGGTGTTGAAGCAAAAATGGTTGAAGGCAGGCGCATCACCGATATAGAAACACTTCGGGTTGTAACGATGGTGTATGCCGGCTTGATCAATAAGAATATGGTTGCTCAGTTGCAGGCGAAAGGCTGTAATGCAATCGGACTTTCCGGCGCGGATGGCAATGTGATCAAAGCCGTGAAACGCCCGGTAGGGGAAATTGATTACGGATATGTAGGCGATCTGGATGCGTCTTCCGTATCGACAGCAACGCTGAGCACTTTGTTAAATGCCGGAATGGTCCCAGTACTTTGCGCGATTACCCACGATGGGGATACGCAGCTTCTCAATACCAATGCTGATACGATTGCCTCAGCCGTAGCGGTTGCCATGTCCTCACTCTATGAAACTTCTCTAGTTTATTGCTTCGAGAAAAGAGGTGTGCTGCGCGATATTGACGACGACAGATCGTTAGTGAACGAGATCAAATTGGAACAATTTGAAACATTGAAGAACGAAGGGGTTGTGTCAGGAGGAATGATCCCAAAATTGCACAATGCTTTTGAAGCCATAAAAAGTGGCGTATCGGCTGTTTATATTGGAAAGGCCGATGAATTACCTCAAATCAATGGAAATAATTTCGGAACCAGATTAATCAAGTAAATATGAACAAGTTTGAAGGCAGGATTGCCATTTTGGGAAGCGGTAACATTGGTATATCCCTGGCCAGGGGATTGGTAAAATCAGGCTATGCTGACGCAGGCCAGATCAGTTTAACCAGAAGAAATATTTCAGGACTATCTGCGATGTTTGAGCAGGGTTACAATGTAAGCGCCGACAATGCAGCAGTAGTTGCAAAGGCAGATATTATAGTTTTAGCTGTTCTGCCACAACAGTTAAACAATTTGTTGGGTCAGATCACTGCGGTCGTTGACCCGAACAAGCAGGTTTTTATTTCTGTGGCATCGGGTGTGAGCTGTGCAGACGTTAGAAATAAGTTGGGCGAAAACGTGCAGGTTGTCCGGGCAATGCCAAACACAGCAATCGCGATCGGGCAATCTATGACCTGTGTGGCAACTGATAATGCAACTGCAGAAAATGTATCGGAAGTGACCCGAATGTTTGAAACGGTAGGTGCAGTAGTGAAAATAAACGAAGACCTGATGACCTCTGCCACGGCATTGTGTGCCTGTGGTATTGCATTTTTTCTCAGGGCTATCCGTGCGGCTTCACAGGGAGGAGTGGAGATCGGCTTTCATGCAGATGAAGCGCTAAAGATGGCAGTTCAAACGGCTAAAGGTGCTGCTGATCTGCTGCTGCTGATGCAATCGCACCCGGAGCAGGAGATCGACAAGGTAACTTCGCCCAAAGGCTGTACAATTGCCGGGCTGAATGAAATGGAGCACAATGGCTTTAGTTCCTCATTGATAAAAGGGATCAAGCTGTCTGCAATTAAAGCAGGAGCTTTATATACAAAAGAATAATATGATTGCACAACTGCAAAAAGATAGTTTAGCGTTGCTGAAACAGTTGATCGGGATTCAATCCTTCAGTAAAGAAGAAGATCAGACCGCTGAAGCTATTGCACAATTTCTGCAGCAGCGAAATGTTGAAACCAAACGGAAACTGAATAACGTATGGGCATACAATAAACATTTCGATGCTGCAAAGCCAACTTTGCTGTTGAATTCACACCATGATACCGTAAAGCCAAATTCTGGCTACACACGGGATCCTTACGATGCAGCAACGGAAGATGGTAAATTGTATGGATTGGGTAGTAATGACGCAGGCGG
>JAPSHM010000379.1 GCA_031179845.1 Pedobacter sp.
CAGGCCAGGTGACATTATCACTGTAGTACCGCCAGAATGCGGGGGCAACATCAGGTATGGCCCCATCCTCTTTCTGCGCGTAACGGATATCATCCAGCCATTTCTTATAAAGTGCGGTATTGTCGAACAGGAAACTTTCTCCATGGGCGCCAACCGTCCTGTCGCCCAGCCAGGGCTGACGTTCATTTCGCTGTGGACAATCCACAGGCATCCCTTTGTAGTTGGAAGCAATCCCCCACCAGGAGTTCTTAAAAATTTGGTTCAGCAGACTATTCGACGATTCAAAAGTTCCTACAGTTTTCATGTCGTCATAGACCAGGCAACCTGTAAAGTCGCTTTTTTGAGGGACACCCGGATAACCAGAAAGCTCGACATAGCGGAATCCCTGGTAAGTAAATCTGGGCGACCAGGTTTCAGTTCCTTCTCCTTTAAGGATATAGGTATCTGTTGCTTTCGCATTGCGAAGGTTAGTTCTGAACAACTCACCATTTGGTTCCAGCGACTCAGCGAACCGTAAGGTAACAGCCGTTCCAGCGGGGCCTTTAACATTGAACTTAACCCAACCGGCAAAGTTTTGCCCGAAATCAAGGATATATTTGCCACTGGGGCGTTTCGTGATGGAAACTGGGGCAAGATGTTTCATCACCTTCATCCCCTGCACCAGCTGGGCTTCGAAAGTACCTCCCGGTTCCTGTACATATTCAGCTTTCAGCCATTTATCATCTTTAAATCCGGGCTCTGCCCAACCTTTAAATTCCTTTCTTGCATCGTAAAGCTCGCCATCGTATTCATTGTTGGCAAGTATTGGCCCCTCAGCGGTACCCGTCCAGCTGTTGTCGGTTTTGATGGTTGCGGTCGACCCATCCGTGTATTTGATCAGCACCTGAACCATGAGTTTAGGAAATCCGAAGGTTTTAACTTTATATGGCTTTGCCTGGCGCATGGCGAAAAAACGGCCGTTACCTAAGACGACGCCAATGGCGTGTTTTCCCTGTTTTAAGTGTTCAGTAATATCTAAAGCATTGTATTTGATGTTTCTGGTATAATCAGTTGGAGCCGGAGCAAGCACCTGGTCGCCAATCTTCTTACCGTCAACATATAGCTCATATAAGCCCATGCCCATAATGTAAGCAGTAGCCGATGCTACCGTTTTTTCTGTGGAAAATTCTTTTCTGAAATAACGTGCAGACAGTCTGCCTTCGGCTTCATTATCCCAGGGGAAGAAGCGGTCGAACCCAATCCAGCGGCCCTGCCAATCTTTATAATGCAATAGGCCCATCAACCATGATGCCGGCTTTGACCAGGCTGTTTCCCCTTTATTTGTGCTCACTCTGACTTTCCAATAATAGCGATTGTTACTGCGCAATGCCGGACCAGCATACTTGTTATGAACAGAGGCATCAGACTTCACTTTTCCTGAGTTCCACACATCTGCACCCTGTTCTGTAAGTTTTTCCAACGATGAAGCCACCAGGATCTGATAGGCTGTTTGTTTCACATCACGCTCCGCTGATACTATTTCCCAACTCAAGCCCGGCTGCAACACGTCTATCCCCTGCGGATCTTGCAGCAGTTCGCAACGCGGATTTTGCAAGGAAACCTGTGCAAAAACGCTGGAGCAGCAGAACAGCAAAAAGGCAGTAAAAGTAATAGGTCGGTTAAGCTTCATTTAATCGGGTTTTATTCTTTTTCAATTTAGGCAATTAATTCTTCGCTGAAAAATCAAAGTACAGTGTAATGTTTAACGCCCTTGCAGGGTCTTTTTCGTAATCATAAAAAACGTTCTTCATGGCCATTGGCCCACTTCTATCGGCCCTTTGTGTTTTGGTACCGATACCAGGGATCCCCTGCATAAAGGAAATGTCGCCCGAAGGAAAAAGTGGTTCGTAATTGTGCCATTGATCAGTTTTGAAGGCCGCGCTGAACAGTCTCAAAAAGACGTCCTCTGTTTCTGTGACCACAGTGAACGGCTGGTCTTTCGTAATGAACTTACACCAGTACATATTGGAATGGTAGCCTTTGAATTCAGGATATACCCAGGCCTCTCCCGTCTCCGTATCGTTGTAATCCTTGTTCCAGATACCAAACTGATTTCCCTTTATGCGGTTCTTCCAAACGCGGTTCGGTCCCCTGCCCATGTATTCCACGCCTTTGATCTGACTTTCAGGAAAGGAAAAGTTGAGTCCCATAAAATTGGTCAGGTATTCCGCAGGGAAGTACTTCACATTCAATTTCAGCCAACCTGATGGGTAAACGGTCCACTGCAAGGTATTGTACGCTTCTTTTTTATCATAAGCGGACTCAATGATGAGCTGATCACCTTCCATCCGGTGACTGATCTTTTTGAAATTCGTTGCCCCTTCCTGGATGACCGGCCCATTTGTAAAAGGAATGATTCCATTCTTATTTTTCACCTCCCTAAGAATTCCTGTTTTTTTACTGAAGCTTAATTGCACACCGTTAGCCGCAACTTTATACAGCGTATCCGACTCTACAAGCGCTACCGCAGTAGCACCATCCTTTTTAACCAGCCTATTTGCTTCCTGATTGGGAAGGGTGATTGGAAAGCTCCAGGTATATAGTTCTTTGCCATGAACGTCGGTGGCTTTGAGATACAAGACATCGTAGCTCGTCCAATCCTTTGGTAAGGAAACCGTTAATTTGCCTTTTTCAAGCGGTTTAACATCTGGCGATCCCGATTTGCCACTAAGTTCTTGTTTAGTTTTCAAGTTCAGCAATTTCCAGTCGAACTGGCAAGTGTTCAAATTGGCGAAATGATACCGGTTTTCTACGTTGAACACCCCGTCAAATCCTGGTGCCATTTCCCGGTGCTCAAAGAACACTGGGCTCCAAATTTCTTTGATGGCATTGTAGCTTCCTTCTTTTTCATGATACGGACCTACTATTCCATCGGCGCCACGATTGCCATCGGCATCAATTTTATTGTTCTTATCGGTGCGCAGCACCCCTTGATCGGCAAAATCCCAAAGGAAACCGCCGGCAGACAATGGGT
>JAPSHM010000114.1 GCA_031179845.1 Pedobacter sp.
TTCTCTTCTTCAAGTAAACGGCTATTTAAAAATGCCAGTTCTTCGCCGCAGTTTTTAAGTGCATAGTCAATCACATACTTTAACATATCCTCTGCCAGTTGCATATTGTCTTCAAGGTCGGCAAAGGCAACCTCTGGTTCGATCATCCAGAATTCAGCAAGGTGGCGGGCAGTATTTGAGTTTTCGGCCCTGAATGTTGGTCCGAAAGTATATATCTGTCCAAATGCCATTGCCGCAAGTTCACCTTCCAGTTGTCCGGAGACAGTCAGGTTTGCAGCACGCGCAAAGAAATCTTCCGCATAATCTATGTTGCCATCTTTTGTACGTGGCAAATTATCCAGGTCTAACGTGGTTACCTTAAACATTTCGCCGGCACCTTCGGCATCGGAGGCTGTAATGATCGGCGTATGTATATAGACAAAACCTCTTTCATTATAAAACTGGTGAATGGCAAAGGCCAGGGCATGACGCACTTTAAATACCGCATTAAATGTATTGGTACGGAAACGTAAATGCGCGATTTCCCTTAAAAACTCCAGGCTGTGTTTTTTTGGCTGCAAGGGGAATTTTTCCGGGTCACTGTCGCCCAGAATTTCAATGGCACTGGCCTTGATATCTACGCGCTGTCCTTTTCCAAGAGATTCTACTACCGTTCCCTTTACAGAAATTGCAGCTCCGGTTGTAATACGTTTTAACAATTCTTCCGGCGTATTATTAAAGTCAACTACGATCTGGATATTTCCCATGCAGGATCCATCATTTATAGCAATAAACTGGTTGTTGCGAAATGTACGTACCCAACCCATAACAGTTACTTCCCTGTTAAACTCACTTGTCTCTAGCAGACTTTTTACTTTTTCTCTTTGTATCATGATTTTATTGTGGAGAGCGTCAAAAATAAGGAAATTAGCGAATAAATGCGAGGTTAATATTGTGATCGGTGTTTTTCCTTAAAATTGCAATAAACGAAGTTATTTTTACGTTTTATAAGTTAATAGCGTGTGATTTTAGAATTTAAGATTATAAAATGTTGAGTTTTCATAAAATATGTGAACGTTTGTCTGTTTTATCTTATAATTTAGTGATTTTTTAGTCTTTTTATTTGTTTAAAACTCGTCTTTTTGAAGTTTCGGTGTGTTTATAGTTATGTAATTGTTATTTTTTGTGCTTAATTAAGAGATTGTTGCGAAGTTTTTATAAAAAATAATTGTTTTATAGTGTATAATTAGAAAATGTATCTATATTTGTAATGCTCGTTTAATTTATATTTGGTTAGAGAGGCCTACATCTGGATGGATGTAGGCCTTTTATTTTTTACCGGGTTTTTCTGTTTGATAAATGAGCAGATCAGGAAGAATGGGAATGCCAGGCAATAGCGCAAAAAAAAAGGCCGCCCTTTATCGGGGCAGCCTTTTACAATATTAATGTTTCTGGATTAAGCCAATGTTGCGGTTTCAGCCAACACTTTTGTTACCAGATCAGATGCATCCTGTAGGGCAATTGCAGAGTAAACTTTCAATCCCGACTCATCGATCAGTTTTTTAGCTTCTTCTGCGTTCGTGCCTTGTAAGCGGCAGATAATTGGAACCGGAACATTACCGATTTCGTTATAGGCATCAATAACACCTTGTGCCACGCGGTCGCAACGAACAATACCACCAAAAATATTGATTAGAATTGCTTTTACGTTAGGGTCTTTAAGGATGATGTTGAAACCAGCTTTCACAGTTTGTGCGTTAGCCGTTCCACCTACATCAAGAAAGTTAGCAGGCTCGCCACCAGCGATCTTAATGATGTCCATCGTAGCCATTGCCAATCCGGCACCATTAACCATACAACCAACGTTTCCGTCAAGTTTCACATAGTTAAGGTTTGATTCACTTGCTTCTACATCTGTAGGATCTTCTTCTAGTTTATCACGCATTGCTGCATAGTCAGGGTGACGGAACAAAGCGTTCTCGTCCAGATCTACTTTAGCATCAACAGCAATGATCTTATCATCTGATGTTTTCAACACAGGGTTGATCTCAAACATTGCAGAGTCAGTACTGTCATAAGCTTTATAAAGTGCGGTAACAAATTTTACCATCTCTTTAAACGCTCCACCACTTAAACCCAGGTTGAAAGCAATTTTACGTGCCTGGAATGCCTGTAAACCAACTTTAGGATCAACTTCTTCTTTGAAGATTAGGTGAGGTGTGTGTTCCGCAACTTCTTCAATGTCCATACCACCTTCAGTAGAATACATAATGATGTTTCTTCCGTTCGAACGGTTTAACAAAACACTTACGTAGAATTCTTTGGTTTCCGAAGCGCCAGGATAGTAAACGTCCTGTGCAACTAAAATCTTGTTCACCTTCTTGCCTTCCGGGCCCGTTTGAGGAGTTACCAGTTGCATACCTAAGATAGCGGCAGCTCTTTCTTTAACTTCATCCAGGTTTTTAGCCAGTTTTACACCGCCACCCTTACCGCGTCCACCTGCGTGGATTTGGGCTTTAATGACAACCCAGTCAGAGTTGTAGTCGGTTTTCATTTTTTTAGCAGCTTCTACAGCTTGCTCTACCGTGTCGGCTACTACACCTTCTTGAACGGCTACTCCAAAACTTTTAAGTATTTCTTTACCTTGATATTCGTGGATATTCATTATGCTGAAAAAATTTGTTCAAATCTACAACTTCAAAAGCTTTATAACAAATCGCTATGGGTTATTAATGCTTAATGTTCACTCAATTGTGAATAAAATTTTGTCTGCCTGACGCATGTGGTCGGTAAAGCCCGGTATTGACCAATATTTGTTGTTGGATATTTCTTCAACCTTGACATCGTTTTTGTAAGTTTGCGTTTATGCTAAAAGCCACAGGTATAAAAAAAGCTTATGGAAACCTGCCTATATTAAAAGGCGTGGATTTTGAAGTATCAAAAGGTGAGATTGTGAGTATTATAGGGGCCTCTGGTGCAGGTAAGAGTACACTTCTACATATTTTAGGAACTTTAGACAAGCCTGATGAAGGGGAAGTTGAACTCAAAGGATCAAAAGTAAGCCTTCTTTCCGGTGAGCTACTGAGTATTTTTCGAAACCGGAACATTGGCTTCGTATTTCAGTTTCATCACCTGCTGCCTGAGTTTACAGCCCTTGAAAATATTTGTATTCCGGCATTTATCGCCAAAACAGGGAAGAAGCAGGCGGAGCAGCGCGCAATGGAGCTGCTTGATCTGCTGGGTCTGACCGCCAGGGCGGATCATAAGCCGAACGAACTGTCGGGTGGTGAACAACAGCGCATCGCGGTTGCACGTGCATTAATCAACAAACCATCGATCATTTTGGCCGACGAGCCATCAGGGAATCTTGATTCAGCAAATGCCAGTGCACTGCACGACTTTTTTATCACACTTCGCGATAATTTCCAGCAAACGTTTGTGATCGTTACACATAACGAAGATCTGGCAAAAATAAGCGATAGGGTAGTTACCATGAAGGACGGATTAATTATATGACCATACTCATTACAGGCGGGAAAACAGCCTATGCGCTGAACCAGGCTAAAAGATTTACCGGCGATCAGATTGTATTGGCGGACTATGGTGAGATGCCCAGCTTTCCATCAGCAACTTATAAGTTCATTTCTCTTGGCGATCGAAATGACGAAATAATAGCTCATAATTTGTTAAGTCATTGCCTTGATCAGGGTGCAAGCGCCATACTGGCAGTAAATGCCTTTGAACTAGAAGAACTGTTAAGATCTAGCGTGCTGTTTGAGGAGTTTAACATAACTATTTTGACAGCAGACAACAACAGATAGCCCGAACAAATGATTTTTGACAAGTATCTCCAGGATAAACAATCCTTTATTTTTGAACTCGACAATGTGATCTATCCTGAAAAGGATTATTATTTGCAGGTCTATTACCTTTTTGCTCAGTTCATAGAGTACAGTGAACAGCTGAACGCTGCAGAAACATTGGCGTACATGCAGGAGTTGTATCTGCAGGAAGGAGCGGATGAAGTGTTTGTTAAAACAATTGCGAAATTCAATATCCCTGAGAAATACAGTGTAAATTATGAGATGCTTCTGCATAGTGTCCGACTGCCACTAAAATTATTGGTCTATACAGAAGTACTCAGCTTTCTGCAGTCTGTTGTCTTGGAGCGTAAGCAGATCTTTTTGCTGGTAAAGGGGATTCCTGCCATGCAGCTCAATAAAATCCGACAAACGGAATGGGATGGATTAGAAAAATACCTCACCGTATTTTTTACTGCCGAGTATGAGCCGGAACAGGATGCTTTGAAACTGATCCTTGAACAACAACAACTTTCGAGAGAAGAGGTACTGCTTATAGGGAATTCCACGATTACACAAAACATTGCATCAGACTTGAATGTTGACTATTTGAGTGTCAATGAATTATTTAGCATGTAGATAAGGTTAGTTTATTCTGTATATTTACCTAAATTACGAAAGATGAAAGCTCCATTTTGGTTTAAAAAGCATAATTTCCTTATAGTCTTACTGGTATTGCTGACCTTTGCTGCCTGCAAAAAATCGAAAATTACACCGGAAACGAAACCTGAACCACCTTCTGTTGGTCCGAACACAAAGCAAACGCCCACCACAGACCGAACACAGTTAACTAACGATTCTTTGTTCCTTTATGCGAAACATGTATATTATTGGAATAGCTCACTCCCTTCCTATGATGCATTTGAGCCGAGACAATATGGTTCAAGGTACAGCGACGAACTGTTTAACATCGTTAAGGCATCAGGGTCGGCCGATTACATAGTCAATTCAAGTGCTCCCAAATATTCCTATTTAGAGGACATCAACGACCAAAATCCCGAGCCTATCGCCGCATCAGCTTTATCAAAAATGGATGTTGACCTGGAAGGTAATGGCAATGACGTGGGGATATTTTGGATGCCTTATGGTGTTACCTCTGCTACACAGAAATACCTGATTTTTGTAAACGCAGTTTATCCTGGGTCTGATGCAGCAGTTAAAGGAGTAAAAAGAGGCTGGGCAATTACAAAAATCAATGGAAAGCCATTTGGTGCCAATACTTATTCCAGTACAGAGTTCTATGCCATTGAAGCTGAGCTTAACAGTAATTTAGTAAATCTTGAAGGTTACGTTTATTCCAATGACGTACAAGGTGAACCATTTAATGTAACTCTGAACAAAAGGTCGTATAAAAGCAGTCCTATATACAGCGCTAAGATCATTAGCTCCGGGAGTAAGAAGATCGGATATTTGGCTTATGCAAGGTTTTCTAACGAGGAGAACTCCGTAGAAGCGCTTACATCGGAATTCTCAAAATTTGCTGCCGGGGGAGTGACGGATCTGGTTATAGATCTAAGATACAATGGGGGAGGGTACATTAGCACCGCCGATCATTTGATCAATTTGATCATTCCGGTAGCTTTTTCTGGACAGGTGATGTACAAGGAGATTTACAACGCAGATATGCAGAATAAGAGGGCATTGATCCTGAAGAACCAACCGATCACCGACCAGAATGGTAAAATCAGGTATCGAGACGTGGGCAAGGTGATGCTGAATTATTATGATGACGGCGATTATTCTATAGCAGGAAATACCTTCAAATTCAGTAAAATAGGAGCACTCTCCGGTGTAACCAATGTTGTGTTTTTAGTCACCCGCAATACGGCTTCCGCTAGTGAGCTGGTCATCAACACCCTCAAGCCAAAAATAAATGTTACACTTGTTGGGAGCACTACCTATGGTAAACCGATTGGCTTTTTTCCAATCAGAATAGAAAATAAGTATGACGTTTATTATGCCATGTTTGAAACTAAGAATTCCGTCGACCAGGGCGGGTATTTTAATGGAATGGCTCCTGAAGCCAGTAATATAGAATATGATAACCCAACATACCAGCTGGGTGATGCAAAGGAACTGATGCTGGCCCAAGCCATAAGTGTATTAAACCCTGTTGTAGCATCTACCAGTGTGGCAAGGACCACTACCATGAGCATCAATGGCAAGCGGGGGACTGTTAATCCGCAAAGCATCTTTGTACCAGTTGAGAAATCCAAAACCTTCGTAGGAATGATTGAAGATCGTTTCAGGTCTAAATAAGCTAACAAACTGCTGGTCAGTGATTCCGATTTGTATGGAAGATTTTAGTGACACAATCGTGTAAATATCTTTGTAATATGGCCGATTTTTTGTTTATTGGTATTACATAGAGCTGTTTAACAACTCTTGGTCATACAACTAAAAGCTTATGTTAGGGGAATTAATAGAGAAAGAAGCGATTGACATCAGTCGGATCCTGCCAGCGGATCAAAATCATACCGAAGAATTGAAAGATAAATTGACGGCAGCCCAAAGGTTGGGAAATGAGTTTAAATCAAAGGCTGATATCACGTTCAATACCATGGACGGAACCAAAACAGTTTCGACAACAGTTTGGGCAGTAACGGAAAAGTACATCCAGCTTAAAAACGGGATACATCTTCCTTTAAGCAGTTTGATCGATATCGACTTCTAAACAGGCGCTATTGCTTTTTCATCCGCTGATTGTCGTGAATTAGCTGCTGACTGTCCCGTTTTCTATCAATGTTATCGATGATCTCTAAAATAGATTTTGTGGCTCCGATAAAGAAGGCTTCATCTATGTTTTGATAGTCGTCCGTTGCCTTGTGGTAATCTTCATGATCCTCCACACCAAAATAGATAAAGGGGATATTTTTGTCATTGAATGCAGAATGGTCACTTTGGTTGGTCCAGTCATCCCGACCGGTTTTTGGATCGTCATGTCCCAATATAACCTTAGGCGTAGGAACGCTGGTATGAAAATACTTTTTTAGAAACGGATTTTTGGCGGTACCGCATGCATACAGTTCATTTTTGTCACTTCTGCTGATCATGTCCATATTGATGTTCAGCGTGATCAGCTGTATCGGTACAGGTGGATTCGCCACAAAAGCTTTTGCGCCTTGAAGTCCCATTTCTTCCGCATCAAAAGCGGCAAAAACTAAGGTATGCATCGGCTTGTGTTTTTTGAAATAAGCCGCAATTTCCAGCAATGCTGCAACACCCGACGCATTGTCGTCAGCCCCATTATAAACCTGGCCCCTAATGATTCCAATATGGTCGTAATGTGCGGAAATTACAATAACCTGTTTTTTTTCGCCGGCGATCAAGCCGATCATGTTCTTGCCTTCTATTGTTTTTTCACCCGTTTTGAAAGAGAAAGGTTGTTCATAACCCTGCAACTGCGGAAATGAATCCAGTCCAATCGACTTGAACCGCCCGGTTAAATATGCTCTTGCCATTTCAGCTCCTTTAGTGCCGGTCTTACGCCCTTCGTAGCTGTCTGACGACAGAATCTTCACGTCCGTAAGCAGCTGCTCGTCGGTCTGTGTTCCGGGTGTTTGTTTTACGGCTCCACAGCTCAGGAGAAGCCCTAGCGATAACATTAGAAAGGTATACATTTGACCAGGCTTTATCATTACATAAAGGTACTTATAAAGTAGGAAAGCAGCCCATTCTATTCGGTAAAAATCCTTCTGTCTGGAAGTTTCTCGATTCGGATGGGCTGATGGCGCTTCACTGACCATATATTCGATTAGTAATAAGTAAGCCGAATTACCCCAGCCATTTTCTTAGCCAGGCGAATCACCTGCCTGGTATAGCCATATTCGTTATCATACCAGGCATAAAGTACAACGGTTTTATTGTCTTTCGATATAATGGTTGCCGGTCCGTCAATGATTGCAGCGTGGCTATTACCAATCAGGTCGGTGCTCACCAGCTCATTGGAAATGGAATATTCGATCTGCTCAGACAGGTTGCCAAATAAAGATGCCTGTTTGAGTACTTCAGTCACTTCGTCTCTCGATGTCACCTTGTTTAGTGATAGGTTTAGTATGGCTAGTGACACATTTGGTGTTGGGACACGAACGGCGTTTCCGGTCAGTTTACCGCCCAGGTGTGGAATAACTTTGGCCACGGCCTTGTCTGCACCGGTTTCTGTGATGACGAGGTTTAAAGCCGCGGAACGACCTCTCCGGTACTTTTTATGATAGTTATCCAGTAAGTTCTGATCATTGGTGTAAGAATGAACAGTTTCAATATGTCCTTTTTCTATACCAAAAGCATCATCAATGATCTTTAGGACAGGTACTATTGCATTTGTTGTACAAGAGGCATTCGATAATATGGTTTCTACATTGAAGTCGATGTCCGAATCATTAATCCCTGCAACAACATTAGGGATGTCACCTTTTGCAGGCGCAGTGAGCAATACCTTGCTAATGCCTTTCGCTTTCAAGTGTTGACTTAGGCCTGCGCGGTCGCGATAGATTCCTGTATTGTCTATAAGTAATGCGTCTTCAATGCCATAAGCGGTATAATCTACGGATTCCGGAGTTGGAGCCTGGATAAACTGCACGGTTTGACCGTTGATGATCAAAGACTTATTTTCGAAATCTTCAACGATCGTGCCATTGAAGGGGCCATGAATAGAATCGGTACGTAGTAATTCTGCTCTTTTAATCAGTTCCTCATCACTATAACTGCGGGTTACAATTGCCCTTAAGCGGAGCTGTTCTCCTTTTCCGGTCTGCAGGATCAATTCCCGCGCTGCGATCCTGCCAATCCTGCCAAAACCAAACAGTACAACATCTACCGGTTTTAAGCTGATCTTGTCCCTACCAATGTGTTTGCTGAGCTTGTGGACTACAAAGTCCTGTATCGAAGCATAATGGTTGTTGTCTTCCAACCACTCTGCTGCCAGTCGCCCCACATCCACTCTTGAAGGAGCCAGGTTACATTTTACAATGGCATGAGCCAGCTCCAGTGTAGTATAGATACTGATGTCCTTTTCACTGATTTCTTTTGCATACTGGTGATGGGCGAGGATCTCGCTACTGCCAACATCGAATAAAGGTTTACGGAATAAGACGAGCTCAACTGATCTGTCGAACCATAGTTGGCCCACCACATTGATCAGTTCAATGGCTTTTTTTTCTTTTTCAATCCAATTTTGGAACTCGGATTGGTACTTGTTTAACATGTCAGGAATTTTTGGTTAGAATGGCACAAAAGTAAAAAAGATTGAGCGAGTACCCAATCTTTTTTACTTTAAATATTTCGTCTTTCTAACCCTGACGTAAGCTGAAGGTTTAACCCAAATATGACTTTAGTATTTTGCTTCTTGAGGTATGGCGTAAGCGTTGTAATGCTTTATCTTTAATCTGACGAACACGTTCGCGTGTCAGGTTGAATTTCTCTCCAATTTCTTCTAAGGAAAGCGGGTGGTTGGTGCTCAGTCCAAAGAACAAAACAATGATTTCCCGTTCGCGTTCAGTCAACGTAGACAGGGAGCGTTTAATTTCTTCAGATAGTGATTCGTTGATCAGGCTGCTGTCTGTATTTGGCTCATGGTTTTCCAAAACATCAAGTAACGTATTTTCTTCACCCTGAACAAAAGGTGCATCCATAGATACGTGACGACCTGAATTGCTTAAAGTATCAGAGATTTTATCAACGGTAGTTTCTAAAATGTCTGCCAATTCTTCAGGAGATGGCTCACGCTCATATTCCTGCTCTAACTTTGAAAACGCTTTACTGATCTTGCTTAACGAGCCAACCTGGTTGAGTGGTAGACGCACAATCCTGCTTTGCTCGGCGATAGCCTGCAAGATAGATTGGCGGATCCACCATACCGCGTAAGAAATAAATTTAAACCCTTTAGTCTCGTCGAAACGTTTGGCAGCTTTGATTAAGCCAAGGTTACCTTCATTAATTAAATCTCCTAAAGTTAATCCTTGGTTTTGGTATTGTTTTGCAACTGAAACCACAAAACGTAAATTGGTTTTAGTTAAGCGTTCTAATGCAGCTTGATCTCCCTCCCGTATCTTTCTTGCTAATATTACTTCTTCTTCGGCGGTAATTAAATCCACTTTACCAATTTCGTGAAGGTACTTGTCTAACGATTGACTTTCGCGATTGGTAATTGATTGCGTGATTTTGAGTTGTCTCATCTATGTGTTTTGGTACTCGTTATTTGTTTTGAACGTGCAAAAGTAAGAATTTAAAGGCATTTTTTAATCATAAATTCCTGAAAATGTTACACTTTACAGCAATATTTTGTATAATATTTAATCAGCAATAATTATTCCAAAACGCGTTTGTCAGTGATTTATTATTAGGGGTGTCAGACTAAAGAAAACGGCGTTTAAACACGCTGTATCTTGATTAATAATCACATACGGATTTGCCTGGCGGCAAAGTAAACTTTTGTTGTGGGAGTAAATAAGAGGCTGTTCAATTTTCAAACAGCCTCTTATAGCAGGAGTAGGTTTAGCTTTGATCCGAAATTTCGGCTTCCAATGCGTTTTTCCTTACCGATTCAATACCATTGTCGCGGTTTGATTCCGATTCATACAGCTCACTGTTACCAATTACCTGGCCGTTTGTGGCCTTTAAATTGAAATAAGGTTTGCCATCTGTCGACGTTTTCTTTTCGAATTTGCTTTCATCCTGCGAATTATTTTTAACTGATTCAATACCATTCTGGCAAGCGGCTTTACTTGTATAGCCTTCGCTTGTTAAAATGACCTGCCCGTTACCGGCTTTTAAATTGAATTGAAACTCTCCGTTCTTTCTCGTTGTAATTTCAAATTTACCCATAATTACTTCTTAAATTAAAACATTTAGGTTGATTATAAAAACTCAATTTAGAAATAAAAATGTTAAACAATAACTATTCTGTATTATGTTTTGTTTAAATAACGTTTAGGGCTGTAATTCTACAGGAAAACAGAAGCAATTCCGTGTAACGCTTGTTGCTATATACTGTTTAAAGGGAAGGTCTGATCCAGGCGAACGCCTTTCTCGGTCTGCTGTACGGTGCAACATTCAACCAGCGGATCGTGCTCTAAGAACAAAACGTATTGTTGGTCGGCAGCCTCCGCTAAAAAGGCTTTTTTTTCCTTTAGTGTTTGCAACGGGAACATGTCATACGCCATTATGTAGGGCAGAGGGATGTGTCCCACCGATGGCAGAAGATCGGCC
>JAPSHM010000380.1 GCA_031179845.1 Pedobacter sp.
GAATGGCATCTAACTCGATCACCGCTGAGTTATCCCCCTCTCCCTTGGTACCTTGTGTATTTTGATCGTATATAGAAGTCAGCCAATCTCCTGCAATGGCGGCGGGAGTTGCCCCACCGGTTACAAATCCCCAATATCTGGGACCCGTTGAAGACACAATAGATGAACTAAAGCACGCCTTGAACGCTGCAATAGCAGCAATAGCCCCTACCCCCTGTCCGTCAATCAGACTTTGTGCATCTGCCGATTGAGGCACATTGGTAGAATGCCTGTCGACTCCGTCTAAGAATTCCAGTCCTTCGTTCTTTACTTGCTCAAGAATCTGCTCAAAGGCTACTAAATCGTTCCTCAATTGTTCATTCATTACCGATCTTTTTTGCGAAAACTAACATAAAAACTTTAGATATACAAACCGGTTTTCTGGCAACGGTTGCAGCAAGCGACACTATTTCGGCATGATTATCGTTTATACCACACCATGAAACTTCAACTGACGGCCCTTCTGGTATGCTGCAGTATTGCGATCTATGCACAACCCTTTGTATTTCCCGTTCTCCCTGAACAGGGAAAATCGGTGCAATCTTTAATTCCAACTCACTGGCAAGTGATTGACAGCGTATCTGGCGACCTTAACCATGATCATGTAAAAGATTTGGCACTTGTTTTAGAATTCTACAGACCTATAAAAGAGCGGCGGGCATATGGCGACAACGAAATGGAGATCATAACAGAAATTCAGAGGCCAAGAATACTGGCCATTTACTTCAGAAGATCAGCCTCAGGAACCTATAAATTGGTCACTCAAAATAACAATTTCATTTTACGGGCTGAAGAAGGCGGTGCAATGGGCGATCCATTACGCCCGGTGATGATCGACTCAAACCAGCTTGTCCTATCTTTTGAAGGGGGTAGTAATTGGCGTTGGAAATTAAACTATAGCTTTAAGTATCAAAACAAGAACTGGCAGTTAACCCAGGCAAATAATTATGCATACCACAACGGATCGGGCGAAATGAACGACAAGCAATATGACTTCATCAATAGCACACGTAAAGTGGTAACTGGTCAAGTGAGCAATGAAGAAGCAGAAAATGAGACGTTTCAACAGCCGCTAAACATTCCAGCGCCTCGTACATTTGAGAGTTTCAAAAAACCCTGGACCTGGGAAATTAGAAAAGATGAATTTTTATAAGAACTTGCAAAAAAAAAAGCGTGTTAAGAATATTAACACGCTTTTTTTTAGAATCTTTGATGTTATTATCTAGAATAATTTGGTGCTTCTTTTGTAATCGATATATCGTGCGGGTGACTTTCTCTCATACCAGCAGCAGTGATACGTACAAATTTAGCTTTTTGCAGATCGTCAATCGTAGCAGCGCCACAATAATGCATTCCTGCGCGTAAGCCTCCAACATATTGATAGATCACTTCTGCCAAAGTACCTTTATAAGGTACACGGCCTACGATCCCTTCTGGAACCAACTTAGTTACGACATCTGTCTCATCCTGGAAATAGCGATCTTTGGAACCTTGTTGCATCGCTTCAACAGAACCCATACCGCGATAGGATTTAAACTTACGCCCTTCATAAATGATGGTTTCACCAGGTGATTCCTCTACTCCGGCAAACAATGAACCGGCCATAATTGCACTTGCTCCTGCTGCTATTGCCTTTACAATATCACCCGTTTGTTTGATCCCACCATCTGCTATAACCGGAATACCTGTTCCAATCAGTGCTTGCGCACATTCGAAAACTGCATATAACTGAGGTACACCTACTCCTGCAATAATCCTGGTTGTACAAATAGAACCCGGACCAATACCAACTTTAACCGCATCTGCGCCCGCAGCTGCTAATGCAAGGGCCGCATCAGCCGTAGCAATGTTTCCGGCAATGACCTGTAATTCCGGCCATCTTTCTTTAATGGCCTTAACCATGTCGATTACACCCTTAGAGTGACCATGCGCGGTATCAACTGTGACAACATCTACACCTGCAAGTACCAAAGCCGCTACGCGGTCAATGTTATCGGCAGCTACACCTACTGCAGCACCTACCCGTAAACGTCCGCGTTCATCTTTACATGCTTTCGGATAGTTTTTATATTTTTGAATGTCCTTAAACGTAATCAGCCCAGCCAGACGGCCTTCTTTATCCACTACAGGCAATTTTTCAATTTTATAATCTTGTAAGATCTCCTCGGCTTGTAATAGCGTTGTTCCTTCAGCAGCCGTGATCAGGTTTTCACTGGTCATTACTTCTGAAACCTTACGCTGCATATCTTTCTGGAAACGAAGATCTCTGTTGGTAATGATACCAACGAGTTTGTTGTCTTCATCAATTACAGGGATTCCGCCGATCTTGAAATCTTTCATGATCTGAAATGCATCGGCAACCCTGGCATTTGCATTCAATGTAACCGGATCCTGGATCATTCCGCTTTCTGATCGCTTCACTTTCTTTACCTCCTCTGCCTGCCGTTCAATGCTCATGTTCTTATGCAGCATACCGATCCCACCAGCTTGGGCGATGGCGATAGCCAGTCCCGCTTCAGTCACCGTATCCATAGCAGCAGAAACTATCGGAACATTAATACGTATCTTTTTGGTTAAAAAACTTCCTGTATCCACATCACGTGGCAAAACATCAGAATAGGCTGGAACTAACAATACATCATCGTAAGTTAGTCCTTCGGCAATAAATTTATTGGGATCGAGTTGCATAGCAAATAATTTAGGAGTTACTATTTGCCAGGCAAAAGTACGATTATTATTGATACTGTACAATAGTTGTAGCAATAATTAGAAGATGTAGCAAAAGATTACAATCAAATTAAAGAGATATTGACGAAAATCCGATTTGTGACGCAAAAACTGTAAAGCGAAACCCGTATCAGACCGAATGTAAAGTGATTTCAGGACTATAAAAATATAGTGTATAGTTAACATCGGACTAAATGCACAAGGTGCATACC
>JAPSHM010000004.1 GCA_031179845.1 Pedobacter sp.
ATACGATTGCAGCTTCCCTAGAGTTGTCTGCCGGTAGGATAAATCCTTGGAATCCGGCAGATTGTGCCTGGATAGCAATAGGCAGCGCACCTTTTATGGGTTGTAATCCACCATCTAAAGACAGCTCTCCCATGATAAAGTACTTTTCTATGTTGGCGCTTTATAATTGTCCTGAAGCAGCCAAAATACCTATGGCAATAGGCAAGTCATAGGACGAGCCCTCCTTTCGAATATCTGCGGGTGCAAGATTTATTACGATCTTTTGCCGGGGCATTTTTAGTCCGGCCGACTGAATTGCACTTTCTACTCTCCTAAGACTTTCTTTTATAGCATTGTCGGGCAGTCCAACGATATGGTATTTATTGCCACCGCCAATGCAAACTTCAATGGTAATGGTTAAGGCATTTACGCCAAAAACGGCGCTGCCATAGGTCTTTATAAGCATAGCTAATCAGATATGAATCACAAGTGTGAATCTATACTGATTAGAAATGATTGTGGTAAAAAAAGAATTTTTTTATCGTTGAGGCATTTTAGGCATATTCTTCATCATCCTTGCTGCGGTTGCCGGGTTAGAGAATTGTTTCATTACTTTTCGCATGTCCTCAAACTGTTTGATCAGTTTTGTCACCTCTTCTACCTTATTTCCGGATCCTTTTGCAATGCGCAGACGTCTGCTTTGTTGAATGCTGTCAGGGTTCTCCCGTTCGAATTTTGTCATGGACTGAATGATGGCTTCTACATTTTTAAATGCATCATCTTCAATTTCAACATTCTTCATCATTTTGCCCACACCAGGAATCATGCCCATCAAATCCTTCATGTTACCCATCTTTTTGATTTGTTGGATCTGGTTGTAGAAGTCGTTGAAGTCAAATTTGTTCTTACGGATCTTTTTCTGAAGTTCAGCAGCTTCCTTCTCATCGAACTGCTGTTGAGCCCGCTCAACAAGTGAAACCACATCACCCATGCCCAAGATTCGAGAGGCCATCCTTTCAGGATAGAAAACATCCAAAGCCTCCAATTTTTCACCTGTACCGATAAACTTAATCGGCTTATTGACTACAGATTTGATGGAAAGTGCAGCACCACCACGCGTATCACCGTCTAATTTGGTTAGCACCACTCCAGTAAAATCCAGCCTGTCGTTAAATGCCTTTGCTGTGTTGACCGCATCCTGTCCGGTCATGGCATCTACCACGAAGAGAATTTCGTGAGGTTTAGTATTTTCTTTAACAGCGGCAATTTCATCCATCATCTGCTCATCTATTGCTAAACGGCCTGCTGTATCTATAATAATTACGTTGTTGTTCTGCTTTTTACCTTCAGCAATACCTTCGAGCGCGATCGCAACTGGATCCTTCGATGCAGTATTGGCATATACCGGCACGCCGATTTGCTCACCAAGAATTTGTAGTTGGTCAACCGCTGCCGGTCTGTAAACATCACCTGCTACCAATAATGGTTTTTTCCCTTTGCTTTTTAGGAAGTTGGCTAGTTTTCCACTAAAAGTGGTTTTACCAGCTCCGTTTAAACCAGCAATTAATATAATTGTAGGGTTTCCCTTAAGATCAAGTTCTGTCACTTCACCGCCCATTAAGGTAGTAAGTTCATCGTTCATCACCTTGGTCAGCAACTGACCCGGAGAAACAGCTGTAAGTACATTTAAGCCCAATGCTTTTTCCTTTACCTCGTCAGTAAAAGTTTTTGCTGTTTTATAGTTTACGTCGGCATCTAATAAAGCCTTACGGATTTCCTTCATGGTCTCCGCCACGTTGATCTCCGAAATGCTTCCCTGTCCTTTTAAAACTTTAAACGCACGATCTAGCTTATCCTGTAAATTTTCAAACATTGTCTTTAACGCTTAGTGTTCAATTTTTTGTAGCCCCAAAGGTATTAATTTTTGAAGGAATTTAGGAGGGTTAATTTAAAGTATTAGCGTGGGAAAACAAACATCACTCCCAGGGCGAGCGTTTGGCTCCCCTGTATTTTTGTGTCGTTGTCGCGGTCAAACAATCCTACTCCTGTAAGTGACACGTTCATCAAACGGTTCAGTTTTGAGGTGATCGAAACATCAAGGCGATGATCCACATGTACAAGAGGTCTGTCGTAAGGAATAAACATCTGATATCTGGCCTTTAGCATAGTATTGTCAAAGACTTCCTTTTCAAAGTTACTTACAATCTGAAAAGCCAACTCATTTTTGAATTTCTTGCCAAATTCAACGCCATATTTTGTGTCGGCTTTCACATCTTTCGATCGATTTTGAGGATCATTAGGGTCTTTGGTAATGTATATTGCCGTATCTAACACGAATGTTTGCCGCGCACTACCTGTACCTATTCTCGTGGAGAAAAATTTATTAGGCTTGTACTCAAAACCGAAGGATTCGGTAAGGTATCCCGGTGCCATAAACTTCGATATAAGGTTTGGAAATTCGTTACCATCCGAGTTTTTGCTATACGAGAAACCTGCGTCAAACTGCGATTCAAAGTTGATTGATCCAAAGAAATACCAATTTTTAGACAATTGCAAAGCCGCTTTGTTGTCCCAGAAAATACGATCCCGGGTTTTCTTTTGCAATTGGTCCTTATTTTTAATCTTTCCATATTCAAGGATTACCTCGCTTACGTAGCTATAGCTTTCCTTGCTGTACTCCGCCTTATAGTTGATTAAACCACCTACGGCTAATGAATTTACCCCACCACCTTTCCAGTTGTTAGAAAATGTCGCCTGGTTGACATTGATACCGACAGAGGTTCTAGTCTTCCAATAATTAACTTTGGCATCAACAACTACCGGATTAATATCGACAGGTTCAAACGGGATTGTCCCCGTTCTTGAAGGCAGCGGACTGCGTTTTAGTTTGATGTCAAGACCCTTTGTGTCAATAGGAATCGTATCGATCTCCTGCGCATACAGGCTGGTAGTGGCGCAAAACACCAATAGTAAGTAAACATAAAAACTCTTCATTAATACAAAGAAAAACAAAAAAGTGACTTATTAAAAGTTTAATAGTAAACTAATTGGATAAGTTAGATTGAAAAGTTCCAAAATCAAATGAATTTCAACCAGGCAAAATGCTTTCTATGCTGCAAATAATTAAGGTTTTTGTCACAAGAGTAGGCTTCTTTTTCGAATACGATGTTGAAGTACGCCAGGTAATGATTCTTATATCTGATTAGGTTGATAAAGTAATTAAAAAAGTAGAGCAGGTAGAACGGTACAATTAGCAATTCGATTTGCTGTTTTAGGTGGATGCATTCATGATTTATAAGGAAGTTGTCGGCTTTCTGATCGCGGTCTTTCAATAGTATAAATGGGTAAATGGCCATAGCATTGGCTGGAATCTTTTTGACGATAATGAAGAAGGCTTTCAAAATTGCTCAACAATTATTTTTGGCAGTGCAGGTAACCGGAATGCCGCTGGATTACGCTTATAATTTGCATAGTTGTTTCTTAGATAAACAACGAAGGCGTAATCTGAAGCATTGAGCACAAAATCATACGAAGGCCGATATTGCTGCATAAAGTCCATGGCCTCATAGTCGCCAATTTGCAGCACCCGTTGTACGTAATCTTGTTTGAATCTATAATCTATAATAGATTCCCGGTAGTCTCTTTCTAATATTTTTTGTAAATGGCGTGCATTTTTCCCTTCGCGACTCAGCAAATTGTAAATGGCATCAATACCGAGACCTACGCCTCCCAAGCCAAGGTTGATTAGGTCTTTTGCTTTGCCCTTGTCCAATTGATATTTGTATTCCTTCAGTGTTTGATCATGCCGCTCCCTTGGCGTGTACTTATCGCCAATGATGGCCACTTCCCGCAAGGCAATTCCCAATGATTTCAATTGAAAGTAGACTGCAGTCCGGCCTTTAACAACAACGGTATCTAAAGCATACCCCTGTAATACAGCAAAAAGCGTGTCACCGGCCTTCGCCTTAATGGTGAATTCCCCTTTAGGAGTATTGTAAATGCCTTCGTCGTTGGCTGAATTGTAAATATAAACTTTGGCCAGTCGGAGTTTGGAGTCTTTGTCGACCACAAATCCTTTTATAGCGTGTTGCTGCGCCGACACATTGAGTGATAAGCAATATAAAAAGAAGACCAGGCTAAAAACTTTCATCTGACTACGAAATTACAAGGTTAGGGGCTTCCATGTAACATTATTAACATTATTTAACTAAGAGCAGTTTCTGACCGATTTTAATACCTGTATCTGCTAGGTTGTTAATGGTTTTCAAATCTTCGATGCCAATGTCGAACTTTCTAGATATGCTGTAGAGTGTGTCACCTTGTTTTACGGTATAACTTCCCGGTCTATATATGGGGGCGACATTATTTTCATTAGTTACATTTTCTGTTACAGGTACAGAGATTTTTAGTGTGTCTGGAGTTTTCAGGACTTGTTTTGAAGGAGGAATCTCTACCGGGGTAAATTTCTTTTTTTCATGGGGAATGTTTGCATTGATCTCAGAGAACACTTTGTCTTCCCGTTTAATCTTCTCTCTTTCTGATTCCGGTTGATCGTATTGATAGAGCTGGTACCTGTCAATCACGCTAATCAGCAGGTCGGGGTATTTCGGGTTTGTGGCATAGCCGGCTTGTTTTAATCCCCGCGCCCAATTTTTATAATCGTTTCTATCCAGTTCAAAAAGAAAACTATAGCGTTTCCTTTTCAGAAATTCTGAGTGATCTTTATAGGATTCTCTTGCGTCCTTATATACTCGAAAGCAATCATCGGCTTTATCATCATCCTTATAATACCCTTTGCCTTTCCAGTCTGAAGTGCATTTAATACCAAAGTGATTATTGGCATATTTGGCCAGACTGCTATTCCCGCTTCCTGACTCAATGATGCCTTGTGCGAGGGTGATACTGGCGGGGATACCAAATTTGTTCATTTCCTCAATAGCCACGTCTTTGAATGTAGAAATATAATTTAGAGTAGTGTATGATTTAGCTACAGGATTAGATTTGTTGGCTGCTTTTTCGATCTGTTTATTGTTACGACTATACTTTGCGGTTTTACAGGCGCTCAAAAATGCAATTGTCATCAGGCCTAAAGCTATTTTTTTGTAGTTCATTATGTTTCTAAGTTTTGATCCTTGCGCTGATCCTCGTTTTTTGAATACGTTCTATGGCATCATCACTGGGGACAGCTACGCTTTCCTGTTCCCGGAATCGGTTCATAATTTATTTCTTCCTGATGATAAATAAGCCATCCCGAACAGGAAGAATCAATTTCTCCACCCGGTTGTCGGCCTGTATCTTGTCATTAAATGTATTGATAATTTTAGTGTCCTTGTCGGGGTTATTGTCCAGAACTTTTCCACTCCACAGAACATTGTCCACAATGATGAGTCCTCCGGGCCTAAGGCTGTCGAAGACCAGGTCGTAATAATTGCCATTGTTCTTCTTATCGGCATCTATGAAAACCAGGTCGAGCGTCTCGTGATTCAACGTACGAATGGTTGCTGTGGCATCGCCCAGGATATAATGGATTTTGTCATTGTAATTAGATTCAGCAAAGTAACCGCGGACCATTTCTTCCAATTCCTCATTGATATCTAACGTGTAAATTCGCCCCTGATCGGTTAACCCTTCAGCCAAACAAAGTGTAGCGTAACCAGTAAAAGTCCCAATTTCCAAAATCCTGGAGGGGTTGATCATTTTACTGAGCATACTGAGCACCCTTCCCTGGTAATGCCCAGAGAGCATTCTTGGCATCAGCACTTTAAGATTGGTTTCCCTGTCTATTCGCTGCAACAATTCACTTTCCGGTTCACAATACCTGAGCAGCAGTTGCTGCATGTCGTCATTTATTAAGTTCATAAGCGCTGATTTTCCATGTAATATTGTAGAATTATAGTAGCTGAAATGGTATCCACTCTTTCTTTATTTCTGCGGTCCTGTTTCTTTAAGCCGCTTTTCATAATGGTCTCCTGAGCCAATCTGGAAGTAAACCGTTCGTCGATCCAATGCTGGGGGATATTTGGAAAGGTCTTTTTCAGCGTTTTGGCAAAACCTTTTACGTGCTGTGCAGAATCGGAAGGTGTGCCATCCATTTGCTTTGGGTCTCCTAAAACAAAGGCCTCCACCTGTTCAGACAGTAAGTATGTCTTCAAATATTCAATGATATCCTTTGGATGTATGGTGTCAAGCCCTGTTGCAATAATCTGCAGGGGATCAGTAACGGCTATCCCGATACGTTTGGTTCCATAATCAAAGGCAATTATTCTGGGCATGGCAGCAAAGATAAGTAATTTCCCAAAGTACCCGGACTTTGACGCTACGTGGATAAGCAATTGCTGGAAGAAATTTACGAGCTTCCTTTTGTCAACTTTGTCCTGCGGCTATGGACATGTGTTAAAAAAAATGTTATTTTGCACCAAATGCAATTCAAAAAGATCGTCGGTCAGGAAAATATAAAGCAGCAATTGATACAAACAGTTGCAGAAAACAGGGTAAGTCATGCCCAGTTGTTCCTTTCTAGCGATGGTAGCGGGGCACTGCCTTTGGCCATCGCTTATGCGCAGTACATCAATTGCCTGGACAAACAGCATGTCGATAGTTGCGGAGTATGCTCATCCTGTCGCAAATACGAAAGGTATATTCACCCCGATCTGCATTTTTCCTATCCTTTCTTTGCTTCCAAGGATGTAAAAACTGCGGTAGATGTTCTGGAGGAATGGAGAAGTATGCTGTTGATGGATGCCTACTTTGATATGGACATCTGGCGATCTAAATTGAGCGCTGAAAACAAACAGGCAAATATCAATATTGCCGAATGTCACGATATCATCAAGAAATTGAGTTTCAAGGCTTTCGAAGCCGAGACCAAGGTGCTAATCATGTGGCTGCCGGAATACTTGGACAAAGAAGGGAATGCCTTGCTGAAGATCATTGAAGAGCCGCCTCAAAATACATTGTTTATTTTGGTTGCGAATAATCAGGAACAAATTCTGTCCACGCTTTTATCACGTACGCAGATCGTGAAGATACCAAAGCTTCCGCATCCAACGGTAGAAAGTTATTTAATCGAAGGACATGGTTTGTCTGAAAGTCAGGCCACAGAATACAGCTTTCTGGCGGACGGAAATCTAATTGAGGCTAAGTCTCTAGTAGCCAGCACTCCTAATGAAAATGCAGATAAGTTTTCCGAATGGCTGCGGATGGGCTACGGCAACAGGGTACTTGATTTGGCTGCTTTTGTAGAACAGATTGCGGGATGGGGCAGGGAAAATCAGAAAAACTTTTTGAAATACGGTATTAGCTTTTTACGGGAATGCAGCTTGTTGTTGAGTGGGGCTGATCAATTGGTAAAATTACCCGCCACCGCATTGGAAACCGCTAAAAAACTTTCTACACATGTACTTGACCTGAACATGGCAGATGCCATAATTGCAGAATTGGAGAAAGCACATTATCATATCGAGCGAAATGCAAATCCAAAAATTCTGTTTTTAGATGTATCTTTACAATTGGTGAAAATAATTAAGTTTAAAACGTTCCCGAAAGGGACTCAATATATATACAATTAGTTATGGGATGTGGAAGTTGTTCTACAGGTGGCGGTTGCGCCCCTTCCGGCTGCAAAAGTAATGGCTCTTGCCTTACTGGCGGTTGCGGAAAAATGGAAGTTTACGATTGGCTATCGAATTTGGATATGCCTTCAAATTATACACCTTTTCAGGTCATAGAAGTTAAATTCAAAGGCGCAAGAAAAGAGTTTTTTTTAAACAGTGATAACATTTATCTTGAAATTGGTGAGCTGATTGCGGTTGAAGGACCTACTGGTGGATACGATATCGGTCACGTTTCTCTTACCGGTGAGCTGGTAAGAATACAGATGAAGCGCAGGAAAACAGCGATTGATCAGGTGACCAGGAAAGTGTACAGAAAGGCTTCAGAGGCTGATGTAGAGAAGTGGAAAATAGCGAAGTCGATGGAGTGGGAAACCATGCACAAGGCGCGCACACTCGCGCTCGACCTGCGTTTATCCATGAAAATAAGTGATGTTGACTATCAGGGCGATAAAACAAAAGCAACGTTCTTCTATACGGCAGAAGGACGGGTAGATTTTAGAGAACTGATTAAAAAAATGGCTGAAACCTTTCGAATTCGAATTGAAATGAGGCAGATCGGCATGCGACAGGAAGCTGGTCGCTTAGGTGGAATCGGTTCATGTGGTAGAGAGCTATGTTGCTCTACCTGGTTAACAAATTTTAAGACGGTATCAACAGCAGCAGCAAGGTATCAAAACCTGTCATTGAATACGTTGAAGCTGGCCGGACAATGTGGTAAGCTGAAGTGCTGCTTAAATTATGAGCTGGATACTTATTTGGATGCTCTGAAGGACATTCCTGACCGCATTGAAAGCTTGCAAACAGAAATTGGCGTTGCAAGACATCAGAAAACAGATATCTTCAAAAAGCTGATGTGGTTTAGTTATCCAAATACAGAAGATTGGATTCCCCTGAAAGTTGACCGTGTAAAAGAGATCATGGCAATGAATAAAAAAGGTCAGAAACCAAATAATCTCAAAGAGGAAGCTGTTCAGCTGGTCACAACTACAGTAATCGATAAGATTCCTGATTATGAAAATGTGGTTGGACAAGATAGTTTAACGCGTTTAGACGATAAGCAAAGAAACAAAGGGAGTAGAAACAGTAATAACCGGAACAATAACAACCGGAATAAGAATGCCGCCGAGAAAACGGAGAAAGGCGACCGTGGCCCTAAGCCACCTCAGCAGGCTAAGAACAAACAGGATGGAAATAAAAAAGAGCACACGCCAGGCGCGGGGACTCAACCAAAAGTTCAGCCAAAAGCTCAAACTCAACCTAAAGTAAAGGTAGCGGGTGGACCGGAACAACCTGCCGGAGAGAAACCTGCTGGTAGTAGGAACAATCGGAATAGGAATAATCGTAGAAAAAAGCCAACGGACAAACCAAAAAATGATCAAGCATAGCGTTTCGTTGCTTTTTATTGCCGCGTTTGTAGTTTTTTTGAGCGGCTGTGTTTCAAATAACATTGTTGATAGCAATCAGTCCATGCCTTCACGGAATTGGAGTTATCCCAATAAAGTTAAGGTTTTGGTTGATATTACTGACAGCAACAAGGCGTACGATATTTATTTTAAATTAAGGCATACTGCGGATTACAGGTATTCAAATATTTTTGTCCTGTTTAGCGTGAAGACGGCGCAAAGGAAGCGCAGCCGGCGCTATGAGTTTAAATTGGCAGAGGCGGATGGACAATGGAAAGGTGCAGGATCGGGTAACCTGTATAGCTACACCTTTCCATTGTTGACCAATTTCAAATTTCCAGCTCCTGGAAAATATGAACTGGAAGTGGAGCAGAACATGCGTGACAATCCGCTTAAAGGAGTGAGTGATGTTGGAATAAAAGTTGCTGAGGGGAACTAAATTAAAGCAGCGGAAGTAGTTGCTCCAGCGCCATTCCGCGGGATCCTTTAAGTAAAATGAGATTATTTGTAATGGGGTTGTTTTTTAAAAACGCCTCAGCTTCGTTAAGGGTGTTGAAATAATGCCCTTTATGCGCATTTTTAGCTTCAAAAAAGGCATTCCCGATAAAAATCAGTGTATTTACTTGAAGCCTTTCCGCTTCTTCAATAATGTGTTTATGTTGTTCTTCAGACTCCGCACCAAGTTCAAACATATCTCCTATTATAATCGCCTTATAATCGTTGCTTAATAGTTCGATGTTCCTAAGTGCCGCTTCCATGCTACTGGGGTTAGCATTGTAGAAGTCGCAAATGACCGTGTTGTTTGCTGTCTTAGTGATTTGTGAACGATTGTTTTTCGGAATGTAGCTCTCTAGACCAGCATTTATTAGCGCTGGGCTAACCTGGAAGTGATGTGCTGTGCAGATGGCGGCCAGAATGTTTTCGAAATTATACGCTCCTGTTAGCTGCACTTTTGTGTGGAATGATTCGCCTCCGGCTGACCAGGATAACTCCATAAATGGATCGGAGCTGATCAGCTTGCCAGATACGGTGTTCAGGGTTTCCAGACCATAATATATTGTATCGGTTAAACCGGCTTTTACGCTCATTTCCATTAGGATAGGATTGTCTCTGTTGATAAACGCATAACCATTGTGTTCTTTTAAGTAAGTATACAGCTCTGCTTTTCCTTTTTTTACACCTTCAAACCCGCCGAAGCCTTCAAGATGGGCCCTGCCGATGTTCGTAATTAACCCATGCGTTGGCTGCGCGATTTCGCACAGCATTGCGATCTCTCTTTGATGGTTTGCACCCATTTCTATCACGGCGATCTCTGTTTGAGTACCGATGGAAAGAATGGAAAGTGGTACACCTATGTGGTTATTCAAATTACCTTTGGTTGCAAATGAAGTATATCGCTGGGATAGGACCGCATTGATCAATTCTTTGGTTGTAGTTTTACCGTTGCTTCCTGTTAAGCCGATCACCGGAATGCGAAGTTGACTTCGGTGGTGTCTGGCTAGATCTTGCAGCGTGGTCAGGACGTCGGCTACCAGGATACAGCGTTCGTCGGTGTGATATGCTTGATTATCTATGATGGCGTATGCGGCACCCAAGTTTAACGCTTGCGCAGTAAAACTATTGGCATCGAACTTATCACCTTTTAAGGCGAAAAAAAGGCATCCTTTAGAAATGTTCCTTGTATCAGTACAAACCGTAGGGTGATGGAGGAAGAGTTGATATAAGGAATCGATGGTTGACATATCTAAATTTGATGAATGATCGGTAAAATTACGTTATGAAAGAGAAACAAAAAATTTTCTTTAGTACTTTGGTGTATTAATTCCTCACTATGAAATATTTTCCGCTTCCTTTTCTATTTTTACTGCTGGGGTGGACATCCAATTACGCACAACTGAAGTCGCCCGATGCATTTTTCGGTTATGCCCTTGGGCAACAATTTACGCCACACCAAAAGGTCGTGGAGTATTTCAAATACCTGGAGAAAGCTAGCCGGAATGTAAAAGTCGTCAATTATGGTAAAACTTATGAGGGACGTGATCTGCTGGTTGGAATTATCTCAAGTAAAGAGAATATGGACAGGCTGGAGGAGATCCGTAATCGTAACAAACTTTTGAGCAAGGCGACGGGGGGAACCGAAGTGCTAACGAAGCAGCCTGCAATCGTGTGGCTGAGTTATAATGTACATGGTAATGAAGCCAGCGCAACGGAATCTGCTATAAAAACTTTTTATACACTAGCTGAGGCTAAATCAGCTAAACATACTCAATGGTTGCAAAATACTATTGTGATCATCGACCCGTGTTTAAATCCGGATGGACGAGAGCGCTACCTAAATTATTTCAATAGTGTTTCTGGTGCTATTCCCAATCCTGATCCAATGGCTAGAGAGCATCTAGATCCATGGCCGGGTGGTCGGTCTAACCACTATTATTTTGATCTGAACAGAGATTGGGCATGGCAGTCGCAGATTGAAACGCGACAGCGCCTCGTGTTATATCGTCAATGGATGCCTGAAGTGCATGTGGATTTCCATGAACAAAATTATAATGAACCATATTACTTTGCGCCGGCAGCAGAACCAATCCATCAGGATGTCACGCCTTGGCAAAGGGAATTTCAGATTACAGTAGGTAAAAATAATGCAAAGTATTTTGACCAGAATGGTTGGAAATACTTTACGAAGGAACAATTTGATCTGCTTTACCCTTCTTACGGAGACACTTATCCCCTTTACAATGGTGCTGTAGGAATGACCTACGAGCAAGGCGGAATTGGAGCCGGATTGGCTGTAGTCACCATCGATGGGGACACCCTGACACTAAAGGACAGGATCGAGTATCATTTTACGGCGGGAATGGCGACCTTGGAAACCGTTTCGGGGCATGCTGGGCGACTCGTTAAAGAATTTAAAAAATACTTCGAACAGTCGAAGCTCCATCCGCCCGGAAATTATAAAAGCTATGTCGTTAAAGGGGAAAATTTAGGAAAAATAAAGCGTTTGGCCTTGCTTTTAGAAAGAAACGGAGTAGCGTTCGCTTATGGAGGTGAGGGATTATTAACGGGATTTAATTTCGAAACCCGGAAATCCGGTAGTTTCAAGATAGAGCGGAATGATTTGATTGTAAACCTGGAACAGGCAGGGTCGGTACTTGCAAATGTGCTGTTCGAGCCACAAACAAAAGTCAGCGATTCTAACACCTATGATATTACTGCCTGGGCTTTGCCCTATGCGTATGGATTGAACTCCTATGCCACGAACACCTCTGTAAAAGGTAAATATGCTACGGTTGAACAACCCAAAGGAAATCCCTTTAGCACACAGAAGCCCTACGCATGGCTTTTACCTTGGAATTCATTGGATGATGCGAAAATATTGATCGCGATGCAGAGAGTAGGGATTAAAGTGCGGTTGGCAGAAGAAGGCTTCACCGCAGGTGGAAAGGCGTACCCGCTCGGGACTTTGCTCGTTTACAGGTTAGAAAATGAAAAATTGGTTAGTGATTTATCTATGAAGATTGCCAGGATAGAAAAGGAGCATCAAGCTTTATTTTACCCAGTAGACGGTGGTTTCGTAGAGAAGGGAAAGGATTTCGGCTCATCAGTCTATCCGGCACTGAGTGTGCCGAAAGTAGCCGTTGTTTCTGGTGATGGCACCTCATCTCAGAGTATGGGTGAAGTGTGGCATCTTTTTGAAGAGGATCTTGGCTATCCGGTGACGATGATTAGCCTTTCAGATATTGGAAATTTGAATATCAATAAAATTAACACTTTGATCCTACCGGATGGAAGTTATGTTGGCAACCTTGCGGAGAAATTGCACGACTGGATAAAAATTGGGGGCAAATTGATCTTACTGGAAGACGCGATACTTAGTGTCTCGGGTAAAAAGCCTTTTGCTATCCATAGAAAAGAATACTTCAAAGACGAGCTTTTGAACGTTGATATACCAAAATACGTTAGTAGGAAACAAGCTAATTTGTCAAATTTAATATCTGGGGCAATTTTTAGGGTAGAACTGGATCATAGTCATCCGATTTCAGCTGGTCTTGGTAATTATTATTATACCTTGAAGACTGACGATCGTTTATACGAATATCTTAAACAAGGCTGGAATACCGGAATGCTGAAAGCTGGTAGTCATGTAGCGGGTATTGCCGGCGAAGCGGTATTGAAGAAGCTTGGCGACGGAATGCTTTTTGGTGTGCAACCGGAAGAAAAAGGCACAATTATTTACCTTGGTGCAAGTGTACTTTTCCGTTCTTTTTGGGAAAATGGGAAGCAAATGTTTGTAAATTCTGTATTTCTGGTGAACTGAATCTATATTCAGTTTTCAGTGCATATCTATAATTGATAACACCTTTTCTGTGAGCTGTTTATAAGGGTTCATTTATTATTGCATGAAATGTTAAATAATGTTAATTATTTGGTGTGTAGACCTCTTTATTCACTAAATTAAAATTTAATTTGTTTTAAATAAAAATCACAGAATATAATTCTAGTTTATTCCGGTTTTTTGGTTGTTCAAACGGAAACAGCGTGTCATAGAATTGTCATATAACGTAAGTGCTTGTCAGTTAAGCTATGCACGCATATCTTATTCGGTTATATTTGGCTAATTATTAACTAACCTAAATTTTAATTTCTTATGAAAAAACTTTTACAAAGTTTGTTCATTTTGATGTTTGTTGCAGGAACTGCACTCGCTCAAGATCGGACAATTACTGGTACTGTTACAGGGAAAGACGATGGGCTACCAATCCCAGGGGTCTCTGTAAAAATTGTTGGTACTTTGAATGGTACCTCAACCGATGCAAATGGTAAATTTTCCATTAAGGCTGGATCAGGACAATCCTCTATTGAAATTTCTTCTATTGGATATGCAACTCAAAGAATTGCGATCGGTAGTTCGAATGTAGTAAACGTAACTTTAGTCACCGATGCCAAACAATTGGGTGAAGTTGTTGTAACGGCTTTGGGTATTACAAAAGAGAAAAAGACTCTTGGTTATGCCACCCAAACAGTGAAGGCTGACGATATTGTTAATTCTAGAGAGGTAAACATTGTGAACGCCCTCGCTGGTAAAGTTGCTGGTGCGCAAATCAATAATTCGGGTGGTCAGGCCGGATCATCTTCGAGGATTGTACTTAGGGGGACAACCTCTCTTATTGGTGAAAACCAGCCTCTGTTCATTATTGACGGGATACCAATGGATAACTCCGTAAACAGAGGTATATCGTCAGCAACTGAAGATGTATTATTCAACGGGACTGGTGGAAATAGAGGTGCGGATATTGATCCAAATACGATTGCTTCAGTGAATATATTGAAAGGTGCTGCTGGATCTGCATTATATGGATCAAGAGGTGCAAATGGTGTAATCATCATCACGACAAAAAGAGGACAAAGAGACGAATCTCGAAAAATACCGAGAATTTCATTCTCTTCTAGTTTGGCATTTGATGACGCATATACTAAAGGTTACCAGACTTCCTACTTGCAAGGATCACTCGGTTTATATAAAAATGGACTTCCTCCTAATGCTGGTGGTTATTCTGAAGCAGCTGGTGGTGCTCCACAAAGTTCTGCCAGTTGGGGACCACATAAAGACAGCGTAAGCCAGAGCGTAATTAGTGCAATTGGGATGCCGCAGATTATTGATCCAAGAGAACAATTCTACAGAACAGGAAGAATTTGGAATAATTCAGTTTCATTGAGTGGCGGGGGCGAAAAATCTACCTTTATGCTTACTTACTCAAACCTAAATCAGCAGGGAGTAGTTCCTACAAATACTTATAAGAGAAATAGCGTTACAGGCAATTTTACTAGCCAGCTTACCAAAAGTTTTTCCTCTAGTACATCGATCAATTACACAAATTCTATTAACAATAGAATGCCTGAAGGTAATACGAAGCGGTCATTCCTTTATTCTTTGAACTTTGCGCCAATTAGTTTTAACAGCGAAGAACAATACAAACTGGCGGGTAACAGATCATGGACAAACGAAGCAGGATTTAACAATCCTTATTGGTTATTGGACAACATATCAATGCCAAGTAAAGTGGATAGGTTTATAGTCTCCAATGAGTCTACATTAACATTTACGCCGTGGTTAAAACTAACAAATCGTGTCGGCATGGACACTTATACCGATAATCAAAAGGAGCAAGTAAATATTGGAACCATCAGTGTTCCTAAGGGAAGAATGTATGATGCTTTGATTAATTATCGTCAAATTAACAATGATTTGTTGTTGAATGCAGAGCGAAAAATAAATGACGACATAAATGTTTCAGGATTTGTTGGATTTAATGTTAACGACAGAACTTTTGCTAGTAGGACAGTTCGAGGTTTAGACCTTAGCATTCCGGGCTTCTATGATATTACAAGTGCACAAACTACACAGTCTTTACAAGATGATAGGAAAGAAAGAACTTTAGGTTTATATGCGTCATTATCTGTAGACTATAAAAATTATTTGTTCTTAAATGCAACAGCAAGAAATGACTGGTCTTCAACTTTACCAATTGAAGGCAATTCGTTTTTTTACCCATCGGTATCAGGAAGTTTTGTGTTCACGGAATTGTTGCCTAAAAATCAATATTTAACATATGGAAAATTGCGATTAGGTTTAGCTGGCGCGGGTAATGCAGCACCACCAAATAGAACAATACAAACTTATATTTTGGCAAATCCAAGCGATGGAACTCGTGGAAACATTGCTTTTCCATATAATGGAACAAATGGGTTCCTAACTAACAATTCACTTGCCAGTAACACAATTCAACCGGAACAAGTTAGAGAAAAGGAGATAGGTCTGGAGTTGAGATTTTTTGACAACAGACTAAGTGTTGATGCGTCATTATATAATAAGACCAGCAATCAGCAAATCATTCCGCAAGAGATCGCTTCATCTTCGGGTTTTATTGAAAGAACAGTTAATGCCGGTGAGATCTCAAATAGAGGGGTTGAATTGATTTTGACTGGCACTCCACTGAGGACACAGGATTTCTCATGGGATTTAACAGTTATTTTTGCCAAAAACAAGTATAAACTAAAATCACTTGCTGAAGGTGTCGACAATATTTTCCTTGCCGGGTTTGAAAATCCACAGATTAGAGCAGATAAAGATTATGGATATGGCGTGATTTGGGGAACCAGGTATGCAAGAAATGATGCAGGACAGTTGTTAATTGATGATAAGGGCTTACCAACATTAGCCGATAATTTAGGTGCAATTGGTAATGTTACTCCAGACTGGACAGGTGGCATAAGAAGTACTTTCACTTACAAAAGTCTTTCTCTGTCTGGATTATTGGATATAAGACATGGAGGAGACATTCTAAACTTTGACTTGTATTATTCTACTTTCTATGGTACCGCGAAAGTTACCGAGCAAAGGAATACGCCAACTCTGTGGGAAGGTGTAAGGGTTTCGGACGGTCAGCCAAATACAACAAAAATTATGCAAGATCAGTCATATTTTCAAAACGATTATACTGATTCTTTCGAAAACTTAGTAGAAGATGGTAGTTTTCTAAAACTCAGAGAAGTTACGCTTAGTTATGCTTTACCTCAGTCTATCATCAGAAAAACCCCATTTGAGGCCGTTAACTTTTCTGTTACTGGACGTAATTTATGGATTAAATCTGACTTTAGCTTTGGTGATCCAGAAGGTAGTTTGTTAGGGAACGGTAACGCACAAGGATTTTACCATGCGGTAACACCGGGCACTAAAGGTGTAACATTTGGTCTTAATGTTAAATTTTAAAGAAAAAGAATCATGAAAAAAATACATATAGCAATTCCATTTTTGTTGTTGTTTCTTACAACTTCATTTGGTTGCAAAAAGTTCTTGGATGTAAATAAGGATGCTAATGCTCCAACGTTTGTAACGGAGAACTTAATGACATCAGGGATATTAGGCACTTTTAGCTTTGAGATCGCAGGTGGATATCCAGTTCGTTTGTCAAGTTTGTGGACTAAACATACCGCTTATGCTACCGCAGGACCTCATGAGGGAAATTACTATCTTACTGAAAATGATGTAGACAATTTTTGGCGTTACTCATCGTACACCGATGTAATGAGCACCTCTACGGAACTTATAAAAAAGGCTGAAGCAAATGGGAATCCATCGTATGCAGCTATTGGTCGAATAATATTGGCTTGGAATATGTCATACATTACTGATGCTTTTGGTTCCGCTCCTTTTTCAGATGCCTTCCAAGGTGCGGACGGAAATGTAAAGCCTAAATACGACAGTCAAGAAGACATTTATAAGCAAATTCAAATTTCGTTGGATCAAGCAATTGTTGATGCAGGCAAAGGAACTGGGTTAAAGCCTGGGTCAGATGACTTTTTTTATGGTGGTGCAATGGACAAATGGTCGAAACTTGCTAGGACTTTAAAGGCAAGATTCCATATGCGTTTATCGAATGCACCTGGTTATTCAGCAGCAACACAAGCTGATTTGGCTTTGGCAGCTTTAGATGCTGGTGCTATTACTGCTGCTGATGCTCCTAAGATGACCTATTTCTCAGCCGCTAATGCAGATAACCCATGGTATCAATATGCGATAGATGGAAAATGGAGTTTGACCACTAAACCGTCAATCTTCTATCTGAAATTATTGCAGGATTCAAACGACCCTCGTTTGCCCTTTCAGGTAGCCAAAGTAGCTTCGGGTGTAAATGCAGGCAAATATGTTGGAGTTACAAATGATGCACCTCCACTGGCTATAGCTAATTATTCTCCGATAGCTCCTTTTTATAGTGCTCAAAATGCGAACTTAAATCTTTTACTATATGCTGAAGTTCCTTTCTTAAGGGCTGAAGCTGAGTTTTTGAAAGCTAATAAGACTGTAACTGCGGCTGTTGCTGCTGCATACACGGAAGGAATAAAAGCTTCGATGAGATTATATGGCATCGAAGTTGATGTTGTTGCTAACATTATGCCTGAAACCGCTACTTATTTAACGGAGAACGCCTTAGTGGTCGGTACACCTTCTGCAATAGCATATAATCAGATAATGACTCAAAAATATGTTGCTAACTATCTTCAATTTGAGGCATATAATGACTTTAGAAGGACTGGATATCCTGAACTGCCAGTTAACAATGAAGTATATCCACCGAATGGAACGTTGGAAACGGAGCCAGAATTGAACTTTGTTCCTTTAAGACTTCCGTATCCTTCATCAGAAAGGTCTTACAATGCGGCTAATGTTCCGACGGATGTTCCTGTCAATGTTGCTAAGGCAATGTCTTTGCCGGTGTGGTGGGATAAATAACAGCTTTATAAAATATAAAAGGGCCAGCGATCCAATAGATAGACCGCTGGCCTTTTTATTGCTTGGATATTAGAATTGCTAAAGTTGTAGCCTTGGTGGTATTAAAGTAATGAGGAAAAAGAGGGACAGCAAAGCGGTTTTAATTATTTGTAATTTATATCACTTTCAAGCTTGTTCGAGTGAGACTACTGTTGCGGCTATTGATAATTGTACCTTTTTTCCGACTGTCAATGCCCTGTTGTCATCAATATGTCCCACAGGAAAATTGAAACATACAGGATAATTATATTCCTTAACGATCTCCCATATCACTTGTTCAATACTGAAACCGAAAGGTACGGACTCGGGCGTTGATTCATTGAATGTCCCTACAATTAGCCCCTTCAACTTTGCCAGCTTCCCTGCGCGCTTAAGCGTTCGCATCATTCGGTCTATAGCATATTCATGCTCACCAATGTCTTCAATAAATAAAATTTTGTCTGTATAATCCAGTTCGGAAACAGAGCCCTGTAGCATTACTAAAAGCGTTAGGTTCCCTCCAATTAACACTCCCTCTACCTCCCCGGATCTATTGGGCAATTTGCCAGCAAACGAACATTCATATGAAATTTCACCTCCAAATAGAGCTTTGCGCAATGAGGCTAAAGATTCCGGCGTTGCTTTATCAAAAGTATATGGCATCTGACCATGGATGCTTTGCGTATTCAATTTTGCAAGCAAGTGGGAAAGCAAAACGGTGATGTCGCTAAATCCAACAATCCATTTAGGATTTTTTTGAAACTCAGTAAAGTCGAGGTTATCAATGATCCTAATCGTACCATAGCCGCCTCTACCAGCAATAATAGCTTTAATTTCCGGGTCATCTAAAAAGGTCTGAAGATCTTCGGTTCTTAAAGCGTCATCTCCAGCAAACTGGTGATGTCCAGCCGTCACAGTTTTTCCGATGATCACTTCCAATCCCCAGCTTTCAAGAATCGCAATTGCTGGTGCAATACTGCCCGGTAGTTTCTTTGCTGGACAAACAATTGCAATTTTGTCGCCCTTTTTTAAATAGGCTGGCTGTTGAATCATAGGTAAAAGACTTATCTTTGACAAATTAATAAAAATAGTTTTGGATAACAGTAAAATAAAAAGATATACCGTTACGGCGGCTCTACCCTATACAAACGGACCTGTACATATTGGCCACCTGGCAGGAGTATACCTGCCTGCGGATACCTACGTAAGATACCTCCGCTCCAATAAAAGGGATGTTAAATTCATATGTGGCTCTGATGAGAATGGCGTTCCCATTACGTTGAAAGCTAAAAAAGAAGGCGTAACTCCGCAGGTTGTTGTAGATAAATACCATAAAATTATTGGAGATTCTTTCAAAGATTTCGGTGTTTCTTTCGATATATATCATAGAACATCTTCCCAGATGCATCACCAGACAGCTTCTGATTTTTTCAAAACCTTATACGAAAAAGGCGTATTTACAGAAGAAATTACCGAACAATATTATGATGAAAAAGCTCAGACATTTCTTGCTGACCGATACATCACAGGTACCTGTCCAAAATGTGGAAATGAAAATGCCTATGGAGATCAATGTGAAAATTGTGGAAGTACCCTGAATGCGACCGACCTTATCAATCCAAAGTCTACCCTTTCAGGTGAACCTCCGGTGAGGAAAGAAACCAAGAATTGGTTCTTGCCGTTGGATAAATATGAAGACCAGTTAAGAACGTATATCGAAAGTCACAAAGAGTGGAAACCAAATGTCTTAGGTCAATGTCAGTCCTGGTTAAATGCAGGCCTACAGCCGCGTGCAATGACCCGTGACTTAGATTGGGGTGTTAAGGTTCCGGTTAAAGATGCCGAAGGCAAAGTGCTTTATGTCTGGTTCGATGCTCCGATCGGTTATATTTCTGCGACAAAGGAATTATTTGAATATGCCCGACTTGATGTTTGGAATCCGAGAGCAGAAGAGTATTACATCAACCAAAATGAAGTTGAGAAAGGCAATTGGGAGGAGTATTGGAAAAGTAAAGACACCAAGCTGGTTCATTTCATCGGAAAAGACAACATTGTTTTCCATTGTATTATTTTTCCGGCAATGTTGATGGCGCACGGGGACTATATATTGGCTGATAATGTGCCGGCAAATGAATTTCTCAATTTAGAAGGGCAAAAAATTTCTACATCCAAAAACTGGGCGGTTTGGTTAAATGAATATCTGGAAGAGTTTGAAGGCAAACAGGACGTGCTACGGTATGTTTTGACCGCAACCGCACCAGAAACCAAAGACAATGATTTTACCTGGAAAGATTTTCAGGCACGCAACAACAATGAACTGGTAGCCATATTGGGCAATTTCATCAACCGGGTTGTCGTCCTCACCCATAAGTATTTCGATGGTAAGGTGCCGATGTGCATGAAAATAACTTCGACCGATCAACAAGTGATCGACGAACTGGCCGCGGCTCCGGCTAAGATCAGTGCGTCAATAGAAAATTATCGCTTCAGAGAGGCGCTGGGTGAAGTAATGAATGTGGCGCGCTTAGGAAATAAATACCTCGCAGAAACTGAACCATGGAAAGTGATTAAAACGGATGAAGATCGTGTGCGCACCATATTGAATATCAGTTTGCAAATTGCGGCTAACCTGGAAATCTTAATTGAGCCATTCCTGCCCTTTACAGCTGATAAGCTGATGAAGATGTTGAACTATGGCGGTCACACCTGGGAATCTGCCGGTAGGGTCAATTTACTTCATAGGGGTCATCAACTTAACGAGCCAGTTTTATTGTTCGAGAAAATAGAAGATGATGCGGTTCAGGCACAAATTGATAAGCTTAACCAAAGCAAACTCGACAATAATACGACATCAGCAACTGGTGCTCCCGCAAAAGAAGATGTCCAATTCGAACAGTTTTCAGCAATTGATATCCGGGTAGCGACGATCATTGCAGCAGAGAAAGTTGAAAAAACTAAGAAGCTACTAAAATTGACGCTTGATACGGGATTAGATCAACGCACAGTAGTTTCGGGGATTGCAGAGTATTATAAGCCTGAAGATATTATCGGACAACAAGTAAGCTTAATCGTTAACCTCGCTCCACGTGAAATTAAAGGGATTATGTCTCAAGGGATGATTTTGATGTCGGAAGACGCGGATGGGAAACTGGCTTTTGTAGCACCGATAGCTAAACACCAAAATGGAAGTGTAATTCGGTAAAAATAAAGTTGTTCATTACCTGCGCCGATTAATTGGTTCAATAGTCTCTCCCACAATAGTATCGGTTTTGAGGTTTTGTACTACATATTAACAAAAAAAATGTAATTTTGAATCTTTTACAAGATGGCATTACACGATTTAAGGAAAGACCTGGCACCAATCTCCTCTGACACAATGGCTGATGTTGTTGAAGTTAAACTTCGGGAATATCTAAAAAGAAAGTCATTCCGACCTGGTGATGCTTTGCCCAAAGAACTGGAACTGGCCGATGCGTTAGGGATCAGCAGAAATGTACTTCGGGAAGCATTGAGCAGATTGAGGATGTTGGGAATGATCGAAACCAAAAAAAAGCGAGGAATGATTCTTAGTCGGCCAGACATTCTTGGCTCCTTCGAAAGAGTGCTGGATCCGCTGATCATAGACAACAAAACCCTACAAGATATTTTTGAACTTCGATTGGTGTTGGAAATGGGCCTGGCAGACCTGTTGTGGATCAGGAAAACCGATAAGGATATTGCAGAACTTGAAAACATTGCCAGAAAGGAAGTAGATCGAGATGCAACCTTCCGGATTAAAAATGAGATTGCTTTTCATGGAAAGCTTTATGAAATAAGCGGGAACGATACATTGAAAAGATTTCAGATCATGTTGATGCCAACTTTTGAGTATGTATTGACGCTAGAAAAAAAACCTACCAGAGGGAAGGTAAGTCACATGGATCTGGTTAATATTCTAAAACACGGCACGAAGGAAGATTTCAAAGTGGGAATGCAGGCCCATCTTCAGCCTCATTTTGATCGATTACAGCGTAATAAATAGAAAACTGCAAACGACTATAGAAAGCCCTTTTTAGGGCTTTTTTTATGTTTTTATAAATTTTATAAAAAGATAACTTGCTTTTACAGAATATACTTCACACATTTGTTATGTAGGACATAAGTACTATTAACCAAATACAAATTGTTATGAATAAATCTATGTGCTGGCTTTTTGCCATTTTTCTTCTCCTCTATCACCAGGTTTCAGGTCAAAGCACTATGCAGATTACAGGTTCTGTTCGGTCAGGGAATCAAACTTTGCCGGGAGCTGGTGTCCAGGTAAAAGGAACCCAAATCAGCACGGCTACCAACAAGGACGGCAAATTTACGATTGTTGTACCTCATAAAGATGCAGTGCTGATTTTCAGTTACATTGGCTCAATAACAAAGGAGATAGCAGTTAACGGCAGAAAAATAATTGACGTTGTGCTGGAAAGCGACATAAGTGGGTTAGACGAAATAGTCGTAGTCGGCTACGGGCGGCAGTCAAGATCAACAGTGACGAACTCCATTTCAAAGGTTGATTCTAAAGAGTTTCAAAATGCGCCTTCTGCTAATGCGCTTACCCAACTTCAGGGGAAAGTGGCCGGCTTATCCTTACAAGTTAGTAGTGGACAGCCAGGAGCAAATCCTCAAATATTTATACGTGGTGGTGCCTCAACATCGCCGGAAGGTGATTCACCACTATTTATTGTCGATGGAATCGTAGGCTCAATGCGGAACATTAGTGACATCAACTCAGACGACATTGAGTCCATGCAAGTCTTAAAAGATGCTGCCTCAACGGCCATCTACGGTGCAAGAGCTGCAAACGGAGTCATCATCATCACTACTAAGTCAGGCAAGTTAAGTACCAAGCCAAGTGTTAATTTTAAATATACCACTGGTTTTGATCGGCAGGGAAAAGATTACGACTTTACCACTGCCGAAGAATACATTTATATCAGCAGGCTCAATACGCAAAAATTTAACGATGGTAATCCTCAACAGTTTCTTTCTAACAGAGCGTATGGTATGTCTACCGGCAATCTCCGGAATAGCAAAAATACACTTGAATTTTTAGACACCTATATCACAAATTATGGCAACGAGTATGTGAGTGATTTAATAGATAATCAGGGCTGGACAACAATGACCGATCCGGTTACCGGAAAGAAATTGATATTTAAGGAAACAAATTACCAGGATGTAACTTTTCAAGATGGTTTAAGACAGGAGTACGATTTTAGCATCAATGGTGGAACAGAAAAATCAACCTACTTTGCCAGCCTCGGGCACCTTAATCAACAGGGAATCGTTTCAGGTACGGATTACAAGAATTATAATTTTCTTTTAAACGGTACTTATAAGTTGAGCGAAAAATGGGAGCTTAACTCAAATATCAGTTATCTACTCCGTCAAAGCAGTGGAATTGGAAACATTCAAAACGTCCTTTCGCGATCGGTGACCATGCCTTTTACTTATCGCTTAAATTATGAAAATGGCTTGCCGGCACCTGGAGAGGGAGTTAGTAGCTTCAGAAACAGGAATCATGAGATCTATTACCGTGATCAGTATAGTGATGATAAAGTATTTAGAACTACATTAAATCTTGGTGCAACCTGGAACATTGTTGAAGGACTTACTTTCAAACCTGCGGTATACTGGTTTACAACAGAAGGTTCACAGAACAGATTTGAGGCTTTAAATGAGGTAAACGCCAACAGGAACGCTTCCGCTGAGCGCGACTTCATCCGGCAGGCGCAAGTAGATGGAGTATTTAATTATTTAAAGGATTTTGGAACTAAGCACCATACTTCTACGGTTCTTGGTGCCAGTTATATTAACAATAATGAAGAGAATATTCGTGCCACTGGATATGGTGCCGCTACAGACGCAATCACTACTGTCAACGCAACGGCTCCTTTGACTCAAAGAAGCTATAGCTTCATCCAATCTGATGCAATGTTGAGTTTTTTTGGACGCATCAATTATGATTATGATCGCAAATATCTTTTCTCTGCAAGCCTAAGAAAAGATGGATCTTCAAAATTTACAGACGAACATAGGTGGGGCCTTTTTCCCGGGTTATCCGCGGGCTGGAACGTACACAGTGAGTCATTTTGGGATCCCTTGAAAGCATATATTTCTACGTTTAAGCTAAGAAGCAGTTGGGGACAAGCGGGGCAAAACGACCTTTCGGTATCGAACACTCAAGGGGAATATAACAACATAGACTCCGATAAAAACGTATACAATTATTTGGGGGAAGCTGGTATAATCAATACTATCTTGGCTAATAGAAACTTGATATGGGAAACGACAACTTCGTTCGATTTGGGCGCCGATATAGGATTATTTAATAATAGAATGACTGTCTTATTGGATTGGTATAGGAAGCGTACATCTGACAGGCTATTCGACAAACCTTTGGATGCTACTTCAGGATTTGCAAATATTAAAAGCAACTATGGGACCATCCAAACTCAAGGTTTTGAGATTGAACTTGCTGCTAACGCTATCAAAACGCCAAGCTTTTCCTGGGACGTTAATTTTACCTTGTCTTTGAACAAATCGACAGTGGTTAAGCTTCCACCTAGTAACGAACTCAAAAACCGAACAGGTGGAAATCTAATATACAATAAAGAATTAAACGCCTACGAAAGAGTGGGTGGTCTCGCCGAAGGAGAAAGATACGGAGGAAGATGGGCATATCATATGATTGGTGTGTATGCCACCGATGAAGCGGCGGCTGACGCGCCTAAAGATGTGGAAGCAAATCAGCGGGTAAAGCGTGGAGGTGATGCAATCTGGGAAGATGTTGATGCCAATGGAATCATCGACAGCAGAGACATGGTGTTTATGGGCTATATCCGTCCCGATCGTATGGGTGGTATTGTCAATACAATTACTTACAAGGGATTATCAATGAGAGTCGTAGCCGACTTCGCCCTTGGGCATGTAATTGACAATTCCTTCAAAGGCAGATCCTTAGCAAGTGCACGAAACAACAACATGACACTTAAAGACGTGATGGGGGACGATATATGGAACGAACCGGGAGATATCGCAAAAATACCGAAGTACACAGTAAGAAGTGATGCCGATTACAACTACCGCAACCACCTCAGAAATGGGAACGGACTCGTATCTGCATCAGGATATACCACTGCAAATTCCCTTTACCACTCTAAAGGAGATTATCTCGCATTGCGTGAGATCTCGTTTTCTTATCCCCTGAGAGCAGAGTTTTTGAAAAAAGCGAACATCTCCGGTATCAATTTATTTGCAGGAGTATTTAATCTTGGCTATTTAACTAAATATGATGGCCTGATGCCCGAAATATACACAGGTAATGATCAGGGTTCGTATCCACGCCCTCGTCAGTTCAATTTCGGAGCTACGTTGATATTTTAATTTAAAGAAACAGATCATGACAAAATACATTTATATATGCCTTTTAATTTGGGGCTCATTAGTTCTTTCCGGATGTAACAAGCTACTGGATGAGCCGGCTGTATCAACAATTACCAATGATACTTATTGGAAAACCGAAGGTGATGTAGCTGCTTATATCATCGGGATGACTGCCGATGTAAGAGACCTGCTAAATAGTACGCTCTATTTTGAAGACCGTAGTGATGTATTCATTGCTGGACTGGAAGGCCCTGTATCAAACGCCTGGGCTCAAAACCTGACAGGAACAAATGCACCTAACTGGAGAGATTTTTATAACATGGTACATCATGCCAACCTGGTGTTAAAATATGCACCGAATATTGCCAATTCTCCTAATTTAAATCGTTCGATTGCACAAGCTCGCTTCTTCAGGGCGTATGCTTATTTTTCACTACTCAGAATATGGGGTGATGTGCCGATCGTTTTACAACCTACAGAAAGTGCAGATGTTCCCCTGCCATCACGTGCTCCATCACTTGAAGTAATGTCATTGATCCTTTCCGATATTGAAGAATCATTGAAGCTATTCCCAGAAAATGGGCTTCCGAACAAGAATAAAGTTTCCAAACCATTGGTCTACGCTTTGAAAGCAGATGCCCTGCTATGGAAGAATAAAGTGCTGAACGGTAATACCGCCGATCTGGAAGGAGTAATTGTTGCGGCTGATCAGGCGCTTGCATCTGGGGTGTCCCTTTTAGACAACTTTGACCAGATCCACAGCGTGCTGCACAGGAAAAATAATGAAATCATATTCTCGCTTTATTTTATGAGGGATGAGCGTTCAGATCACTACGGAAGCAGGCTAAAGCCAAGGGATATATTTGTTGGAACTGCTACAAATGTGTCACAAATTCCCTTTGCCCGAAATGGAGCAAGAAGTGTCTATGCACCGAGTCCACAGATACAAGCAACTTTCGCGGCAAATGACATCCGAAAAAGCAACTCATTCATTACAGCGGTAGATCCTACCAACAAAGTAATTGGTGTATTCGACAATAAATTTAGAGGTACATTGGCATCCGACGACCGGTACTTTGACAACGAATTGGTTCTTTACCGTGCCGCAGAAATGTTGCTGTTCAAAGCTGAAGCACATGCCGCGCTCAACCGTATACCCGAGGCTAAAACTGAACTAGACAAAGTACGCAGCCGTGCCGGAATTGGTCTTTACACTGGAGCTTTAAACAAAGAATCATTTGAACTAGAACTGTTAAACGAGCGCGGCCGGGAGTTTTGGATGGAGTTAAAACGTTGGCCGGATATAGTCCGATTCCACCATGGAGGTACAATTGATGCTTACACCTTAGTTCCAAACCTTTCCGGGAAGAGCATTCCGCTATTCTCGCCAATACCAAACACGCAAATCGCCCAGAATCCAAACCTTAAGCAAACACCCGGATATACAAACTAATTTAACCAGCAGAAATGAAAAGAAAATTCTCTATAAATGTTGTTGCAGTGCTTCTTTTGTTGCTATCGGGTTGCGGGAAAGAGAGTGCTTCAATTGCAGAACCGATACAGCCAGGCAATGGCAACGGTAATCAGCCACCCTATACTCATTTATTTAAGCTTGGCGACAATGGATACAGTTGCTTCCGCATTCCAGCTTTAATTAAGGCAAAAGATGGTACCCTTCTTGCTTTCGCCGAAGGAAGGAAGAACAATTGCGATGATGAAGGCAATATCGATCTGGTCGTGAAGCGCTCTGCTGACAACGGAAGAACCTGGGGACCACTTGTCGTGATTTGGAGCGACGGAGAAAACACTTGCGGAAATCCAGCACCTGTGGTAGATCAGACTACAGGTGATATTCATCTACTAATGACTTGGAATTTAGGCACCGACGATATTAGCACGATCAACGCTGGCACCAGTAAGGATACCAGAAGAGTTTATAAAACGAAGTCTTCTGATCATGGACTTACCTGGACACCGGCAGTTGAAATCACTTCGTCGGTTAAACTAACCAATTGGGGATGGTATGCTACTGGCCCCTGTCATGGCATTCAAGTAACTAAAGGATTAAACGCCGGTCGGCTAGTTATTCCATGTGATCTGATAGAAATTGGTAGTGGGCGGAAAGGATATTCACATATCATTTACTCTGATGACGCCGGACAAACGTGGAAAATTGGCGGCATAACTCCAGCCGTTTCCGTAAACCCTAATGAAAGCACTATTGCAGAGCTTTCCGATGGCAAACTGATGCTAAACATGCGGGTAAGCAACAACAATTTTTTAAGAATGGTATGTACGAGTTCTGATGCGGGTCTTACCTGGACCACTCCAGTGTCTGCCGTAGGTCTAATTGACCCAGTGTGCCAGGGCAGTTTGCTATCCGCAAATATCGGTAGTCAGCATACCTTGTTCTTTTCAAACCCTGCAGCCGCAACCAGAACAAATATGACGATTAAAATGAGCACGGATAATGGAAGTACCTGGGCAAGACAGTATACGGTATTTACAGGCTTATCCGGGTATTCAGATATTGCAATGCTTTCAGATAACCAGATTGGCATTTTGTATGAAGCTGGAGTTAATAGATATTGGGATGGCATCGCCTACGAGACAGTAAATGTTGCAGACATAAAGTAATAATCAATGAACTTACCAAACTATATATATATTGTGCTGTTTGCTATCGTCTATTCACCGGCAGTAGGACAAATCAAAATTGAACAGCGGAAATTTCAAGTTCCCTTGTTAAAAGGGAAAGATATCAATCCGGTATTACAGCTTAAGGTCACAGCGGAGCATGCAGAAGAGGTCTTGAAGGCGGTAACATTTGCTCATGTTGGTCGGCCTGCCTTGCAAGCAATAGCAGAGTTGCAACTCTGGTCGCTGGGTTCAGACTCAAGTTTTTTTTCGCCAGCTAAGTTTCACAACGCGGTCAGAATTGGTACGCTGAAACCAGGAAAAGAACCGGTTTTCAGTCTGAAGGGATATGCAGCGCTCCAGAAAGGGAGCAACTTTTTCTGGCTTACACTTACATTGAAAGCAGACGCCAGCTATACTCAGCGGATTAATCTGCTAGCGGTTGCCGTGACAATTAATCAGGGGGTTAATCCGATACCAAAGCCACAAAAGAATATTAATCAGCGTATTGGCAGTGCGTTAAGACAGCACCAGGAGAATGGTGTCCACACGCACCGTATTCCGGGAATGGGCACTGCAAAAGATGGTTCTTTACTTGCCATTTACGATGTTCGGTACGACAGCGCAAGGGACTTACAAGGACATATGGATATCGGATTGTCCAGAAGTTTGGACAAAGGAAAAACCTGGCTACCAATGCAGATTATTATGGATATGGGCACTTGGGGTGGAATGCCTGAAATGTTTAACGGTGTATCTGACGCATGTATTCTGGTAGACCGTAACAGCGGGACCATTTTCGTAGCGGGTCTTTGGATGCATGGAGTAAAAAACGAGAAGGGCGAATGGCTGGAGGGGCTAACAGAAAATAGTAAAGAATGGAACCACCAGTGGAGGAATAAAGGATCCCAGCCCGGATTCGGTGTAAAGGAAACAGCTCAATTTTTATTAGTTAAAAGTACAGACAATGGTAAAACCTGGAGCAAGCCGATTAATCTGACCAAGATGTGTAAAAAGGAAGAATGGTGGTTATGGGCTCCAGCTCCTGGTCAGGGAATCACGCTGAAAGACGGCACGCTCGTATTTCCCACCCAAGGTAGAGATGCACATGGCGAATCATTTTCCAACATCACCTATAGTAAAGACGGTGGAGACACCTGGCGAACTTCTAATGCAGCCATTGATGAGTCGACAACAGAAAATATGGCGGTAGAATTAAGTGACGGTACCATTATGTTAAACATGCGTGCTAATGCTAACCGTAATGATACCAGTAGCAGAAATGGCCGGGCAATTTCCGTAACCAATGATCTGGGGGAAACCTGGGCGGAACATCCAACTTCTCACGGTGCTCTTATTGAGCCTACCTGTATGGCCAGCATCATTCGCCACGACTTTATTCAACGAGGCAAAAAGAAATCGGTCCTGTTGTTTTGTAACCCAGCGTCAAAAACCCAGCGGAACAACATGACAGTTAAGCTAAGCTATGATGATGGAAAGACTTGGAGTAAAAATAAGAGCATCCTGCTGGATGATCAAAAAAGTCGGGGTTATTCCTGCCTAACCAGTATTGACAATGAAACAGTTGGGGTGCTTTACGAAAGTAGTCAGGCTGACCTCGTGTTTGAAATTATAAACCTAAAAGAGCTGCTTTAATAAAAGGAGTTTCAATATCTATAAAAAATATTTACATGAAAAAAATAGAGGGATTAATCGCTGCTACATTTGCGGCCTACCATGCAGACGGATCAATAAACTTGGAAATCATACCTGCAATTGTCGAAAAGATGATCGTCGACGGTCTTACTGGAGTATTTATCTGTGGTACCAACGGCGAAGGGCCAAACCTGACTGTAGAGGAAAGGATGCAAATTGCAGAAGCTTATGTAAGCGCGGCAAATAAACGGATCTTGGTGTTGGTTCACGTGGGACACAGTGCTATTGCTGAATGCCGAAAGTTGGCTTCCCATGCCGAACAGATTGGCGCAGATGCCATATCTTCTGTTGCAGCGTTTTACTTTAAACCATCCGGTTTAGATAATCTGGTTAACTGCATGGCAGAAATAGCTGCCGCAGCACCAAATACTCCATTTTATTATTACAGCATCCCGGCACTTACTGGTGTTGGTATGGATCTCGTTGAGTTCCTCGAAAAAGCAGAAACGGCCATTCCTACTCTTGCCGGAATCAAATACACTGCGGCAACTTTACATGAATATCAGGCATGTGTGAATTACAAGCAGGGAAAATTTGATATTCTTTTCGGATATGATGAAATGCTGCTACCGGCTCTTGCCGTTGGCGCAAAGGGTGCGATTGGAAGTACGTATACTTTCGCTGCACCTCTATATCTTAAGGTAATACAACTTTTTAAAGCTGGAAAATTGGCGGAAGCAGCAGCTACGCAGCTTCATTCGGTTAATATGGTCAGGTGTCTGGTGAAATACCCACCGATCCCCGCTCAAAGGGCAATTATGAAATTTGAGGGTTTTGAACTTGGAAAATGCCGCTTACCATTAGTACCACTCAACTCTGCGCAAGAAGAGAACTTCAAAGCATCATTGCAAGAAATCAATTTTTTCGCTACAGTAAAGGATTTACAACTTACTTAATCTGATGATCATGAAATGGAACTCTATCCACAAGCTATTTTTATTACTTGGCCTGATCGCATTTGTACTTCAGGCGTGTAAAAAAGACGAACTTAATTCTCGACTTGTTGCCCAGTTCAAGGCCGAAAAAGAAAATATATTAGCTGGCGAGACTGTACTTTTTACTGATATTTCAGAGGGACAGCCGTCCTCCTGGAATTGGACATTTGATGGTGGCCAACCTGCAACCTCAAATTTGTCCGGCCCTTCGGTTACCTATGCTAAGCCTGGAACCTATGCGGTAACGCTGGAAATCAAGAATGGGGTAAGTTCAGTTATTGAGAAAAAAACAGGTTATATCGTTGTGGGTTATCATGATGTTGCTGCCGAATTTGAGGCCAGCGCCGCTTCGATTGTACAAGATGAAAGCATTAGTTTTACAGATAAAAGTTCTGGAACGCCAACGATTTGGGCCTGGGAATTTAAGTCAGGGTCCACGGTATTGACTTCACAGGATCAAAACCCGATCGTAAAGTTTACGATACCTGGAGTGTATACCGTATCCCTTATGGTTACTAATCCCAAAGGTACAAACACTGTCACTAAAGATGAGTTTGTTACAGTGGTGGATAAGAATTCCGTAGAGGCTAATTTCGAAGCAGATCAGACAGCTACGTACAGTGGTGGTAGCATTAAGTTTAGAGATAAATCTGTTGGATTAGCGACAATATGGAATTGGAGTTTCGAAGGCGCCGAGCAAACTTCATCAAACGAACAACACCCTACGGTAAAGTACACATCGGCCGGTCGCTTTAAAGTAAAGCTGGTTGCTTCTAATGAAGCAAGAACATCTACTATAGAAAAAGAAAGTTACATTTTGGTTGTTCCGGGCGATGGCTTAACTGCGTTTTATCCCTTAAATGGAAGTATTAATGACTATGGACCAAATAAATTGATATCCACATCGGCGGGTACGGTTAAGTTTGAGGAGCTTGATAGAAAGGCACTTGCAGGTAATACCGGTGTATTTAACGGAACAGGTGGCTTTATTGTCCCTGATCATGAGGCGATGAACTTTGGTACGGGCAATTATACAGTATCTTGTTGGATGCGGACAGCCGCATCTACCAGTGGAATGATCTGGCAGGAAAGCGGGGCAAAAGCAGCTGGCGACAACCAAACCTGGCTCAGGATACGAGGATCAGCAACCAATCTAACTTCATTTTCCACTGAAGATCAAACTGGGGGATCTAGCATTAATTTAACAACGGCAAATAGTGGAGCCAAAGCAATTACCAATGACAATACATGGCATCACATTGTTTGTGTACGCCAGGGAGTCAATACAAAAATGTACATCGATGGTGAATTGATCAGAGAAGCAAATTCCAGTACTGGAATCAAAGTGACCTCGAATGACGGCAGCTTCAAAGTCGGTATGCAAGAAAATGCCAGCGGTTATTTAAACAAGTTCAACGGTCTTATCGATGATCTGATCATCTATAAAAGAGCGCTTACACAAGTAGAAATTGCGGAACTTAAAAATCTATAATCTATGAAACATGCGATCAATCTATCTTTTAATCTTACTTATGCCGGTTACTTCTAGTAATTTAAAAGCACAAATAACAGCTAAAAGTTACCTGGAATGGGGTACTCTAGCTCCCTTACCGGATAAAATTGGCTTTGCCGGTTCATTTGCCGGTGTAGCAAATGGCGCACTGCTTGTGGCCGGTGGAGCTAACTTTCCGGATGGTGGAGCTCCCTGGACCGGCTCAACAAAGGTCTGGCATGACGATGTTTTTGTGCTCGAAGACGCTAAAGGCAGCTGGCGTAAAGCAGGCAAACTTCCGCAGCCACTTGGTTATGGCGTTTCGATCAGTTGGAAGGATGCATTGATCTGCATTGGTGGAAGTAATAAAGACGGTCATCATGCCAGCGCATTTATTATAAGGTATAAAGATCAGGAGCTGGAATATGAACAACTTCCGGTGTTGCCTGCAACATTGGCAAATTCTTGTGGGACGGTAATCGGCGATGTAGTTTATATTGCCGGGGGATTGAAAGCTGCTGACAGCGAAAATGCTTCGGACGTATTCTGGTCGATGGATCTCTCAAAAAAACATGAAGGATGGAAAGTTTTGGCCACCTGGCCAGGGAAGCCTAGAATGTTGAGCGTTGCGGGAAGTGTTGGGAGTAGTTTTTATTTGTTCAGCGGAACAGCACTTTTAAATGGGGAAAGAGTCTATTTGAATGACGCATTCCGGTATGATCCGAAAAGTGGTTGGTTGAAAATTGCTGATTTGCCCCAGGCGGTTGTAGCAGCACCTTCGCCTGCGTATCAAAGCGAGAACAGCATACTATCAATCTTCGGTGGCGACGATGGTTCGCTGGCCTCCGAAGCGGCGCAGCTAAAGGCTAACCATCCCGGCTTTTCTACCTTGGTTCTTTCATACAACACAAAGGTTGACGAATGGAGCATCTCCGGGAAGGTCTTTTCGAATATTACAGATGATGCGGTAGATAGTCCAAATAGCAGCATCTGGGCGCCGGTGACATCCCCACTAGTAGTATGGAACGGCATGGCGGTACTGCCAGGTGGCGAAGTAAGACCTGCAACACGCACACCAAACGTACTTACCGCTAGGAAGAAAAAAATAAACTCAAATTAAGTCAAATGAAAAATAAGTCAGCAGTAACTCCTAATCCCTGGATAATCGTTGCGGTACTCTGGGTAGTTGCGTTCCTTAACTACCTGGACCGGATTCTGATCACATCCATGAGGGACCCCATAGTAAATGAGTTTTCACTTACAGACGCACAATTTGGGCTGTTGACTTCAGTTTTTCTTTGGTCGTATGGATTTCTTAGTCCTTTGGGCGGATATCTTGCAGATCGTTACAGCCGTAAAAAGGTAATAGTTTTCAGTGTATTTGTGTGGTCGGCCGTAACGCTGTGGACAGGGTTTACCCGCACTTACGAGGAAATGATTTGGGCCCGAATTCTTATGGGGGTTAGCGAAGCTTGTTACATACCTGCTGCGCTTGCTTTGATCACCGATTACCACAAAGGACGTACACGGTCGCTCGCCACAGGTCTGCATATGAGCGGATTATATGCTGGTCTTGCAATGGGTGGCATTGGTGGCTTCATTGCTGAACTTTGGGGATGGCGGTATGGCTTCCAGGTATTCGGATCCTTTGGCGTGTTGTACTCTGTGCTGCTATTGTATGTTTTGAAAGACTATAAGAATACCGATGAAGAAGTTGCTGAAGCGGAAAAAAGTGGAGTTGAGCTGAATATGAGTCTACCTCAGACCTTCAAAACTTTGTTCAGTAAAGCAGCCTATCTTATTTTGCTTGTCTATTTCTGCGTGCTTGGAATGGTGAATTGGCTAATCAATGGCTGGCTACCTACTTTCTTAAAAGAACAATTCAACCTGAACCTGGGAGAAGCGGGGATGTCGGCAACGGGTTACATCCAGATCGGTTCATTCTTTGGAGTGGTGTTAGGGGGATTATGGGCAGACCGATGGGCGAGATCCAATATAAAAGGTCGGGTGTATGTTGTGATTATTGGATTCTCAATAGGTGCACCTGTATTGTTTCTGATGTCATCCACAGCGGTCTTTGGAATTGCGATTTTAGCTATGATCATTTTTGGACTGGCCAGAGGTTTTAATGATGCTAACCTTATGCCAATCATGCGGCAGATTGTCGACGGGCGCTATAGTGCCACTGCGTACGGCTTTCTTAATTTTTTGAGTACGATTGTCGGTGGCGTTATGGTGTATGTTGGTGGAGCTCTTAAAGACGCAGATGTTGGACTGGCTGTTGTATACCAAGCTTGTGCAGTGATCATGATTTTGGCCACTTTTACCTTGTTCGGTTTAAAATTAAAAAATAACAGGACGTGACCTCAAAGTGCCTGATGCCAAATGCTTCTTTCCTATAGTCTCGTTGTAGTGGTTTAGGAAGACCCTAAGTGAGTAATCGCAACGCCAGTATATTTGTCTATGATAATTTCAATTTCACTTTAGGTCAAGTCCATGTTTTTACGTGAAAAGATGGACTTGACATGGACTTACCATGGACCCACCATGGACTCAATATAAGCTGTAGTACAGCAATCGTGCTAATGTTATGACTGTCATAGATTGCTAAAACAATAGTAATAGAAAGATAATATCATATTTCCAGGAATAAGAATTAAACTTGTTGCTTTAATTCCAATACCGATAATATGAATAAACGTTACCATTTCGCATCACTATCCCGCATCACTTTAGGACTGATTTTTGTATTTATTTTCCACAATGTTAGCGCTCAAAATGCCGCAGACAAGACACCCGATTTGACGTCTTTGGTAAACGTATTTTTAGGTACCTCGGGCGACCATGGTCAGTTGTCGCCTGCCGCCAGTTATCCTTTTAGCATGTTGAGCATTGGTCCGCAAACTTATCCCAAGCTACACGCAGGATACGAATATAATGCGAAGCGCTTCCTGGGATTTACGCACAATCGATTTGAAGGTGTTGGTTGCCAAGGCAGTGGAGGAAATCTGTTAATCAAACCATTTTTAGGAATCGACTCATCCGTTGATTTAATCAAAACTCAGCAATCTGCACAACCCGGATATTACCAGGTTGATTTCGAGAATGGTATCCATGCTGAAATGGCTGTTTTTGGAAAAGCAGGGATGCATCGATATCAGTTCCCTGAAGGAGAAAAAGGCTTTTATATTGACCTGTCGCATTCATTGGCTAATAGATTTGTCGCGGAAGAACATCAATTAACTGCAAACGGAATTACAGGATGGATCGAAGCAAGAACCACTTGTAGCGTCGGGACGTACAGGATGTATTATGCATTAAAATTTGACGGAAACGTAAGCTTTGAGAAAAAAGGCACACACCAGCTAATTGTTAAACTTGATAAATCTCACCGGAGTAGTACCGTTCGGGTTGCGCTTTCTTCTGTAAGTACGTCCTATGCGACGGCAGCGTTGTATAAAGGCCAGTTTGACCAACTTCAGGCGGCAAGTAAAAATGGGTGGAATGAAGCGTTAAGCCGAATTACAGTTAAGGGTGACTCTGAGCGGAAGAAGCTTTTCTATTCTTTGCTATACCGCACCTTGCAATCGCCCTACAACATCTCTGAGCCTGACGGAACATTCAATGCAACAAATGGGACCACACAAACATCGTCTGTGACTAGGTACAATGGTTGGGCAGTATGGGATAATTACAGAACACAACTGCCACTTTTGTCGGTTGGCTGGCCTGAAAATTATAAAGGAATGGTTACCTCACTTTCTGATCTATATGTTTCAGGAAAAAAAGACTTTGCCACGCAAAAGGAGCCCAGCAACACGGTGAGAACTGAACACACAATTGTTGTTTTACTGGATGCTTACCGTAAAGGGTATCCGGTAGATTTCGAAAAAATTGCCGATTCTTTGATCAAAGAAGTTGACCATCTGGATTTCTCCAAGCCAGATAAGGCCTTAGAGTCAAGCTATGATACCTGGGCACTTTCAGAAATTCTAACAATCATTAAAAGGCCTGAACTCAGCAAAAAATATCGGCAAAAGGCCCTGGAATATAAGCAATATTGGAATAAAGACTTCAAAGACATTACGAGACCGGATGTCGACCGTGTGCAAGCCAGGGGTTTATATCAGGGAACGATTTGGCAATATCGCTGGTTTGTTCCTTTTGATATGAAAGGATTAATTGAGCTGATCGGGGGAATGGACACTTATGTTAAAGAACTGGATCACTTTTTTAACAACGACTTGTATAACCATGCAAATGAACCTGACCTTCAGGCGCCACTGATGTTCAATGTAACGGCGAAACCATCAAAATCACAGGAGCTCATGCATCGTTTTGCGGTAGATACCGTAGTGCAGTATTATTTTAATGACAATAGCCGCGGCATAGACCCTTTCGTAGATCGTGTCTATAAAAATCAGCCCAAAGCATATATCCGTACTATGGACGATGATGGTGGTGCCATGTCTGCCTGGTATGTTTTAACGGCTTGTGGTTTTATGCCAGCTTGTCCGGGATTACCAGTTTACTATTTAAATGTCCCATTGTTTGAGGAGGCAACTTTCGAATGGCCTGGCAAAAAAGAATTCAGGATAAGTGTAAAGAACTATGCCGCTAACAACAAATACATTGAAAAGGTGGTGTTAAATGGCAAGGAAATTAAACGCAATTATATTACTCAGAATGACATCATGAATGGTGGCTCTCTTGTAATTACTGCGAGCGATAAGCCTGTGGATAAGACGACAACGGAACTTTGGATTTCTGAATTTGAAAAATAAAGATTGTGTCGAGCTAACATTTTCTATCATTATGTAAGAAAAATGATCACCTCAACATGATTTTATTCCTATATTTGCGCCTGCTGTTTAAAAACATTTTTTGTTTCAATAGCGATGGTCCCGTAGTTCAACGGATAGAATAGAAGTTTCCTAAACTTTAGATATGAGTTCGATTCTCGTCGGGACCACTTACTTTGCCAGTAGTTATACATAACTGCTGGTTTTTTTATGCCATGGGGCGAGAAAAGGGGCGAGTAAATTTGACGATGATTGGTCTTCAAATGCTTCGATTTGAGCGTTGGGGTCGATCTTCTGGTATCATCAAAATGCGTTCCTCAAAGCTCAAGAAATTAAATTCTTGTATAGATAAAATTTATTTTAAAATATTTTTTTGACAGTTTTCTTTCATGCTGGAAAAATTTCTTGGTTTTTAGACATCCAGTGTTCGACTCACGTGAGCAAAGTTACTATCATTTACCCGCCAAGGGGAAATGATAAATAAGAGTATATAAATATGTAAGTAAATGACTTTAATTTATGTATTAAATCCAGAATAATGATGAATCCAAACAATAGATAAGCGAGGCTCATCTCAGGAATGAAGAAGAACTCAAACGAGTCTCAGATTACTGAAGGTAAATGCTATTTGAGACACGCAGGAATGAGATAGTAATCTAAGCCGAACAACTGAACAGTTAAAAAGGTGGAGATTTAAACGATAGACCCGATTAAACTTAATCAAGCGTTTTTACCACTTTTTCTTGTCCGAGAACAACGAAAGCTATTTAAGTCGGGGCTAATGCCAAAAGCCTGGTGTTCGTTGCTCTCTCAAAAGAAAATGCGCTTTAAGCTTTAAATAAAAGATTAAACGATATTAGTTCTATATTACTTCGTACATCACTTATTATTACAAGTAACACAATTCCTATAATTGATACAAAAGTTGAAGACATCAACATGCGGTTAACTAACTACATTTACGCTCTATGGTGTCTCGAAAGGCCATGTTTTTTGGTGGGCTTATAGGAAATGTAATGCCGGGGGACGCATTTTTCAGATGAAAAAGCAGGTTTAATACTAATCTGGATGCGTACTCCCCGGCTAAACCAAGAAAGAAACATGTTTGTTGTTGAACACGTCCCTTTCTTATGGAATGATTGAAACGATAAAAAGCGATTGTTTAATCCTCACCATCCTCCAAATCACCCAAATGGTTCCGTTTATTTCTATAACTCTTCTTGGAATTCTTTATAACCTCGGTATAAGGCTTTCCTTCAACTCGGATATTTATTAACTCCCCTGGCTTTAGCGAAAAAAGTACTTCCAGCTTTATAACTGTACAATGAGGTATATCTAATTTAGAGTTTGCCTCAATGTTGACATAGTTCCAAAAGGTATTTATTGATCTGCCCAAATAATCTGGGACGGCTTTTATCAGTATCCTGTATTCACAAACTGTTAATTTACTCAGGCACTCTTTGATCTTATATTTTAACATAGTTTTGAATCCCCTTTCTCATGGATACCCTGACTTTCTGCTTCAAATTCCTGAGATCCTAAAGCATCGCGCTCTAATCTCTCTATTTTCTCAAGACACATTTTCTTGGCAAGAGCCACAAATGCTACCGACTTATCATATAGTTTCAAAGCGTCATCCATCAAAACACGGAAGTCGCTTTTATATCGGGCGTCAGAATAACTTCTAAGCAGTATATTAAATAACCGTTCGTCTTCGGGGCTACCA
>JAPSHM010000381.1 GCA_031179845.1 Pedobacter sp.
GCAATTCAATTCTGTAAATGGTTGTACGCGCGGACAGGGATCTTTTATCGCTTGCCGACTGAGGCAGAATGGGAGTATGCCAGTCGCGCCGGTAACGCAACCGAATATTTTTTTGGGGAAGATGCTTCGAAGTTAAATGAATATGGCTGGTACAACGCGAATAGCGATGGCAAGACCCACGCCGTAGGACAAAAGAAACCAAACCAATGGGGTTTATATGACATGTACGGAAATGTAGCTGAATGGACGTATGACCAGTATCAGGCAGATTTTTATGCGGGTGTGAAAGGTGAAAAAGCCAATAACCCTGTTGCGGTTCCAGATAAATTGTATTCCAATGTAATTCGTGGTGGGTCCTATGACGATCAGGCAAAGGACCTGCGCTCTGCGTCCAGACTGGCTTCTGATCCGGTTTGGAAGCAATTGGATCCTCAGATCCCGAAAAGTAACTGGTGGTTTCCTGAAGCTCCATTCATTGGCATGCGACTGGTACGACCCTTTAATCCGCCTGCTAAAGCAGAAATTGATGCATACTACAACAAGGCTCCTATAGCCGATTATTAATAAAAACTCACAGACCTAAGAACCATAAACCAACTAAAATGAACAATGAAGAACTGCGCGATAAGCGCCGCGAATTCCTAAAAGCTTCCGCACTTGTTGCAGGAGGAATGATGTTGAACCAGTTTGCCTTCGCCGGTGGACATTCTTCAACCGAAGATACCATTAAAATTGCATTGATCGGGTGCGGCGACCGAGGTACAGGCGCAGCATTTCAAGCCTTAAGTACCAAAGCCAATCTCAAACTGGTTGCCATGGCAGATGCCTTTGAAGACCGGTTGACCAGCAGCTATGAGAAGCTTGCTGAGCGCTTCAAAGATAAAGTTGATGTTCCGCAGGATCGTAGATTTGTAGGATTCGATGGTTACGCAAAAGCAATTGCGCTGGCCGATGTGGTACTGCTGGTGACACCGCCGGGATTCAGGCCAATGCACTTTGAGGAAGCCGTAAAACAAGGGAAACACGTCTTCATGGAAAAGCCGGTAGCAGTAGACGCTCCCGGGATTCGAAAAGTCTTGGCTGCGGCGGAACTTGCCAGGCAGAAGAAGCTAAATGTTGTTGTTGGGTTACAACGCCGGTACCAAGCCAATTACAGGGAGACTTTAAAACGTATCCAGGATGGTGCAATAGGTGATATTGTGGGTGGACAGGTTTACTGGAACAGTGGTGGTGTTTGGGTAAATCAGCGCCAACCAAATCAAACGGAAATGGAATATCAAATGCGCAACTGGTATTACTTCAACTGGCTGTGCGGCGACCATATCGTTGAGCAACATGTACATAACATAGATATCGCGAACTGGGTTAAAAATGCCTACCCGGTTTCCGTTCAGGGGACAGGTAGTCGTGCCTGGAGAACGGGCAAAGATTACGGAGAGATCTACGACAATCATGCGGTAGAACTTACCTATGCGGATGGCGCAGTAATCTACAGTCAATGTCGTCATTTCGAAGGTATAGCCAACCGCGTGGATGAAACTTTCCAGGGAACTAAAGGACGAACCTATTTGTCTGCAGGCAACAATGGCGTACTATGGGATTATAAAGGGACACAGCTATTCAATCACCCAACAAAAGGGAACGCCAATCCGTATCAAACGGAACATGACGAATTGTTTGAAGCGATCAGTAAAGGACAGTATAAGTTCTGGGATGCAGAACGGGCGGCGAAAAGTTGTTTTACTGCAATCATTGGAAGGTATGCAACGTATTCCGGACAAGTGATCAAATGGGATGATGCGTTAAAAGCTGACAACAGCTTAATGCCTGATCAGTTAACCTGGAACGCAAATCCTAAGATCATGCCAGATGCCAACGGACTTTATCCGATTCCTACACCGGGTAAGACGAAGGTGCTTTAAAAGACGTGGTCATTTTTTCTAAATTTATATTACTTTTTATTCCGCTGCTGATTTCCTTCATTTTTAAGGGAGGAGATCAGCGGGAATATATCATTCATGGTTATGCTCAGGGAACCGATTATACGGTCAAATATTTCGCAGTAGATCGAATTGTCAGCAAACAATCGGTAGACAGTATCCTGAGTGTGATAGATTCTTCTATGTCACTTTACAAGCCGTATTCGATGATCAATCGTTTCAATACTGCGGAAGAGGCATTAGATCTGGATGTGCACCTTACAGCGGTAATGCGCAAGTCCTTTACGGTTTACAAGGCGACTAAAGGTAAGTTCGATGTGACTGTCGCACCATTGGTCCAGGCCTGGGGCTTTGGGCCCAAAAGAGTTGAGCACTTTCCAGATAGTAGCGAGGTAAAGCAACTGCTGCAATGTGTCGGCATGAACAATCTTCGTTTAAAGGGAAGCCGTCTGATGAAAAGCAAATCCTGCATTCAAATTGATTTAAATGGCATCGCCCAAGGTTATAGTGTAGACGTTGTAGCTGAACATCTGACAAAGAAAGGCATATCTGCTTATGTTGTTGAAATTGGGGGTGAATTGAGGATGAAAGGGCCTAAACCGGACGGCTCGGCAATGCGCATCGGTATTGAGGGACCAGCATTATCAGCAAATGCAGAACCGCTGATCAGGCATGTCATTCAGATCAATAACGGGGCGATCACTACTGCCGGTAATTATCGGAAGTATTTGCAGAATGGCACAAAAAAACTAGCCCATCTTATAGATCCGAAATCCGGCTATCCATTGGATAACAACTTAATCAGTGTTACACTATATGCAGAAGACGCCATTACTGCAGATGGCTATGATAGCCCAATTATGGCAATGACTGTTCAGGAGGCGCTTGATTTTGTGGCGTCTAAAAACGGAATGGAAGCCTACATTCTTTACCGGAAAGAAGACGGCATTGTAGCAGATACCTTGACAAAAGGGTTCAAAAAAATGATCGTGGAACAATTGACCGTTACTCAGTAGTTAAAACAT
>JAPSHM010000115.1 GCA_031179845.1 Pedobacter sp.
GAAAAAGAAATTAAGATTGCAGCAACAAGGAGGTAAATATGAGTTGATTTCATATAGCGTTCAATTTGAATCATATAATAGTTAAACGGACCTCTTTTTGGGAGGTCCGTTTAACGTTAATAACCCGGATTCTGAACCAGTTCAGGATTCCGTTGTAACTCATCGGTAGCAATTGGAAGAAGCAGATTCTTTTCCTGAATAATGGCACCGGCATTATTTACATGACCGATCACCGGTTCAAATGAAATGTTTCCTGTGCCATCCACTGTTGGAACCGGGAATAACCTCGTCCGCTGAATATCAAACCAGATCCTTCCTTCAAATACTAATTCCCTGAATCGTTCTTTCCATACCTCTTTTATGAAATCATCTTTAGATAGTTGTAAAAGTTGAGTTTTCATGATAGCAATATCTTCTTTCCAGTAGGCTCTTCCTCTTACCATAGATAGATAATTAACCGCCTCGGCTGTCACGCCTTCTGATAGGGCTATTGCTTCGGCTGCAATGAGTAAAGGATCTGAATAGGTATAAACTGGCTGATCTTTCCCTGAGGAACCCGTTGTGAAGACCGCTTCCTGATCCAGCCACATATAAGGGGCCGGCGGGAAATTCAGTGTTGTGCCGTTCTTCCTGATAAGGGAAGAGTGAAAAAACTGTTTTTCCTGTACCCTTAAGTCTTCCGTTTTGTTGTATCCTCCTAAAAACCGCGGCGTAGGTGCAAAGGTATTTACTGTAATGGCAAACTTAGTTTCTGAACTTCCAGTGGCCGGTAGCGACCAGGAAGCATATGCAGAAGTAGAGATCCCTACTGCAAATTCGTAATAATAAATATACTCGTTTGCAGAATTATCGGATAATCGCAACTTGTTGTATGCTGTATTTGTAAGATCCACATCACCAGCGGAATTCAATCCATGTGCAGTCAGGTTGTATCTATTGGAATTGATCACCAGTTTAGCAGCGGCTGCCGCTTGTGCAGACTTATCCATTTTCAAAGGAAAGCCGCTCATCGTAAGATATACATCTGCCAATAAGGTGGCTACTGCGCCTTTAGAGATCCGGCCACCATTGTTCAGCATGGCGACATCAGCAAGACCTCCATCATTCAGTGCGTATTCAAGATCAGTAGTGATCAACTGGTAGACCTCTTCAACCGTACTTCTTTTGACCTGCAGATTGCTAATGTCTTCATAGGGCTCGGTGATTAACGGAAGTCCTCCATATAAACGCACCAATTGAAAATACGCGTATGCCCGGAAAAACTTCGCTTCCGCTAATAGCTGTTTGGATCTTTGATCTGAAAGTCCCGGAGTTCTTGGAATATACTTTATTGCACTATTGGCTCTTGCAATTCCGCTATATATGCTACTCCACATTCCCTGCAAATAGGAAGAAAGATTGGTGGCATTGAAAGTTAAATTTTGCGCATATTGAACATGAATCTCCTGCCCTTTGTATTCATTATCCATATATCCTGTTATATACGGGCCGAACATCATTCTGGAGCCAGCATAGCCGCCAATATTCGTTTCAAATAATTGTGGTGCACCATTCCTGTATAAAGAATTCACAGCATTTTCTGCATGTTGAGGCTTTGTAAAGTATTGACCGGTAGTCATTTCGTCTTTTGGAACCTCCTCCAGAAACTTCTTACATGATGTGCCAAGCATCATGACTAGTAATAAACATATGATTGTAGATTTCATAATCTTGTTTTTCGATTGTTAACTAATATTCCCTTTGTCGAATTTAAAACTGAAAACTTGTGCCCAGTGTAAAAGTTCGTGGTTTTGGATATTGATGGAAATAAATATTCTGACCCCACTGGTTGTCACCGTAAGATGTTACTTCCGGATCGTAACCTTTAAATGATTTGGATTTAATCAGGAATGCATTTTGGACACTAATATAAAAACGCATGTTTTTTAGATTATACTTCATCATTTGCTTTTGTGTGAGGTTATAGCCAAGTGTAATCGCGCTGCCTCTGATGTATGACCCATCAGCCACCCAATGGTCATCTACTTCACTATTTTGTCCTGAGTAAGGACCATTGCGGATCTGTTGAATAAGTCCACCCTGGCGCTGTTCTGTCCAGCTTTCATACAGCGTGGATTTAAATCCATTCGAATATCCTGTTCTATCTTCTGCAGAGTGTAAAAATTGCTGCAACACGTCAACGCCATAAACAAACTGCATTTCAATATTCAGATCCAGGTTTTTGTAACGAAAATTATTGATAAAACTTCCGCTCCAGTCTGGTAAGCCTTTTCCAATAACACCGCGTTCAGAACTCCGTTTAGCGGTCCCTGGTACACCACCTACGCGAGCCGCTTCAGCCGCCTCATCGGTACCCCATATCCCTAATCTCCGGTATCCATAGAATGAACTCAGACTTTCTCCGACACGCAAGATGGTTTGACTGCCGGAAACAAAACCAGGACCAGGGAAGATATCTTCACCATTGGCACCTAATGCTTCTATTCTGTTTTTGTTATAACTAAAATTTAATGTACTCTCCCATCTGAAATCTTGACTAACCAGCGGACTTCCACTAAGTAAGACCTCTACACCTCTATTTGAGACTGATCCAATATTATCCCTTACTGCCGAAAAACCAGTACTGGTAGGAATAGGCTTGTCGAGCAACAGATCTGTAGTTAACTTATGGTAATAGTCTACACCAAGTCGTATTCTACTTTTATATAGAGACAAGTCGAATCCAACATCAAACTGTTTGGTTTTCTCCCACTCCAAATTTGGATTTGGCAATCGGTTTACAAAACTTTGCGATACCCGGGTACCATTCAGTAAGGTAGTTTGTGATGAGATCGTTCCAAGCGACTGATAAGTAGGTATTTCTGTATTACCGGTCACCCCGTAGCTTCCGCGGATTTTCAATTCATCAATCGACTCGACCTGGCTCAAAAAGTTTTCTTTTGAAACTACCCAGCCTAATCCGAGAGATGGGAATATTCCATATTTATTGTTTTTCCCAAAACGTGAAGATCCATCAGCACGTCCGGTAAAGGTCACCAGGTACCTGTCTTTGTAACTATAACTTCCTCTTAAAAAATAAGAGTTCATACTCCATTGGTCAAAAGACGACGTAGGTGCTCCCGGCTGACTCGCAGATTGAATGGCGTTAAACCTAAAAAAATCATCAGAAAATCCCTGGGCGGAGACATAACCATTTTCTGCAGTTCTTTCCTGCCAGCTCAACCCCAACACGGCATTGATCCGGTGATCTCCGAACTCTTTGTTATAGTTTAAATAAGTTTCTTCCTGCCAGTAAAAGGAATGTTGATTTTCAATCGACGCAAAACCTAAAGGCGCAGAAATATTAATTAAGTCTGTAGGGCTATAGTTTTGGAATAGGTTATCCCGCTTATCAAAACCAAACTGTGTCCGTAAATCAAGCCCAGGAAGCAGATGGAAGGTAAGATATGTATTACCGAACAGCTGATTCCTTTTTCTAAGCCTGTCCTGTGTGGTTAACACATGTACCGGATTTGGGATCGACTCAAGTGAAAAAGGATCAGAGATCATACTGCTATTTGTCCAGGTCCCATCAGGAAATTTTGGCGGAAAAATAGGTGGCATCTCCAGCATTGCTCGTCTCGGCGTCTGATGTCCTCCATCCTCCTCCGTTTCATTTCCTTTGGTACTGTTCACTAACAAATTTAAACCGAGAGAAAGCCATTTTTTTGGCTTGGCATCATACGCGATCTTTGAATTGACCCGGTTCAACCAACTGTTAAGCATGATCCCTTCGGTCCTGCCATAGTTCATAAATGCGGCAAATGAGGATTTCTCCGATTTCCCTAAAACGCTTAGTTGATGATTATGCGAAAGTGCGGTACGTGTAGCCTCATCCTGCCAGTCTGTGTCATACAAGGGATTACCATTTGCATCAAATAGTCTGGGATCAGTTGTACTAAATACCGGAGCAGTTCCAGTTGGATTATACTTACTATAGTTTTCAAAGCCCTTTTGAATAACTTGTAAAAACTCTGCTGAATTTAATACTTCGAGTTTTTTAGGCAACATACCAAGACTGAAATATCCATCATATCCAACGACTACACCTTCAGTAGCAGCACCTCTCCTGGTGGTAACCAGGACTACGCCGTTCGCACCACGCGCGCCATAGATTGCAGTGGAAGATGCATCCTTCAACACTTCCATACGTTCGATATCATTTGGATTTAGAAATTGGATATCTTCCATTGCCACCCCATCTACAACATATAAAGGATTTGAAGATGAATTTATCGTCCCCAATCCCCTGATCAACACTTTAGGACTGCCGGTGGGAGATCCTGAATTCAGGAAAACATTAACCCCGGAAACTTTTCCTTTCAATCCCTGTAAAGCATTATTTACAGGCGCATTTAGCAGGTCTTTTCCAGATACAACGCCTACGGAACCTGTAACGTCCGACTTTCTTTGAGTTCCATAACCTGTAACCACCACTTCCTCCAGCGCTTTACTATCACTGGTCATCAACACTTTCAATTGCCGATTCTCTGTAACCCTGAGTTCTTGGTTTTGCATGCCAATGTAGCTAAAGACTAAGGTTGACGGTAGAGATGGAACCTCAATCTGAAAAGTACCATTAGAACTTGTGACCGTTTTTTTATTGCCACCTTTTAACATTATGCCAACTCCCGGCAGCGTTACGGACTGGTTGGCTGCGTCATAAACTACTCCTTTGATTACGATTCCTGGAGGAGATTGTGCATAGCCGGGTTCTATCCCTCCAAAATAGAGCAAGACAAACACTAAAAAAATAAACGTTTTTTTCATTTCATACAGATTAAGAGTTATAATATTTGATTAATTGGTATTCGTAATTAACTATTAGTGAATGTTACAAACCTTTAATGAGGAGTATACAGGGTCTCTAATGGTTCCACTGGTAAATTGAGGCAGTAAAAAAATACGGTAGCAAGTGCCGCCAGATACCTGATGGCGTGGACACAAATTGTACATGCTGAAGCGATTTTCTTTACTTCAATTTTCATCACTATTTGTTTTTTATCGTATGTACTTACATAATACCAATAGATGCTGCTTTCTCATTGAAAACAGGAGAAATATTGTAAATACATGCATACATACTACTATACATACAACACACATGTACAAACATATAAAAACATTACAAGAATTCTAAACTTATTTTAAATGAGTTCATTCAAACATAAACGCCTCACACTTAGCCCAAATGAATGATTTTGTATATGTTTGAAGAAAATAATAATGAAACTGTCGATTGATCATAAAAGCCCGGTTCCGTTGCATCTTCAAGCTGAAACCTTGCTTCGTAAACTCATCGAGTCACCTGAATATCAGTCAGGAAAATTGTTACCTATAGAGATTGAACTTGCTCAGCAGCTTGGCATTTCCAGAACAACTTTACGTCAGGCACTGAACAAATTAGTATATGAAGGATTATTAATTCGGAAAAAAGGAGTTGGAACCAGGGTATTGGAACAGAGATCTGTCAGTTCAAAGTCTAAGAACTGGTTAAGTTTCTCTCAGGAGATGCAAGCCAGGGGTATCGTTACAAGAAATTTTGAACTCCACGTAAGCTGGGTCTACCCAGACGAAAGACTGGCCATATTTTTCGGAATCAACACCGACAAGAAGATTTTGAAATTGGTTCGTTTAAGAGGTAAAACTGATGCGCCTTTCGTTTATTTTGAGTCGTACTTTCATCCTAATGTTGGACTTACAGGGGAAGAAGATTTCACACGTCCATTATATGAAATGCTAGAGAAAGAACATGCTGTAATAGCCGCCATATCGAAAGAAGAAATTAGCGCCATTCTTGCCGACAAATTTATTGCTGAAAAATTGGAGTATGAGGTTGGAAGCCCTGTTCTGCTGCGAAAAAGGTTTGTGTTCGGAAAAGCAGAAAGACCCATTGAATATAATCTGGGCTTTTATAAAGCAGACAGTTTCGTTTATACAGTGGAAAGCGAACGGGGATAGCGCTCCAGGTTTGGTATCACCCTGGCCATATTTCTTCTATTGTTTTTCACGGTAACACGTCTAGTATAGTAGGTAGACTTTAAGCCGCACTGTTCCTCATTTTCGATAGTATATCATGGATGGAAAAAGACGCCAAATCATCCTGAAAAGAACCTATTATTATTCAAAACAGAAAAGATTTAGTGGGACCAATACCGAACAAATTGCCATTCTGATCAACGTAAGCAATCAATTCGTAACGGACAACACCAACAAACCAAAATGGTTAAAAAAGATAAAGCGGAACTTGTCTGGCGACAAGCCCCGCTTCAAATTAACGCTCTCGATACGAATATATGTAAATAGAATTATAACAACCAAATTATTTCTAAAAAAAAAATAACTAATGATTGGATTTTTTTCTCAATGCAATTTGATGCGGTCCACTTGAGTGTACGTTGAAAAACCAAATCGCCTACCCTATGTTATAAATCATGTTTTTTATCGGGCGAAATTTTTTATCATGATGAAGAAGTATCTGAAGTATTTCAAATATTTAGCTGCCGGCTTATTTCTTGCCTATGGCCGATATCCTGTGTCCTGGATATTGTCTAGAGGTAAAACCCAGCAAAAGCCGAAAGTCTTAATTGCACGAAAGACCGGTTATCTAAGCGCTCCCAGTGGAAACCGCTTACTCGTTCAGGTTGATGGAAATGAAAACGGGACTCCGATTATCCTGGTTCACGGACTTAATTCAAGCAGCCAGCAATGGTTCTATCAGCGCCTCATGTTACAGAAACAGTACAAATTAATTCTCATCGACTTGCCCGGTCATGGAAAGTCTGGTAAGCCGGTCGACCTATCCATTTCCACATTGGCCCAAGATCTAAGGCTAGTCCTGGAAACACTAAGATTATCGAATTTTATTTTATATGGTCACAGTCTGGGTGCTATGATCATTTTGGAATACCTGAAAAGGTGGCAGTCGACAGAAATAAAAGCAGTGATCTTACAACATGGCAGTTTTACAAATCCGTTGAAAAGTTGTCTACTTCCTAATTTCATGCGAAAAGTGGAATATCCTATTTTCAGACCGCTGCTTGAATCTGTTATCCGCTATCCGACTGTTTTCAAATGGTTAGCCAGAATAAATTACCGGAATGGGCTGAGTATGGCTTTTTACAGATTCCTGCTTTTTACGGGAAGACAAAGTCCATCGCAGTTGAGGTATTTAAGCAGCATCGCTGCAAAGTGCCCGATAGATGTATTGGCAGCCGGTGTCTTGCAGGCACTCAATTTCGATGCTGAGGAAATCCTTCCGGAAATCGAAACCCCGCTATTGGCTATTGGTGCAGTGAACGACAGGATCATTAACGCTGATGCGCTAAGGATCATTTCCACAACTGTTAAGAATGGCAAATTTGAAGAGATCGCCGGTGGTCATCAAAGCATGATCGAATTTCCAATAAGCCTAAACCGAATATTGAAACGCTATTTGGACTCACTTGGTTGATAAAAAGAACAGGATATCCTATCCGGGATATCCTGTTAATTATTAACAAACCTAAGTCGTGTCACAGTAAAGAAACTGTAAGCACTAGCCATTTACCTTCGTCAGGCACGACATACCATAATAACAGTCATGTTTGAAAATTGATTGAACGCATTATACGCTAAATCGTCAGGAAAAGTGCGGTTTTATTTTTGGAATTACACGTCCTGAGTTGCCGGGAACTACGTTTTAGATCGAGTATTCTACCTCTCAAATCACGTAGTTATTGGTGGAACTTTTATCGAAACGGATGAGTTAATAATGACACGCACCGGTTATAAAAGTTTTTTTTAGAACCCAAATAGTCTCTCTTATGAAAAGATCACTTTCTACCTTAATCATGCTACTGATTTCTGTATTTTCCCTCTGGGCCCAGGATCGAATCATCAAAGGAACCGTAACTTCAGCGGGTGACGGATTACCAGTTCCAGGCGTTTCTGTAAGAGTTAGGGGCACCACCATAGGCACCGTCACCGGTGGAAACGGTGCCTATTCATTGGCTGTACCAGGAAACAATGCTATACTGGAATATTCAGCCATTGGATTTTCTACACAAACCGTCAATGTAGGAAAAAGGAGTGTTATAGACGTCGTAATGACTTCAGCTCAGACGGAATTGACGGAAGTCGTGGTCACTGCTCAAGCCATCCGACGGGAAAAACGATCCCTTGGTTATTCTGCACCAACGATCAGAAATGAGGAACTTACGCAGGGGCAAAATCCGAGTGTGATCAACTCCTTGACTGGCCGGGTTGCAGGTGCCAATATTACCAGCACATCAAATACACCAGGAAGTTCCTCAAGAATTGTTCTCAGGGGCGGGTCGTCTATTGCGGGCAATAACCAGGCGCTGATTGTAGTAGATGGGGTTCCAATTGATAACTCGAGTGTTGTTGGTGGAGCATCTACCTTGGCAAGTGTCGACTTTGGTAACCGGGGCAACGACATCAATCCGGAAGATATCGAATCCGTGACTGTATTGAAAGGACCTGCCGCTGCGGCACTTTACGGTTCTCGGGCCTCTAACGGTGCATTGATCATTACCACCAAGAGCGGTCAACGGGGAGCCGCAAAAACTTCCATTACGTTTACTACCGGAAATTCCTTTTCGTCGATCTTGAAACTTCCTGACTTCCAAAACGAATATGGGCAGGGGTACTATATAGATATCGATGAGAACGGAAACCCCATTTTTGAAAATGACCCAAAGGAAAATTGGAGCTGGGGTGCACCGTTTACCGGTGAAGTACAGCCATGGGGCCAGCAAATTGAAGGGGTGAGACTTACAAAACCTTACTCGGCCCTAAGAGATAACATCCGTGATTTCTTCAAAACTGGTTTTTCTACTGATAACAATTTGAGCTTTTCGGGGGGAGGTGAAAATACAACTTTCTATCTCGGACTCAATTCCTTGAATTCAAATGGAATTTTTCCCGGCGATAAAGATACCTACGACCGATACAATGTACGGTTTAACGGAACAGCAGAATTTAGCAACAAGTTAAGTGCTGGGGTATCTTTTACATTTTCTAAAATCAATAGCCACCAGCTTGGTGGCGGTCAGGGCGGTGGTTCGGTTTATAATAATGTGCTGCAAACGCCACGGGATATTCCGCTTACCCAACTGAAAGATTTGAATAATAAGTACTATGGATATGGCTTCACTGACCAAAACGGCGTTCGTCATGACGACTTATATGGTTACTATGGTGCCTATACCATGAATCCCTATTGGGTTTTAGAAAATTACGACAACATCAATGAAGTTAATCGGATAACCGGAAATTTTACCGTTGGTTATAAGCCGACGGAATGGCTAAACATTACCGAACGTGTTGGTATTGACAGCTACGTAGACCGCAGACGTTTCGAGGCACCGAAGTACAACTTTGCTCCTGCTGATGAAGCCGGAAATTACTCCGTTTCAGCGAATTCTCAAATTAGTAACGGCTCCTACCGGATAGATCAGTTTAACGTTAACGAGGTGGTGCATGATTTGATGATTACGGCTAGTCATACGTTTAACCAGGATTTGAGCGGTTCTTTGATGATTGGTAATAACATTCGTCAGCGCTATACTACTACCAACAATCAATCTACCAATGCCAGTGGTGGCTTAGTTGTTCCAGATTGGTATAACCTTACCAATAGCAATGGTCCGGTGGATGTAATTGACGATCTGATCAGCCGGAGAAGGCTTATTGGGCTCTATGCCGATTTAAATTTATCGTACAAAAACATGTTGTTCTTTGAGGCAACCGCCAGAAATGACTGGTCATCAACCTTGCCTTTAGAAAATAATTCGTTCTTTTATCCGAGCGCAAGCATATCTTTCCTTTTTTCCGAATTGTTGAAGGAATCTTCGATTTCCAAATTCCTGGATTTTGGTAAGTTACGTACAAGCTTTGCACAGGTTGGCAATGACACAGATCCATACCAGTTGCTAACCACCTTTTCAAGGGGAGAGATCCTTTCCAACTTTGGCAGCACTACTTTTCCCTTTGGCAACGTGGCTGCATTGATGTCGGGAACAACGATCGGCAATCCTGACTTAAAGCCTGAGAAAACAAGTTCATTTGAAATAGGTACTGAATTGGGTTTTTTCGATAACCGGCTATCTCTTGATTTTAGTTATTATGCGAATAATTCCAGAAATCAGATTTTAAGCATCCCTATTCCAAGTTCCACCGGCTACGGTTTTCGTGTCGTAAATGCAGGGGAGATCCGCAATAAAGGGGTAGAATTATCCATGCGAGGCATTCCCATCAGAACAGCCGCCGGATTGTCTGTTGAACTGTATGGTACCTACACAAGAAATAAAAGCAGGGTCGTTGACCTGATGCCAGGAATTGAGCAAGTGACGCTTGGCGGCTACTCAGGAATGTCGGTCGTGGCAGCACTGAACCGTCCCTACGGAGAGTTCTATGCAGTCACCAACGCTACGGACGCGCAAGGACGGACAATTGTTGACCAGGAAACAGGTATTCCGGTTCCAACTACAACTGCACAATATCTGGGCACCTATAACCCAAGATATCAGGCTTCTCTTGGGGCAAATATCAAGTATAAAAATTTGTCGTTAAATGTGTTATTTGATGGCAAAAAAGGTGGAGTATTTTATTCCCGAACAAGAGATATCCTTGGTTTCGTTGGCACCTCGGCCGAAAGTGGCGGGCAGCGTTTTAATGTCATCTACCCGAACTCTGTATATCTGGATGCGGCGGGAAATAGTGTAGTGAACACAACTGCGACTTTCAATAAGCAGGATTATTATTCTGACCTACAGGCGGGGCAGCACATTGTAGATGCTTCGTATATCAAACTGCGAACACTTTCAATAGCATACCAATTCAATAAAGCGCAGTTGA